>DASUBP010000082.1:0-13643 GCA_035763205.1 Gemmatimonadales bacterium
TGGTCTTGCCCGGAGACGCGGACACCTTCGCAATTCGCTGGCCGACGATCGCGTTCAGGAGACTCGACTTTCCGACGTTGGACCGTCCGAGAAAGGCGATTTCGGGGTGGGGAGGATCGAGTGTGACATCGGCCCGGGGGAACGAGCCGACGAACCGCGGGTCGGTCAGGCTTCTTTCTTCTGGCGCGGCCGCTCGGTGACCAGGAGGGGCTGCCGGCCGGCGGTGACGCATTCGGCGGTGATGGCGACTTCGCGCACGTCGTCACGGCCCGGCAGGTCGAACATGATTTCCGTCATCATCTCTTCGAGGATGGCGCGGAGCCCGCGGGCACCGGTGCCGCGCTTGATCGCCTTCTGGGCGATGGCCTTCAAGGCGTCCTTGTCGATGGTAAGGCGGACGTCTTCCAGCTCGAAGAGCTTGGCGTACTGCTTGGTGAGCGCGTTCTTGGGCTCGACCAGGATCCGGACCAGCGACTCCTCGTCCAGGGCGTCGAGGGGGACGGTGACCGGCAGGCGGCCCACCAGCTCGGGGATCAGGCCGTAGCGGAGCAGGTCGTCCGGTTCCACGTCCACGAAGGGGTTCTTCTTCCGCTTGTCGGCCTCACCCTTGGCGACCTCTTCCTTGCTGAATCCGATCTGCCGGCGGCCGGTGCGGGACTCGATGATCTTCTCGAGGCCGTCGAAGGCGCCTCCGCAGATGAACAGGATGTCCTTGGTGTTGACCTGGATGTATTCCTGCTGCGGATGCTTGCGTCCGCCTTGCGGCGGCACCGAGGCGACCGTGCCCTCGAGGATCTTCAGCAGGGCCTGCTGCACGCCTTCACCCGAGACGTCCCGCGTGATGCTCGGGTTCTCGGACTTCCGGGCGATCTTGTCGATCTCGTCGATGTACACGATGCCCCGCTCGCACTCGGTGACGTTGAAATCGCCGGCCTGGAGGAGGCGAACCAGGATGTTCTCGACGTCCTCGCCCACGTACCCCGCCTCGGTGAGCGTGGTGGCGTCGGCGATGGTGAAGGGAACGTCCAGGATGCGGGCCAGGGTCTGCGCGAGCAGGGTCTTGCCCACGCCGGTGGGGCCGATGAGGAGGATGTTGCTCTTGTCGAGCTCCACCTCGGACTCACGCCCGTTGGAGTGGGAATTGATGCGCTTGTAGTGGTTGTAGACGGCGACGGCGAGGGTCTTCTTGGCCTTCTCCTGCCCGATCACGTACTGGTCCAGCACGTCCTTGATTTCCTGCGGCGTGGGGACCTGCGTGATCGCTTCGGCGACTTCCCGCTCTTCGTCCTCCGCCAGAATTTCGTTACAAAGCGCGATGCACTCGTTGCAGATGTACACCGACGGCCCGGAGATGAATTTCCGGACCGAGTCCTTCGACTTGCCGCAGAAGGAGCAACGGAGGTGCTTATCGTGTGACATATCGGCTAGTATGGGAAAAGGGCCCTATCGGCGCAAGGGCTCAGGCCTTTTTCCCGTCCAAATCCTTGAGTTGTGCGATGACGTTGTCGATGAGGCCGTACTCCTTGGCCTCTTCCGCGGACATGAAGCGGTCCCGGTCCATGTCCTTCTCGATCTGCTCCAGCGGCTTCTTGGTGTGCTTCGAGTACAGCTCGTTGAGCTTGCCACGCAGGTAGATGATTTCGCGGGCCTGGATTTCGATGTCCGCCGCGGTGCCGGACGCGCCGCCCGAAGGCTGGTGCATCATGATCCGCGCATGGGGCAGCGCGGAGCGCTTGCCCGTGGTGCCCGCGGTGAGCAGGAACGAGCCCATGGAGGCCGCCATGCCCATGCAGATGGTGTTCACGGGGGCGCGCAGGAACTGCATCGTGTCGTAAATGGCCATGCCAGACGATACCAGTCCGCCCGGGGAATTGATGTAGAGATAGATGTCCCGTTCGGGGTTGTCCGCGTCGAGAAACAACAGCTGGGCGATGATGATGTTCGCCACGGTGTCGTCGATCGCGGTGCCGAGGAACACGATGCGGTCCATCAGGAGGCGCGAAAAGATGTCGTAGGTGCGCTCGCCCCGGCTGGAACGCTCGATGATGTACGGCGGATAGATCGTGCCCGAGGTCATGCATTCTCCACGGTGGACTGCGACAGAAGGAAGGTAAACACCTTCTCCTCGGTAAGGCCTCGCTCGAGATCACGAAGCCGCTTGGCCTTCTCCAGGGACGCGTACAGCTCGCGGGCCGGCTGGCCCCGCTTCGCCGCGAGCTCTTCGATCTTGGCGTCCAGCTCCGCTTCGGTGGCGGCCAGAGTGTTCGCCTCGACTACATAGTCGAGGATCAGGTCCCGGCGCACCTGCTGTTCGGCCACCGAACGCATTTCGGTCGAGAACTGTTCCCAGCGGTCTTCGGGGATGCCGTACGCCTGGGCGTAGACGGCCAGGGCCCGATTCACGAGCGGAGCGGGGGCCACCACGGAGTTCGCCGCGACGATCTGTTCGATCAGCGCCGCCCGCACGTTGGCGTCGGCCTGCCGGTCGGCTTCCTTCTCCAGATCCTCACGGACCGCCTTCCGCAGCGCCTCGACCGAGTCGAAGTCACCGACCTCGCGCGCGAACGCGTCGTCCAGCGCCGGCAGCTCCTGCCGCTTCACCTCGGTGAGGGTGATCCGCACCTCGCGCGACTGGCCCCGCTTCGCTTCCTCGGGGAAGTCGGCGGGGAACTTGACCGTCGCGTCCACCGTCTCGCCGGGGAGGAGGGACATCACTTTTTCCTCGACGTCCGGGATGGCACGCCCCTCGCCGAGTACGAACTGATACGGCTGGGTGTCCTTGATCTCCTCTCCCTCGCGCTGGGCGAGGGTGATGTGCACCAGATCCTTCGGCTTGGGCTTCTCGCCGGCCAGCGGGATCCAGGGCGCCTTCTGGTCGCGCAGGTCATTGATCTGCGCCTCGACCTGGTCGGCCGAGACCTTCGACACCGTTCGCTTGAGCGTGAACCCGCCGAGTCGCTCGAGCTTGAGCTCGGGCTTCACTTCGACGTGAAACTCGAAGGTGACCGGCGTGCCCTGCTCCCACTTCAGATTGTGGATGTGGGGATCGGCGATGGGCTTGAGCTTCTCCTGGTCCACCGCCGCCTTCCAGCTCTCCTGGAGAATCTCCTGGAGGGCCTGCTGACGGATGTCCTCGGCGAAACGCTTTTTCACGACGGCCGACGGGGCTTTGCCCTTCCGGAATCCCGGCAACCGGGCGCGCGACTGATAGGCGCGCGTGGCGCGCTCCTCGGCGGCCCGGACGTTCTCCTCCGGGACGCTCACCGCCAGGGACGCCGCCCCGGGCTCGGAACTGGTTTTGGTGATTTCGATGGTCATGTGGGCCTAGAATCTAACCATGGGGGGGAGGGATAACGGGAGCCGAGAGCCGGGAGCCGTCTGAGTCGGGAAGAGACGGACTCCATGAGGCTTACGGGGTCTCCAACTCCTGGACTGCGACGGCTCCCGGCTCCCGGCGCCTTATCCGATCCGCTCCCTCGTCTCGGCATCAAAGAACACCAGGCCGCTGGGATCCAGGTGCATGGCTGCGGTCTCTCCGGTCACCGGTAAGGGACCGCCCTGGAGGCGCGCGGTGATCTCGCAGGACGCCGCGTTGGAGCTGGCGGTGGTGTAGACCAGCACCTCCTGCCCCAGCGGTTCCACGAGGTCCACATGGGCCTGGACCGCCTGGCCGGCTCCGGTCAGCGTGACGTGTTCCGGCCGTATGCCGAGGACCACCGCGCGTCCCCCGGATTTCGCAAGGGGCGCCCGCCACTCAGCGGGAGGCACCAGCGTGAACACGCCTCCCTCCGATACGAAGCGCGCGCCGTCGGGCGTCAGGCGTCCGTCGATCAGGTTCATGGGCGGACTGCCGATGAACCCGGCGACGAACGTGTTCTTCGGCTGGCGGTAGACGTCGAGCGGTTTTCCGACCTGCTGCACCTTCCCGCCGTGCATCACCACGATCCGGTTGCCCAGGGTCATCGCTTCGGCCTGGTCGTGCGTGACGTACACCATCGTGGTGCCAAGCTGCCGGTGGAGCCGGGCGATTTCCCGGCGCATTTCGACGCGGAGCTTGGCGTCCAGGTTGGAGAGGGGTTCGTCGAAGAGAAAGACCGCGGGATTCCGCACCAGCGCGCGGCCGAGGGCGACGCGCTGCTGCTCGCCGCCGGAGAGCTGGCGCGGCCGGCGCTCGAGCAGGTGCTCGATTCGCAGCGTGGACGCGGCCTCTCTGACGCGGTTGTCGATGTCTTCTTTCGACATCCGCTTGAGCACCAGATTGAACGCCATGTTCCGGTACGCCGTCATGTGCGGATAGAGCGCGTAATTCTGGAAGACCATCGCCACGTCCCGGTCCCGCGGTGCGACGTCGTTCATCAGGCGATCGCCTATGGAGAGGTGACCCGCGTCCACGGGCTCCAGACCGGCGATCATCCGGAGGGTAGTGCTCTTGCCGCATCCCGACGGCCCCACCAGCACCATGAACTCGCCGTCCGCGACGGCGAGATCGAGGTTGTCCACCGCGACGCGCGGCGGGGGGCCTGGGTATATTCTCTGTACGCCGACCAGGGTTACGCTCGCCATGCCCGCCGTCTCCGATGAGTGATTCCACACGCTTCCCCGAGGATTTCCTCTGGGGTGCCGCGACATCCGCCTACCAAGTGGAAGGATCGCCTCTCGCCGATGGGGCTGGTCCGTCCATCTGGCACCGTTTCTCTCATAGCCCGGGCCTGACCGCCGGTGGGGAGACCGGCGACGTCGCGTGCGACCACTATCGCCGGTGGTCGGAGGACGTGGCGCTCATGGCCGACCTGGGCCTCAATGCCTACCGCTTTTCGATTTCGTGGAGCCGCGTCCTTCCGGATGGCCGGGGCCGCGTGAACCGGGCGGGGCTCGATTTCTACAGCCGGCTGGTGGACGCGCTGCTCGCGAAGAACATCCAGCCGAACGTCACCCTCTATCACTGGGACCTCCCCGCCGCCCTCGACGACCGCGGCGGCTGGCTCAACCCCGACATCGCCGGCTGGTTCGCGGACTACGCGCGGGTCTGCTTCAAGGCACTGGGTGACCGCGTGAAGATGTGGGCCACCCTGAACGAACCCTGGGTGGTCGTGGATGGCGGCTATCTGCACGGCGCCCTCGCCCCCGGCCATCGGAACGTCTTCGAGGCCCCGCGCGTCGCCCATCACCTTCTGCTGTCCCACGGTGCCGGCGTGCAGGCCTACCGGGCCGAGGGCAAGGGGAAAATCGGGATCGTCCTGAACATCGAGCCGAAACATCCGGCGACTCAGGACCCCAATGACCTGGCGGCCGTCCGTCGCGCGGATGCCTACATGAACCGGCAGTACCTGGAACCGGTGCTCGGCCGCCCGTACCCCGCCGAGCTCGCCGAGGTGTATGGGCCGGGGTGGGACAGCTCGGTGCAGCAGGACATCGCGAAGATCGCTCAGCCCATCGACTTTCTCGGCATCAACTACTACACGCGCGGAGTGACGCGCGACGATCCCTCGGCCCACCCGGTTCGAACCGCGCCCGTCCGCGTACCGGGTGCGACGTACACCGAGACCGGATGGGAGGTCTATCCCGCGGGCCTCACGGAGACCCTGCTCTGGGTGAAGGAGCGGTCGGGCGCCCTTCCTCTCTATGTCACCGAAAATGGTGCCGCGTTCCCCGATCCTCAGATCGAGGACCACTCCCGTGTCTCCTACTACCGCGAGCATCTCCGGGCCGCGCTCGAGGCCCGGAAGCAGGGCGTCGACCTCCGCGGATACTTCGCGTGGTCTCTGCTCGACAACTTCGAGTGGAGCCTGGGCTACGCAAAGCGCTTCGGCATCGTGCACGTCGATTTCGCGACGCAGAAGCGCACGCTCAAGGCGAGTGCCCGCCTCTATCGTGACGTGATCAGGTCCCGCGGCGGCGTTTTGGCCGTCATGGCGGACTGAGGTCACTGCTTCACGCTCCCCGCGGTGATGCCCTCGACGTAGAAGCGCTGCAGGGCGATGAAGGCGAGCAGGACCGGTACTACCGTGACCACTGACCCCGCCAGCATCAGCTCCGTGTCCTGCACGTGTTCACCGGCGAGCCCGGCGAGGGCCACGGGAAGCGTGTACTTCGCGTCGTCGGTGAGGGCGACGAGAGGCCAGAGGAAGTCGTTCCAGGTGGAGAGGAAGGTGAAGAGGGCCATCGTCGCGAGGATCGGCTTGATCACCGGCATCACGATGGACCAGTAGATCCGGAACTCGCTCGCCCCGTCCATCCGCGCCGCCGCGAGGAGGTCGTCGGGAATTCCCATCGCGTACTGGCGGATGAGGAAGATTCCGAAAATCGTCGCCATCGCCGGAATCATCGCGCCGACGTAGGTGTTCACGAGTCCCATGGCCTGGAGCACCAGAAACAGGGGCAGCATGGCGACCTGGGCCGGAATCACCAGACCGGCGACGAGCACCCGAAAGAGCTGGGCCCTTCCCTTGAAGTGGAGCTTGGCGAGCGCGTACCCCGCCATGGAGTTCAGGAGCAGCGAGATCACCGTCGCGCCCCCCGCCACGATCACGCTATTCAGGAAATACCGGCCCACGTTGAGCCGCGTGAACAACGCGGCGTAGTGGGAGAGCGTGGGGTGGGCGGGGAAGAGGCGCGGCGGGAAGCTGTTGGCCTCACCGGTCGCCATGAGGGATCCCGAGACCATCCAGAGCAGCGGGAACAGGGTGCCCAGGGCCGCGAGCCCCAGCGCCACGTGGAGGGCGATCGACGCCACGCGGTGTCTCCTCACGTCTCCTCCCGGCGCCAGAGGAGCTGGAGGATGGTCACCACGAGCACGAGGGCGAACAGCACGAACGCGATGGACGCCGCCGATCCCAGCCGCCACCAGCGGAAGCCTTCCTGATACATGTAGAGGACCATCGACAGCGTGCTGTTGAGAGGCCCACCTCCCGTCATCACGTACGGCTCGGCGAACAGCTGGAAGAACCCGATCGCGGTAATCACGCCGACGAACACGAAGGTGGGTGTCAGCTGGGGCAGGGTCACGTGCCGCAGCCGGGCCCACAGTCCCGCGCCATCCAGCTCGGCGGCCTCGCGCAGCTCGTGCGGGATCCGCTGCAGCCCCGCGATGAAGATCAGCATGTTGTAACCGAAGCTCCGCCACACCGCGACCACGATGATCGCGGGCATCGCCCACTTCGGATTGCCGAGCCAGTCGATGGCATGAACCCCGACTGCGCCCAGGGCGGCGTCGAGGAGCCCGAAGCGCGGGTGATAGAGGTATTTCCAGACGATGGCCACGGCCACGAGCGTCGTGACGAAGGGCGCGAAATACGCGGTGCGGAAGAATCCCTTCCATTTGGTGAGCCGCGAGTTCACGAGCAGGGCGGCCGCGAGCGCGGCGAGCACCGAGAGGGGGGCGCCGACGAACGCGAAGTACAAGGTGTTCTTGAGCGCCGACCAGAACATCGGCGCCTGGGCGAGGGCGCGGTAATTCGCGGTGCCCACCATCCGGATGTTGTCCGGGTGCCCGATGGAGTAGAGGTCGAAGTCGGTGAGCGAGAGGGCCAGGCCGGTCACGACCGGAAGGAAAAAGAAGGTGGTGATGAGGAGCAGGGCCGGCGCGAGGAACACCCACGCGGCGCGCGCCTGCGCCCGTTCCCCCGGCGCGCGACTCACCGGCCCTCGTGCCGGTGGGGCCGGTCCAGCAGCCAGCGCCGCCGCTCCAGAATGTTGTTGACTTCGGTATCCAGGCGGGCGAGCGCCGTATCGGCGGGTACACCGCCCCGGATCGCCTGCTCGCCATAGTCGAAAATGCGCGTCGCGATGAGCTCCCACTCGGGGACCTGAGGGGTCGGGACCACCCGGTGCAGCTGCTCTTCGAACGCGTGCGCGGCCGGGTCGTCGGCGAGCGACGTGTCGCGCCAGGTCTCGATGCGCGCGGGCAGGTCTCCGGTGAGATGATAGAACCGGAGCTGCTGCTCCGGGCGCGACAAGTACTCGATCAGCTCCCACGCTTCCTTGGGGTGCCGGGAGGCCTTGTAGATCACGAGGCTCGAGCCGCCCGCCAACGAGACGCCTGAGGCCGCACCGGTCGGTCCGGGCATGGGCGCGGTCGCCCACTTGTCCTGGAAGCCCGCGGGGGTGCGGCGGCGGAACTCGCCGATGTTCCACGGCCCCGTGATCCACATCGCGTAGGTGCCGCGCTCGAACTCCTGGTAGATGTTGCCGACTTCGTTGATGCCGAGCTTCGGTGCCAGCCCGTTCTGGAAGAAGCTGAGGTAGAAGTGGAAGGCCGTCTTGAACGCCGAGTCATCGAAGGCACCGTATCGCCCGCCGTCCTTCAGAACCGGTGACCCGGATTCCAGCGCGAGTATGGTGGGTGGGGGCCATTCGTTGGTCGGGATGTAAATGGGGTACTGCCCGGGTTCGTCGCGCGACTTGATGGCCTTGAGGGCGGCAATCCACTGGGCCCATGTCGTGGGCGGCGACGGGAATCCCGCCTGTGCCAGCAGGTCCTTCCGGTAGAACAGGAGGCGGGTGTCCACGTACCACGGAATCCCGAACACGGTGTCACCCAGGACGTTGGTCGCCCAGATGCCCTCGAAGTAGTCGTTCGCGGTGATACTCGGTGTACGCTTGATCAGGGAGTCGAGGGGGACGATGGCGCCGAGCGCGACGTATTCGGGGACCCAGGTGTTGCCGAGCTGGGCGACGTCGGGAGAAACGTGGCCGACGTAGGCGGTGAGCAGCTTCTCATGCGCCGCGGTCCACGGGATCTGCTGCACGTGCACGTGCACGCCGGGATGCTCGGCCTCGAACTCCGGCATCATCTGTTGGGCGACTTCACCCTCACGCCCCATCCCCCAGAAGTCGAGCACGACCCCATCGGTGGGGGCGCGGGCGTTGCAGGCGGTGAAGATCATCGCGATCGGCGCGATGCAGACTGCCATCCACCCTCGTCGAACCCAGGCTGAAAGCCTGGGCCCGACACGACGCGGCGCTTCAAGCGCAATGCCTTGTCGGGCCCACCCTTTCAGGGTGGGGACGATCGGGGCCGGGAGCGGCTTGAAGGCCACGTGATGGCCTAGCACCGCCCCGCCAGCCATCCGCCGGTGAATCCGGCCCGGCACAGTCCGGTGACGATATGGGCGTTGCCGCGCATGAGTTTCCAGATCAGGCCTGTCCGGTAGTTCTCGACCATCGCGAGGATGGGGCCCTGGTCGATGCCGAGGTAGTCGGTGTCGACCCAGCCGATGCCGGAGACCACGTGTCCCTGGCTGGGGGTGGCGGTGGTGGGGAAGGTCGGATTGATCGCGTCAAAGAACCCGTAGGTCGAGAAGAGTGCCGCGCCGTACGTGTGGCGCATCGCGTACAACGTCGGGATCGTGATTTCCGGGGCGAACGGCACGGATCCACCGGCGGCGGCCGGCGCGACGGTGCCATCATCCTCGATGTTCGTGAAGGACGCGCCTCGCGCGTCGTACGTGTGGTATTGCCGGGAGGAGATGGTCCCGTCCAGGGGTCCGTCGGAGGCAGTGAGTCCCCAGAAGCCGGCGGCGTATCCGGTCCAGTGTCCGGGGTTGGCGACGGCGTACGCCTGCTGGGCCAGCGTCGCGCGCCGCGAGTTCTCGAAGTAATCGCTTCCCTGGCCCTTCATGTAGCCGTCCTGGATGCCACGGAAGTCGATCCACACGTGCGAGTACTGGTGCCCGAAGAGGGGGGCGAAGCCGAGGTAGGTCTGCCCTTCGAACGTGCCCCACTGATAGCCGCTCGTCCACGCGTCCCAGGCGGTCGAGTCGACCGCGTGCGTCGGCGAGCCGAGGGCGAGGATGTAGAGGATCATCCCCTCGTCGTAGCCCTTCCAGTCGTAGGCCAGAAACCCGCTCTCGGGTTTCCACCCCATGGCGACGAGAGGAGCGCGAGGCTGGATCCACCGCCAATCGGCGCGGTCATAGAGCGACTCCGCGACCGCGCGGATGGCCGTTTCGGTCGAGTCGGCGCCGGAGAAGTACGACTGGCAGGTGAGGACGCCGGCCAGGAGGAGCCCGGTGTCGATCGTCGAGAGCTCGACGGTCTGGTACCTCGCGCCCGAGTTCATGTCGAGGAAGTGGTAATAGAACCCGTGATATCCAGTGGCCGTCGCCGAGGAGTCCTGCGTGGAAGTCCAGAAGAATCGCAGCGTCGCCAGGGTCCGGGCCGCGGCTTCCGCGCGGGTGACGTAGCCGCGTTCGACCCCGATGGGATAGGCGGTGAGGGCGAAGCCGACGGCGGCGATGCTGGAGAACGAGGGACTTGGAGATCGGTCCGGCGTGAGTCCGTTGGTCGAGTTCGAGAGGTCCCAGAAGTAATGGAAGGTGCGCTCTTCGAGAGTGTCCAGAAATGCGGCGGACTGGACGGAATCAGGCGGGGTGGGGCCTTCCGGGTGGTTCGTCGCGCAGCCGAGGAGGGCCCACGCTGCCGGGAGGACGGTGCAGATGGCCGTCAACCGCCTCCCGGCGTGGTGTGCGTCAATCATCAGGTGAGAATACCCCCGCCCCACCCGGAGGGCCACCGGCACCCGAATGCCGGTGACCGCTGCCGAGGGAGTGGTTCAGAAGGAGTACAGGGCGCCGAGCTGTACGCGTCGGGGATCGGAGACCGTGCATCCCGCGTTGTAGCTCAAGTTGGGAGCGGAATATCCGACGCCCCAGCAGCCGAGGTTTTGCGTGTTGAACACGTTGTAGACGTCGAAGGTGACGCCAAGGTTCTGACCGGCGAACTCCGGGAAATTCTTCTGGAGCCGGAGATCGACCCGTTGATAGGCCCACCCGCCGGGGATGAAGCCGTTCGCCGGCGGCGGCGTGAACCCCCCGTACGAGAAGGTCTTTCCAGGCACGCACCCGAACCGGGGCGGGCAGCCGGCGTCCGTCGTCGGACCACTCCCGAGCGTCAGGAGCCCGCTGAACTGCAGGCCCGACACCCAGGGCATGTCGACAACCCAGTTGCCGACGATCCGCTGGCGCTCGTCCTGCCCGCCGTCGGACGGATGCTTCGGGATGGACTTCGCGTTCGGGAAACCGCCCGGGAATGACGACCCGATGTCGTTCAGATTGTCGACACCGGCAACGTACCGGGTAGCGAACGTGTAGGAGACGCCGGCGCTCCACCCCAAACCACTCGCCCCGCGCTGAAACGGGCGTTGGAACTCGAAGGTGAGGGCGTCGTACCAGGTTTTTCCGTCCTCAGTCGAGTAGATGAAGTTGTTGAACCCGTGCGCTCCGATGTTGAAGCTTACGCAGCAGGTGCCGTCGGGCTTGAGCCCGATGTTCGCCCAGTTGTAGGTGAACAGGTTGACGCCGCGCTGCCCCTCGTAGGTCACGGTGCCGAGCCACGAGCCCATCATGTGCCGTATGCCGAGGCTCCACTGGGTGTACTTCGGCGGCGTCATGTTGTTGTCGAGCAGGTACGGCTCCGGCAGCCCGGAGCTGTGCACGAGCGCGTTGAGCACCGTGGTGTCGGTCGTGAGGTACGAGTTGTTCCAGGCCGCCTGGCCCGCCGTAGGGGCCTGCCCGGGCGCCGCGAAACGAACGGTATAGACGGGGTAGGTGAGGCGCTGCGCTTCGTCGATGGAGAAGTCGAAGATCGAGCGGTCGTAGTAGATCCCGGCACCCCCGAAGAGCGTGGTCTTCGAGTTCTTGTCCATCGCATAGGAGAACCCGACCCGCGGCTGGAAAGCGCCGTAGAACGGGGACCGGTTGTGGCCGTTCGAGATGTAGCGGTTGAGGTCGAGGGGCGTCGGCAGGGAATCGTTGTACCGGGTCAGCGTGTCCACGACGCTTTGCGGGGTCACGTACCCGGTGTTGATCATGTTGGACTCGAAATCCCAGCGGATCCCCAGATTCAGCGTCAGTCGCGTGGTGGGACTCCAGTCGTCCTGGAGGTACGCACCGATCTCGTTGTTGGTCGTGTTGAGGCCCGGAAGTCCCGTGCCGTACGACAGCTGGTAGGGCTGGGTGAAATCGAAGGCGTGGAAGCCCGACGTCGTGTCCCGGGTGCGGCACCAGCAGTTGGTCTGGACGGAATCCGTATAGAGGAATTGCGGGGTGATGTTGTTTTCCTTGATGATGTCGTACTTGAGGTGCGCCAGGCTCACCCCGGCCTTGAAGACGTGATCGCCCATCCCGTGGAAACCGGTGTACGTCACGTCACTCCGCAGCGCGAACCGCTGCTGCGTGTAGTCCTGAATGCTCAGGTTGCTCCCGATCATGTTGTTCAGCAGCGGCGCGCTGGGTGCCCCTGACGCGAAGTAGAAGTACTGGCGGGCGAAGGACCCCGGAAAATTCGGACCCGGGTTGCGTTCCAGGTTCTCGTAGTTCGCCTGCGTCTCGCTGAGCCACGGGCCGGTCGAATAGGTGTACTTCAGGTTTCCGATACCGTCGGTGTTCTTGAGGTTCACGGCGTTGCTGTAGGAGGTCCCGTTACCCGCGTTGTCGGTCCCGAAGTCCCGAATGTCATGTTCGATTCGCTGAGTCCAACTCAGCTGAGCCGTGGAATGCTCGCCGGCATTGTAGTCGAGCTTGCCGAACAGGAGTGTTTCCCGGAACGGTGAGGTGAACAGGCCGTTGTACTGCTTGAGGTTCACGGAATCGAGGGCCGAGAACCCGCCGATGGGACTGAAGTTGATCAGGTTCGACCGGTTCTGATAATTGCCCTCGTAGGACCCGAAGAAGAACAGCTTGTCCCGCATGAGGGGTCCCCCTATGCTGATCGAGGGAAGCACCCGGCTGAAGTCCGGCTTCGTCTGCTTCTGAGCGATCTGGAAGGAATCAAGCGCGAAGAGCCCCTGGTCGCTGTACTGAAACTGCGCCGAGCCCTGCCACACGTTGGTGCCCGACTTCGTCGCCGCCGTGATCACCGCGGTGCCGGCCTGCTGATACTCCGCTTTGAAATTTTGCGTGATCACGCGGTATTCCTGAATCGCGTTCTGCGGGAACGGGTTCCCGCGGCTCGCGTCCTGACCTGCGATCCCGCCCGCCGTGAGGTCGTTCTTCAGGCTGGCGCCGTCAATGAAGACGTTGGTCTGGTTCGCGCTTCCGCCGCCTGCCGCGACCGTGCGCGTCGAGACCGCGTTGATCCGGTCTTCCGAGACCTGGACGCCGGGAGCCAGTTGGGCGAAGTCCAGGAAGTTCCGGCTCTGCGTCGGCAGCTGTTGCAGCTGCTGGGTGGAAATGTTGGTGGCCACCTCCGACGTCTTGAGGTCGAAGGCCGGTGCCGCGGCCTGGACGTTGACGCCCGCGACCTCCACCGCCTGGGCGGTCGGGATGAAATCCGCGGTCGTCGTCGTGCCGATCTGTACGACGACCCGGCGGGTGGAAGGAGCCGAGCCGATGTGACGTACCGTCAGGTCGTAGACCGTCGGCAGCAGGCCGGCGAGCACATAGGACCCATCCGCGTTGGTCGTCGTGGTCCGGACCCCACCCGTCGCGGGGTTCTTGGCCTCGACCTCGGCGCCGGCGAAGGGCGCGCCGCTCGAGTCGCGCACGTACCCCCGGATCGTTCCAGTCGTGGTCTGGGTCGCGGCGGGGGGCGCGGCCGCGAGGACCAGGAGCGCCACTCCGAAGAGCGACGCGCCGAAGTGTCTCAAGCCTGCGAGACGGGACATAGCAACTCCCTCCTGTTACGGTGACTCGGTTGAAGCACGG
>DASUBP010000083.1:0-10184 GCA_035763205.1 Gemmatimonadales bacterium
CGCGGTGCCAGGGCGTGATTCAGTGACCCGGCCTTGAGCTGGTAGCGGGTGGTGAGTGAGTCCGAGCCGGAGCGTCCCCAGCCCGCCGCCAGTCCGGCGTGCGCGTAGGCGAGGGTGAAGTTCGAGTCGATGCCGAAGGCCTGCTGGTAGGCGACGAGCGCCGAATCCCACTCCGAACGGCGGAGGTATTGCTCGCCCGTCAGGAACGCCCGCACCGCGGGCAAGGACGCGGAGCCGATGCCCGTCGTCCGCGCCAGTCCCAGGCCGCGGATCCGTGTTCCGCCGATGGCCTGGAGCACATGCACGGCCACCGAGTCGGCCAGGCGGTCGATGCGGTCCTTGTGATCCCGGAGGTCTACCGCGCCCAGCTGATTGCCGGTCGACACGTCGAGGACGTTGGCGCTGAGGCGGACCGAGTCGGTCCCGGAAGTGAGCAGCGCGCCGTACACCACGATCCGCGCTCCGGTGTTCTCGCCGAGGGCGCGCGCGGCGATCGGATCGGCGCGTCCCGACCACCGTTTCACGATCACGGTGGGGGAGACGGTGCGGAGCGGTCCGGCGCCGTCCAGCGAACGCGCCAGGATGTCCACCAGCCCTTCCCGCCAGAGCTGGAGTGACGGATCGAGAACGTCGAAGGGCGCCACCGCGACCTTGTCGTCGTCCAGCATGCTGCCACCGCTCCGTCCCACGATGCCCCAGACCAGCGCGATGCCGGCCAACGCCGCGACGGCCGTGACGATCCAGCGGGTCCGGGGCTTCAGGGCCGCGACCGTTCCGGTGCGCGTGCGGGTGGAATGCTTCGTCCCGCCACTCGTCAACGTCGCCGTGCCTTCGAGCACCCTCAGCACCTCGGCGGCGGTCTGCGGGCGGTCGGCGGCGTTCTTCTCGAGACACGCCATCACCAGGTCGGCGAGCTCCTGGGGGACCTGGGGCCGGCGCTTGCCGATGTCCTCGGGAGGTTCGGTCAGATGCGCGGCCAGCGTCTGCTGCGGGCTCATCCCCTCGAACAGCTGATGACCGGAGAGGGCTTCGTAGGCCATGGCGCCGAACGAATAGATGTCGGCCCGGTGGTCCACCGTCGGATCACCGGCCGCCTGCTCCGGCGCCATGTATGCCGGCGTGCCGATCGCCACGCCGACCGAGGTGAGCCCGCTCGAGCCGCCGGCGCTCGAGATCGCTTTCGCGATGCCGAAGTCGGCGACGAGCGCGTGGTTCCCCGACAGCAAGACGTTGTCGGGCTTGATGTCGCGGTGCACGACGCCGCGCGCATGCGCGTACGCCAGCGCGTCCGCGACGTCGTGGAGAATCCGCTGGGCGTCCCGGATGGGGAGGGCACCCTCGCGTTTCACGCGCGCCCGGAGGGACTCGCCGTCGACGAACGGCATCGTGAAGTAGAGGAGGTCGCCGGCCGTGCCCGCCGTGAGCAGGGGAACGATGTGCGGATGCTGGAGTGAGGCGGCGAGCTGGGTCTCGCGGCGGAACCGGTCGGCGTTGACGCCGGCCGACAGCTCGGGAGCCAGCACCTTCACGACGACCTTCCGGGCCAGACCTACCTCTTCGGCGAGGTAGACCCGGCTCATCCCACCACCCCCCAGCTCCCGTTCGATCCGGAAGCGCCCGGAGAGCGCTGCTTCGAGTTGGGGGCGAAGGTCTGGCATGGGGCTTAGAAGATACCCCTAGTGACTCTTGTCCGGATACGCGGGTGGCGGGGGTACCGGTGTCGGGTGAGCCTTCATCTCCGCCCTGAGATAGGCGATCGCCGCATCGAGCTGGGCATCTTGTCCCCGGTACGTCGCGCCGGGGAGATCGTCCACCACGGAGTCGGGGTCCACGCCGTGGCCTTCGATCAGCCAGGCACCCTCGGGCCCGTACACGCCATTCTCGGCCGCCGTGGCGATGCCGTGATCCTCGAGGGTATTCGAGGAGGAGAGCCAGATTTCCCCTCCCCACGTCCGCGTGCCGATCACCTTGCCCAGGCCGAGCCGCCGGAATCCTTCACTGAAGGCTTCGCCGTCCGAGGCCGTCCGTTGGTCGCAGAGCACCACGACGTGCCCGCGGAACGCCCACTGCATGTTCCAGTAGGGCTTCCCGATGCGGCCCTGCCAATACATCCACGCCTTCCGCATCAGCTTCTCGAGGACCCAGCTGTCGATGTTCCCGCCGTTGTTGTGGCGGACGTCGATGATGAGGCCCTGGCGGTCCAGGTTCGGATAGAAGTCGCGCTCGAACTGGGCGATGTCGTTCTGCGTCATGGCCCGGAGATGGACGTACCCTATGGAGTCGTGGCTCGCGGCGTCTACCGCGACCCGGCGCGTGTACTCCCACTCGCTGTAACGAAGCCCCGCGGCCGCACCGCCGGACATGGGTGTCACCACCACGTCCCGGCCCGCCGTGGTACCGGGCGCCTTCACCCTCAGCAAAACCTCCTTGCCGGTCTGGTTCTCGAGCAAGGCGTCGAAGTTGGGGACCGAGAGGGCGGGCACGCCGTTCACCATCTGGATCACGTCGCCTTCGGCGATCCCCAGCGCGGGCATCGCGAGCGGTGAGCGCTGGACCGGGAAATCGGGGTCGGACTTGTAGATGTGCGTGATGCGCCAGCCGCCGTCGGCTTCGTCACGCTCGTAGGTCGCGCCCAGGGAGCCCAGCTGAATCTGGTCGTCGCCTTGGCGGAAGTCCCCGCCATAGACGAAGATGTGGAGGGCCGAAAGCTCGCTCACCATCTGCGCCAGCACGTCCGACAGCTCCCCTCGACTCGTCACGCGGGCTGCCAGCGGAGCGTACTTCGACCGCATCGCGGGCCAGTCAACGCCGTTCATGTGCCGGTCGTAGAAGTAGTCCCGCTCGAGGCGCCACGCCTCGCGATACATCTCGGCGAACTCCTCGCGGGGGTCGATCGGAAAACTCCACCCGGCGAGCTGCACCTGCCCCTTGGCGTCGAGCGTGGCGGGTGCGCTCGACGCGTCTACGACGTAGAGGTCCCCGTCCTTCTGGATCATCAGCTTCTTCCGGTCCGCCGTGAGCTCGTACTGCAGCATGTCATCCGCGACGGTTTTCGGCTTGGGCGACTGGTTCGAGATCTCGAGCGCCATCAGGGCCCGCGGCGGTCGGGAGGCCGGCCCAAAGGAGAGATAGAAGAGACGATCGCTTCCCACCGAGAGGTTGGCGTAGTTGCCCGCCGGCACCGGCACCTCGAGCAACCGGTCCGTAATGCCGTCGAAGTCCACGGTGACGGAGACGTCCTTCTTGCCGGTGTCCGGTGGAGGGAGCGGGGTCTCGTCCTTGGGCTGGAAGGGCGAGCGCAAGCCTTTGACCAGGGAGACGAGATAGATCTTCGCCTGCTTGTCGAAGAACGGCTCCGGCGCGCGCGGGCCCCAGGGTCCGCCGATCAGAGACTGGAAGTTCCGGTCCGAGAGGAAGTACAGCCATTTCCCGTCGGCGCTCCAGCCGGGGGAGTAGCTGTCGGCCCGCGGCGTGGTGACGGGCGTCGCCTTCCCGGTCACCACCGAGTACAGGACGATGGTCGAGAACGTCGTCCCGGGGCGCGTGTAGGCAAGCCACCTGGAGTCCGGGGACCAGGTCAGATCGTCGTAGCCGCCGTCAGGGGACTCCTCGATCTTCGTGGTCTTCTTCGCGGAGAGATCGACGAGCCAGAGGGTCTGATTCTTGTCGGTGTAGGCGAGGTACTTCCCGTCCGGTGACGTGACTCCGTCCCACCGCAGCACCTTCGCGTCATTCGTGACCGGCTCCGCGCCGCCGACGCCGTTGGCGGGGAGCCTCCACCAGTCGGTCTCGCCGGATTCGTCGGAGAGCACCATGATGGATTTTCCATCGGGCGCGAAGCGGGCCGAGCGGTAGCGGACCCCCTGGTGACGGGAGGCTTCGACCAGCCGGCCCTGAGTCACGGGCGCGACGAACACCTGGCCCCGCGCCGTCAGCACCACGCGGTCGCCATTCGGGGACACATGAGTGGCGGTGACGTAATCCATCGGCTTCGTCACCCACCGAACGCGCAGCTGGTCGAAGTCCGACGTCAGGGTGACCGGAATCAGATGCCCTTGAGCAGTCGCGATGTCGTAAAGCCAGAGGTCGGCACCCAGCTGGTAGACGATCTTGCCGTTGGCGAGTGCGGGGGACTGGATGTCCCAGCCCTGGTGATGGGTCAGCTGCTTGAGGTCGTGACCCTCGGGGTCCATGGACCAGAGGTTCATCGAGCCGTCGCGGTCGGAAACGAAGTACACCCGGCCCGCCCACCACATCGGTGTCTTGCTCGTGCCGGTGTAGTCCCCGGTCAGCGGCGTCGCTTCTGAGGCGCCCGCGGGCAGCTTCCACAGACTTTGCGCTGTCCCTCCTTTATAGCGTTTGGTGTGACTGCCCTGGAACGCGAAGCGGGTGAAGTAGAGCGTGCCCCCGGCGCGGTCGTAGGTGCCGTCCGAGGCTTGCACGAGGGGAATGGGGCTGCGGACGCCGGTCGACAGATCGAGTGTGAAGAGCCGAGGCTCGGGGAGCGTCGACAGGGCTCCCGACATCATCAGGAGCTTGCCATCGGGCGTCCAACCCACGGGGAGTCCGCCCCCCCAGGTCCGTCGGATGGGAACGCCACCGGACATGGGGACGGTGTAGATCTCGGCAGGTCCTTCGTACGACCCGACGAAGGCAATGGTCTTGCCGTCCGGGGAGATGGTCGCATTGGTCTCTTCGCCCTGACCGCTCGTGAGGCGCCGGGCCACTCCACCCGCCGCGTCCACCATCCAGAGGTCCCCCTCCGCGGTGAACACCAGGGAATCCCCATGCAGAGCGGGGAACCGGTAGTACCCGAGGCCCGGAGCGTCCGCGACACGGGTGTGGAAAACGGAAACAGGGGATGGACCAGGGAGGGCCGCGAAGGCGAGGGCCGCGGCGAGGAGGCGTTGCATGCTGTTCTCCGAAATCACGTTGTGACGGCCCGATTGAGGCCGTGAAAATGCACCTCGCCGTCGTTGATTGCGAGCCCACGGCGTGCTACCTTCTTGGCGCCTTTTCGCGACCGACTAGGACGATCGCCTCCGTGCATAGACACTATCGCCTGATCCAGCGTTGCATTCCCGGCCTTCTGCTCCTGGCCGTTGTGGCCCTCGGAGCCTGTGCCGGGCCCTTTCCCCAAACCACCCTGCACCCCAAGTCTGACTTGGGGTTCGCGATCGACCATCTATTCACCGGAATTTTCGGGTGGGCGGTCGGCGTGTTCGTGGTGGTCGAGGGGCTTCTGGTCTACGCGCTCTTCCGGTTCCGGGCCAAGCCCGGGGCGGCGGCGCCGCACCCGACCCATGGGCACACGGCGCTCGAGATCGCCTGGACGCTCGCGCCGGTCCTGATCCTGGTGATGGTGGCGGTGCCGACCATCCGGACGATCTTCGCGACCCAGGCGCCCGCGCCGGCGGGATCGCTCAAGATCGAGGTGATCGGGCACCAGTGGTGGTGGGAGTACCGCTACCCGGACCAGGGCGTCGTCACGGCCAACGAGCTCCACCTCCCGGTGGGCCGGACCATCGCGCTGGACCTGACCTCGAATGACGTGATCCACAGCTTCTGGATCCCCGCCATTGCGGCCAAGCGTGATGTGGTGCCTGGCCATGTGAACCACATCGTGTTCAAGGCCGACACGGTCGGCGAATACATGGGCCAGTGCGCCGAGTTCTGCGGCGACTCCCACGCCAACATGCGGCTCCGCGCGTTCGTCGAGACCGACTCGGCGTTCAACGCCTGGGTGGCGAACCAGAAGCAGCCGCCGGTGGAGCCCCAGCCCAACACCTTGCAGGCGACCGGCAAGAACGCCTTCGCGCACGGCGCCTGCATCGCCTGTCACACCATCCAGGGTGTCTCGGCGGGGATGATCGGACCGAACCTGACCCATCTGGCCAGCCGGACCACCATCGCGGGTGCGACGTATCCTGACGACTCGCTGGACCTCGCGCTGTGGGTGAACCATGCCCCGCAGCGGAAGCCCGGCTCCGTGATGATGGACATGAACTTGCAGCCGGCCAACCTGCAGGCCATCGTCGCCTACCTGATGAGCCTCAAATGACCGAACCCACCGGACTGAAGAGCTGGATCACCACCGTCGATCACAAGCGGATCGGCAAGCTCTACTTCTGGACCGCGTTCTGCTTCTTCCTGGTGGGCGGCATCGAAGCGCTGCTCATCCGCTCGCAGCTGGCGCAGCCCAACGGCCACATCGTGGACGCCCGGACGTACAACGAGCTGTTCACGATGCACGGCACCACGATGATCTTCCTGGCGCTGATGCCGTTGTCGGTGGCGTTCTTCAACTTCATCGTGCCGCTGCAGATCGGCGCTCGCGACGTCGCGTTCCCGCGGCTCAACGCCTTCAGCTACTGGGTGTTCCTGCTGGGCGGGATCTTCATGAACGTGTCCTGGTTCGTGGGGCCCCTCTTCCACGCGGGCCGGCTCTCGGTGGCGCCCAACGGTGGCTGGTTCGGTTACGCGAACCTCACGGAACGCCAGTACTCGATCGGCCCCAACATCGACTTCTGGCTGCTCGGCCTCCAGATCCTGGGCGTCTCGTCCCTCGCCGGCGGATTCAACTTCGTCATCACGATTCTGAACCTGCGGGCGCCCGGCATGAAGATGATGCGCCTGCCGGTGTTCACGTGGATGACGCTGGTGACCTCCTTCCTGCTGATCACGGCGTTCCCCGTGATCACGGTGGCGCTGGCGTTCCTGATGTTCGACCGGTTCTTCGGGACGAACTTCTACCAGCTGTCGGCGGGCGGGGACCCGGTGCTCTGGCAGCACCTGTTCTGGATCTTCGGGCACCCCGAGGTCTACATCCTGATTCTGCCGGCCATGGGCGTGGTGTCCGAGGTCCTGCCCACGTTCTCGCGGAAGCCGCTTTTCGGCTACACGGTCGTGGTGTACTCGGGCATCCTGATCGCGTTCATGGGCTGGGGCGTGTGGAGCCACCACATGTTCTCGGTGGGCCTCGGGCCCATCGCGGACGCGGTGTTCTCCTCCACCACCATGCTCATCGCCATCCCGACCGGTGTGAAGATCTTCAACTGGATCGCCACGCTCTGGGGCGGTCAGATCCGGTTCGATACGCCGCTGCTCTTTGCGGTGGGCTTCATCGCGATGTTCATCATCGGGGGGCTTTCGGGCGTGACGCACGCGTCACCCCCGGCGGATCTGCAGCAGACCGACACCTACTACGTGGTGGCGCACATCCACTACGTGCTCTTCGGCGGCACCGTTCTGGGGCTCTTCGCCGGGATGTACTACTGGTGGCCGAAGATGACGGGCCGGCTCCTGTCCGAGACGCTGGGCAAGATCCACTTCTGGGGCATGCTGATCGGGATGAACATCGCGTTCTTCCCGATGCACTTCATCGGCCTTCTGGGCATGCCGCGGCGCGTCTACACGTATTCGCCGGAGCTCGGCGTGTCGACCATGAACCTGGTGTCGACGATCGGCGCGTTCCTGATCGCCGTCTCGATGCTGGTCTTCATCTGGAACGTCATCCGCACCCGCATCAAGGGAAAGATCGCGGGCGACAACCCCTGGCAGGGCGCCACGCTCGAGTGGGCGACGTCGTCTCCGCCGGCGGTCTACAACTTCGCCCAAATCCCGACCGTGCACTCGCGCCTGCCGCTGTGGAACGAGCCCGAGTCGGTGGCCCAGAGGGCGCCGAGCGGACATATCCATGTGCCCGACGGTTCGTGGTGGCCTCTCGTCTCGGCGGCCGGTCTGCCGCTCCTCGCGACGTCACTCATTTCGGGCCAGCTCTGGCTGGCCTTCGTGGCGGCCGCGGTGCTCCTGGTGGGAATCTTCAAGTGGGGCTTCGAGCCCTTTGAGGTTTAGATGAGTCACGCCGCGGCGACGCACACCGAGGGCCACCATACCTCGATGGGGTTGGACAGCCGGAAGATGGCGTTCTGGGCCTTCATCGGCTCCGAGTGCCTCCTCTTCGCGACCCTGATTTCCACGTACCTCATCTACAGCCACCGAAGCATCCAGGGTCCCTACCCGCAACAGATCCTCAATATTCCCTTTACGTCGTTCTCGACGTTCGACCTGCTGATGTCGTCGCTGTGGATGGTGCTGGCTCTGGCGGCGGTCCAGCGGAACGACATGAAGTGGGCCAAGGTCTGGCTCATGGGCACGGTGATCGGCGGCCTGATCTTCCTGCTGGGTCAGGTGTGGGAGTTCTCGCACTTCGTGGAGCACGGGCTGACGCTCCAGCGGAACCTGTTCGGCACGACCTTCTTCGTGCTCACGGGCACCCACGGGGCTCACGTGTTCGTCGGGGTGCTGTGGCTCTTCACCCTCTGGGTACGGGCGATGCAGGGCAAACTGACGTCCAAGAACGCGATGACGGTCGAGATCACTGGCCTCTACTGGCATTTCGTGGACGTGATCTGGATCATCATCTTTACCGTCGTGTACCTCATTCAACCGGTCTACCATGTCTGAGACCCACGCCAGCGAGCACCCGCATCCGACCGCCGGCCTGTACCTCCGGGTGGCCACGGTACTGTTCATTCTCACGGTGCTGGAAGTAGGCGTGTTCTACGTGCCTACGTTCCACCCCATCCTGGTCCCGGCCCTGTTGATCCTGTCGGCGATCAAGTTCTGCCTGGTGGTGATGTTCTACATGCACCTGAAGATGGACAATCGCTTCTTCACCATGATCTTCGGCGGCCCGCTGCTCCTGGCCTTCGGGATGGCGATGGCGCTGATGTTCCTCTTCAAGGTGTTCGTATTGAAGTGACGCCGGCTCCCTGGGATCACTGGGACATCCATCCGTCGGTGGTGATCGGGCTCGCGCTGTTCGGCGGGCTCTATCTCTTTTGGGGAGGGACCAAGGCTTCAATCTGGCGCCAGGTTTCGTTCTGGGCGTCGGTGCTGGTGCTTTTCTTCTCGCTGAACGGGCCGCTGCACGACCTGTCGGACACGTACCTGTTCAGCGCCCACATGCTGCAGCACCTGATCCTCACGCTGGCATTTCCGCCCCTTCTGCTGTTCGGCACGCCCGCGTGGGTGGTGCGGCCGTTGCTCAAGCCGCGGTGGGTGATGGCGCTGGCCCGGACCATCACGAAGCCGTTACCGGCCGGGATCATCTTCTCCACGACCATCATCTTCTGGCACTTCCCCCGGTTCTATGAGCTGGCGATGCGGCATCACAACCTCCACATCGTCCAACATCTCTTCTTCATCGCGGCGAGCGTCGTAATGTGGTGGCCGGTCCTGTCGCCCGTGCCGGAACTGCCGCGGACCTCGTACCCGCTGCAGATGGTCTACCTCTTCGTGTTGGGTCTGCCGATGTCGCTGGTGGGGGCGATGATCACCCTGGCCGATACACCCGTGTACCGGTTCTACGTGGAGGCGCCGTTGCGGGTCTGGGGCCTGTCACCGCTGGCGGATCAGCAATACGGCGGTCTCATGATGTGGGTGCCCGGCACCCTGTGCTTCTGGGGCGCGATGACGGTGATCTGGTTCCGGTGGGCAGCCCGGGACGAAGAAGGGGACGCCGAACTGGCCGTCCCCCAGGAAGCTTACGCGACCGCTCCCCGGATCATTCCCCGTCCGCCGTCTCCCCCAAGGGATGCCGCCTGAGGTTCTCGGCCAGGGCCGGGTGCATCCGCCAGAAGTAGCCCCCCATACCCAGCGCAGCGATCCCGTTTCCGACGGCTACGCTCCACCAGGCGAGCGCGCCAAGGAGGGGCGGAGCGAGGATCGCCAGGAAGATGTAGAAACCGAACTCGAAAAAGCACGCCAGGACGATCACCAGGAACATGGCGTGCGGTACCTCTTCGGTCTTCATGACGAGCCAGGCCGCAAGGACTCCGATCACGACAAACGCGCTGACGTGGATCATGGTGTAGCCGACGATCCGTGAGAACTCGATCACGACATTAGCGGGATCGTGCACGCCCCAGAATACGGCGCTGCCGAGCATGGCGGGGGTGAAAAAGGGGCGGCCGCCGATGGTGTCCACGAGCAGAAACCAGGTGGCGACCGCCGCTGCCCCGATGCAGCCGCCAACGAACCCTTCGCGCAAAATGCGATTGAACCGGTTCGACATCAGCGCTCCTTCGGGCGTTTCGCGCAATATATCCGCCGCTGTAGTAACAGCTAGATTGGGCATTGTGAGGTCTCCGCGATGGTCCGCCGTCAGCCTGCTGGTCGGC
>DASUBP010000084.1:0-3945 GCA_035763205.1 Gemmatimonadales bacterium
CTCTGCTCCGCTGTCCGATGCTCTCGTGAAGCCGGTGGCGGTGGTGGCGGCGATGCTGGCTGACGAGCGGAGATCAGGGCACGCTGCGGAGAGTACGGCTCCCGGCTCCCGGCTCCCGACAAGTCCGTGGCTCGACGCGGCGCGTCGCGAAGGAACGGGGCAGTGAGCGAACTCGTCACGATCACCTCGATCGCCGGTGGCGGCGATGGCGTGGGCCGCCTGGGGGATGGGCGAGCCATCTTCGTCCCGCGCACCGCCCCCGGTGAGCAGGTCCGGCTCGGCGCGGTCGAGAAGCGGAAGAACTTCGCGCGCGGTGCCATCGGCGAGATCGTCACGGCCGGACCGGCGCGCATCGTCCCCGCCTGCCGCCATTACGTGGACGACGACTGCGGCGGGTGTCAGCTCCAACACCTCTCCTACGACGCGCAGCTCGCGGCGAAGCGCTCCATCGTGGGTGAGGCGCTCCGGCGGATCGGAAAGCTCGATCTGCCGGACCCCGAAATCGTCGAAGCCGCCGAGGAGTGGCGGTACCGGGCGAAGATCACGCTCGCGGTGAAGGCGGGCCACGACGGGAGGGGCATCACCGCCGGGTTCCATCCCCAGAATCGCCCCAACGCGGTCTTCGCCCTGCATGACTGCCATATCGCCGACGTGCGGCTCATGGCACTCTGGCGCGCACTCGTCACGCATCTTGATCTTCTGCCCAACCGGCCGGCTCATATCACGCTGCGCCTCGATCGAGAGGGCAATCGCCACGTCATCGTGGAGTCGTCCGGGGAGCCGTGGCTCAAGGCCGACGAGATGCGAAGGGCGCTTTCGGCGGGAGACGGCGACGTGATCTGCTGGTGGCAGCCGACGGAGGGAGCGGCTCGCGTGATGGCGGGTCCCGCCACCGGTTTCCCGGCGACCGCCTTCGAGCAGGTGCACCCCGAGATGGGTGGGCTGGCTCGACAGTGGGCGGTGCGGCAATTGGGGCCGCTGACCGACCAGCTCGCCTGGGATCTGTATGGGGGCATCGGGGACACGGCGATCGCGCTCGCCGGGGCCGGGGCGTCGGTGGTCAGCGTGGATGCCGACGAAAAGGCGGTCACCTGGGCCCGGAGCCGCCCCGGCGTGGAGCGGATCAGGTTCATCGCGGGAAAGACCGAAGATGTACTTCCCACGCTCGAAGATCCGCCCGCCGCCGCGGTGGTGAACCCGCCGCGTGCGGGACTGCATTGGGACGTCACGTTGCGGCTGACCGGTGAGCCCGTGCCCAAGCTGGTCTACATCTCTTGTGATCCGGCTACCCTCGCCCGGGACCTTTCGCGCCTGTCCACCAACTACCATGTCACCGGTGTGAAGGCATTCGACCTCTTCCCGCAGACGGCGCACGTCGAGACCGTGGCCGTTCTGGAGGCCGCGTGAAGTACTTCGTGCGTCTGGCGGGGCGGACCATGGAGGTCGAGGTGCTGGGCGGGGCGGTTCGGGTGGACGGGGAGACTCTCGATGCCCATCTCGCCGCCGTTCCGGGCACCCCGTTGCATCACCTGCTGCTGGGCGGCGACTCCTGGACGGTCTCGGCCCAGGCCCTGGAGGGGATGGGGCAGTGGGCGTTGGGGGCGGTGGGGGAGCGGGTCGAGGTCGAGGCGGTGGACGAACGCACCCAGGCCATCCGGACGCTGACCGGCAAGAAGGGGGGGCCATCGGGGGGTGGGGTGGTGAAGGCCCCGATGCCGGGTCTGGTGGTGCGCGTGCAGGTGACTGAGGGCCAGAAGGTTGGCCCCGGCACGGGGTTGGTGGTGGTCGAGGCGATGAAGATGGAGAATGAGCTGAAGGCGACCCACCCTGGGATCGTCAAAAAGGTGCACGTCGCCCCCGGTGCCATCGTCGAAAAGGGGGCTCCCCTCGTCACCCTCGAAAGTGTGGAACCCTCCAATTGACACGTGCTTAGAGCCCGGTTAGAGTTCTAGTCTGTCTATTTTCGGGCTCTTGAAGAGGACCATGAAGACCTTCGTTCTGAAGCCAGAGGAAATCGAACGGCGTTGGTGGGTGGTGGATGCCGCCGGCCAGCCCCTGGGGCGTCTCGCCTCGCGGGTGGCGCAGGTCCTGCGCGGCAAGCACAAGCCTACGTTCACGCCTCACGTCAACGGCGGTGACTGTGTCATCGTCGTCAACGCCGAAGCCGTGAAGCTGACCGGCAACAAGCCGGCGCAGAAAGAGTACTTCCGGCACACCGGTTACATGGGGCACGAGCGGTTCACGCCGGTCGCCAAGCTCCTGGCCAAGCATCCCGACCGCGTCATCGAGAAGGCGGTGTGGGGGATGCTGCCGAAGACCACGCTCTCCCGGCAGAAGGTGAAGCAGATGCTGAAGGTGTACGCGGGACCGGCTCATCCCCACGCGGCACAGCAGCCGCAGCCCATGACGCTGGCAGGTGCCAAGTGAGTTCCGCCATCACGCCGGAGCTTCGTTGGCACGCCATCGGCCGCCGCAAAGTTGCGGTCGCGCGTGTGTATCTCACGCCGGGTTCGGGAAAATGGAACATCAACGGGCGCACGCTGGGTGACTACTTCCCCCGGCCGAGCCTGGTGTCGCACATCCAGCAGTCGTTCACCGTCACCGACACGCTGGGCGCCTTCGATGTGCGCGCGCGCGTCAACGGCGGCGGCATGACGGGGCAGGCCGGTGCGATTCGCATGGCGATCGCGCGGGCGCTCTGCCTGGCCGACGAGCGCCACCGGAAAAAGCTTCGCGAGCAGGGCCTCCTCACCCGCGATCCGCGGGCCGTGGAGCGGAAGAAGCCGGGCCGGGCGGGCGCGCGGAAGCGCTTCCAGTTTAGCAAGAGATAGAACGCATTAGACGGCTAGACGGTTAGACGGCTAGCCTAACCCACACGTCGCTTGATCCTGTCAGGGTCTCCCCACGGGGAGTGAGACGGGAAAAGAGAGCGGCGGCGGAATAACCCAAGAAAGGATTTGCTTTGGCGCAGCCTCAACTGCAGGACCTGTTGGAAGCCGGTGTCCATTTTGGGCATCAGACTCGGCGCTGGAACCCCAAGATGCGGCGGTTCATCTTCGGTGAGCGCAACGGGATCTACATCATCGATCTCAATCAGACCCTCGAGCGCATCGATGTGGCCTACTCGTTCGTCCGCGACCTGGTCGCCCGGAACGGCACGATCCTGTTCGTCGGCACCAAGAAGCAGACCCAGGACCCGGTCGCCCGCTACGCGGCCCAGTGCGGCATGCCCTACATCAACGAGCGCTGGCTCGGCGGCATGTTGACCAACTTCAACACCATCGCCAGCCGGGTCAAGAAGATGCAGGAGTACGAGCGGATGCGGGCCGCCGGCGACTTCGACGCCATGCCGAAGAAGGAGGCGCTCATCCTGTCGCGCGAGCTCGAGAAGCTGCAGCGCAACCTCGGGGGCATCCGCAACATGGCCCGGCTCCCCGAGGCGGTGTTCGTGATCGACACCAAGAAGGAGCACATCGCGGTCACCGAGGCGAACAAGCTCGGCCTCCCGATCGTCGCCGTGGTCGACACGAACTGCGATCCCGACCTGATCCAGTACGTCATCCCCGGCAACGACGACGCCATCCGGGCCGGCAGCCTCATGTGCCGGGTCATCGCCGACGCGGTCGAGGAAGGGCGCTTCGTCGCCTCCCGCCGGGCCGCCCGCTCTGGTGCACCGGTCGCCGAGGCCCCCCGCGCCCTCACCCCCGAAGAGGAAGCCGAGCGGGAGGAGCAGCAGCGCGAGGCCCGTCGTCAGGCCGCCCTGGCCCAGGCCGAGCGTGAAGCCCGGCTGACGGCTGCTCGCGAGCAGGCCGAGCAGGCGGCGACCGAGGAGGCCGCCGCCTCCGAACCTGCCGCCCCCGCCGCCGCAGGCGACGACACCACAGACGCAACCCCCACCGAGCAGGAGTAGAAGTGGCAGATTTCACCGCCCAGGACGTAAAGGCG
>DASUBP010000085.1:0-14357 GCA_035763205.1 Gemmatimonadales bacterium
CGCGAGATCCGTGACCTGCTTTCGGGCATCGGGGTGCGGACCCTGGCGGCGCTGACCAAGGGCGACAAACTTCCGAGGGGCGCGGGGCGCAAGCGGGAAGCGGAGCTGGCCGCGGAGCTGGAGCTGGACGACGACCAGATGCTCCTCACCAGCGCCAAGACGGGTGCCGGCGTCGCGGACCTCCGCGAAGCGCTGACGGCGTTGATCGGAAAGGCGGCGGGATGAACCACCGGACGGCTCTGCTCATCGGCGTGCTCGGCGCGCTGGCGGCTCCACAGAAGAGCCGCGCCCAGGACACGTTGCCCGTGGGATTCGGCACGCTCAAGCGGGACAACGTGGTGATCAGTTTTTCCACGGGTCCCCTGCAGATCCAGATCCTGCCCTTGGACGAGTCCGTGACCCGGCTCCTCGCGCCCGACACCTACAAGTCCCTCACGGATCTCATCAAACAGCGCCAGAGCGACATCAGCGATCAGGCGCAACGCGCCGGCGTGCGGAACCCGACCCTCGTGATGGTCACCTTCTTCGGCACGGTATCCCAGGCGCGATTCGTCCCCGAGGACGTCGACCTCACCAGCCGCGGCCGGCTCTTCCGCCCCGTCGGCATCGTGCCGCTCTCCCCGCAGTGGGGAGGCCAGCAGCTCGACGCGCGCCAGCAGGCCACGGCGATCTACCTGTTCGAGTCCGGCATCGCGTGGGGCGAGTCCCTCACCGCGAGCTATGAGGGGATGACCAACGACGCGTGGTCCAAGACCATCCAGACGCTGAATACCGAACGGATGCGCGTGTTGAGCCGCGCCTCCGCCCGAGCCCCGGCGCACTGATCCGCCCGTGAACACCCAGATCGGTCTGGTGCTGGGTGCGCTGGCAATCGGGGTGCTGGCCGCGGCCGCCGTCTACCTCTGGATCCGCCTCGCGCGCGTCGAGGAAGACCGGCGCCGGATCGCCGACGAGCTGAACCGCCGTCTCTCCGAGCTCTTTTCCCTTCAGGAGCTCTCGTACGTCCTCTCCGACTCGCTCCAGCTCGACCGCATCGTCGACCACGTGGTCCGGTACGCCATGCGCTTTCTCGAAGCGCGCGGCGCGCTCGTCGCCCTCACGGGGGAACGCGTCACCGAACCCCTGACCGTCGCCGCCGCGGACGGCACGTTGGCCGAACAGCGGGGTGCCACCATCCGCCGCTCCGATGCCGGGCTCGTAGTCCGGTCCGTCGGCCGCGAGCGCCTGGAGCTGGTCCGCAATTCCGGTGGCGGGTCGGTGGTCCTCATCGCCGGGATCAACGCCGAGGCCGCCGCCGCCGTGCCACTGCGCGCGCATGGTGCCGTGGTCGGCACCCTCGTGGTGGCCGATCCGCGCGGCGGACAGTTCGCGTCCGAAGATCTGCGGCTCATCTCGACGCTCGCCACCCATACCGCCGTCGTGATCGCCAACGCGCGGTTCTTCGATCTCGTCAGGCGCGCCAAGGAAGAATGGGAAACCGCCTTCGACGCCATGTCGGAGGGTCTGGCGGTCGTCGACGAGACGGGCCGGATCACCCGCGCCAACCGCGCGCTGGCCTCGCTCCTGTCCCGCGAGATCGCCGAGGTCCAGGGACACGAGCTGGCACCGTCCCTGGTGGAGCACCCCGCCCCCCTGAACGAGCTGATGGAGCTCGCGCGCCGCGGGGGCCGCCCCGTCCCCCTGGTCGCCCGCTCCCGGGTCGGGCGCGCGGTGCGCATCAACGCGGCGCGCATGCCCCCCGTGGGGACCGCCTCCCATCTGGTCGTGCTGGTCGAGGACGTGACCGAGCAGCAGACGATGGAATCCCAGCTCATCCAGAGCGAAAAGCTGGCGGCGGTCGGTCAGCTCGTTTCGGGCGTGGCGCACGAGCTCAACAACCCCCTGACCTCCATCGCCGGACTCTCGGAGTTTCTGCTCGAGCAGAAAGAGCTGGGCGAGAACGACCGCGGCCATCTCCGCGTGATTCACGAGCAGGCGGAGCGCGCGGGGCGGATCGTCCGCAACCTGCTCACCTTCGCGCGGAAGGCGCCCGCCGAGCGGGAGCGCGTGGACGTCACCGACGTGCTCCAGCGCACCCTGCTGCTCATGAGCTACGATCTGCGTCTGAAAGACGTCACGCTGGAAAAGGACTTCGCCCAGCTCCTGCCGGATATCCTGGGGGACCGGCACGCCATTCAGCAGGTGGTGCTGAACCTCCTCACCAATGCGGCCCAGGCGGTATCCGGCAATCCGCCCGACCGCCCTCGCACCGTGAAGGCGTCGACCTGGTTCGATGGGAAAGTCCACCTCCGGATTCAGGACTCCGGTCCCGGCGTGTCCGAAGAAGTCGCCCGTCAGCTGTTTACGCCGTTCTTCACCACCAAGGAACCCGGCCAAGGCACGGGGCTCGGCCTGTCGATCAGCTATTCCATCGTCGAAGCACATGGCGGGAAGATTTCCGTGGAGCCCGCGCCCGCGGGGGGCGGAGCGGCCTTCCACGTCGAGTTCCCCCCCGCCCCCGCGGACACCCCGGCCAAGCTGGACCTGCACCGGACTCCAGCCCCGCCCACCCGCTCTTCGAGGGTCTCCAAGAGCGCACGCCCCGTGCGGTCGATCCTGCTGGTCGACGACGATCAGGCGGTACGGCGGATGGTCCAGGCCCTGTTCGGGCGGGAGGGGCACGCGGTCGAGGTGGCGCGAAATGGACAGCATGCGCTGGAGCTGGCGGCCAATCGGGCGTTCGATCTGATCATTGCGGACGGGAGGTCCGCGTCGACTGGCAGGCTACTGGTGGAGGAGCTGGCGGAGCGGATGCCGCATCTGAAATCGCGGACGTTGGTGGCGACGGGGGACGTCCGGCCCGCCACCGATGAGACCCTGACCCGGCTGGGACTGCGCTACGTGCGCAAACCTTTCAACCTGCGCGATCTCCGGGACGAAGCCGCGCGGGTGTGGGCCGCCACCGAGTCGTAAGCCTCGGCGGGCCAACCGAAGGTCGAGAGGTTGACGGCTCCTCCCGGCGCGAACTTCACACCCTCCCGCAACAGCAGCGCCCGCTGTACCACCGCTCCATGATCGGCGCCTGAGAGCGAGATCCTGCCGGCGGCGTTGATCACGCGCCACCACGGAACATCCGAGTCTTCGGGAAGCGCTGAAAGTGCCCACCCGACCTGCCGCGCCGCGCCGGGGCGTCCGGCAAGACGGGCAACGATGCCGTACGTCGCCACACGTCCTTTCGGAATGTGACGCACCACGCGGTAGATCCGGTGATAGAAGGGGTTCATGCGGCTCCTGCTAGCTTACGCGAAGAACGCCGTCCAGCAAGCCCGCACCTCCACCCCCCACCATTGACAAAACGTCCTCCAGTGCTCTGCGCTCCCGCGGCCAGGCGAGCCGCGCGCCGGCGTCGGCGGGCGCGAGCCATTCGTACGCGTCGTGCTCGTCCGCGATCGTGACCGGCGCGCCCTCCGCGACGAACGCGGCGAACACGGGGATGACCGCGAGTACATCCGTGTCGTGCTGGTAGAACGCTTCGGTGCGTGAGAGATTGTAGAGCGAGACGGGGGTGAGTCCGGTCTCCTCTCTCAGCTCCCGGCGCGCCGTCTGCACCGGCGTCTCACCGGGCTCGATGGTGCTGTGGACGATCTCCCAGGCTCCGGCGCGCGTGCGTCCTGCCGCGCGTCGCAAGACGAGCACCCGGAGCCCTGCCCCCGCGCCACGCAGCACGAAGGTGTCCACGAACATCACTTTGATATCGGTCATCCCGACTAGTGCCGGCGGCGGCCCAACACCGCTTCCAGGCGCGCCGAGAGGGCGCGGGCGCGGAAGGGCTTGGTGAGGAAGTCGTCGGCGCCGAGCTCGAAGACGCGCACCTCGTTGTCCTCGTCGCCCTTGGCGGTCAGGACGATGACGGGGATGCCCGCGGTGGCCGGACGGGAACGGAGATGCGACAGCACGCCGTACCCGTCGAGTCCCGGCAGGTTCAGGTCGAGGACGATGATGTCCGGGCCCACGCGGTCCACCTGGTCGAGAGCCTGGACGCCGTCACGGGCCTCGGCCACGTCGTATCCGTCGCGCTCCAGCAGGTCCTTCATCACTTTTCGCAGCGAGTCTTCATCGTCCACGAGGAGGACCTTGAGCGCCGCGGCCCCATGCGTTCCGGTGGCGCGCGGCGGCGCGGGTTCTTCGAGCAGCTCGAAATGGTCGGTCGAACGCTCCACCCGCTCGACCGGGGGTGCCGCGACTCCGGCAGCCGGGGAGGGCCGTCCCACGCCCGAGCGCGACGGGGCCGGGGCCGGTGTGTCGGGAGGACTCTCCTCCTCCTCGGAAGGGACCTCGACCACCCGGAGCAGCTCGTCCACGGTAGACTCGCCCCGCAGCACATGCGCGAGCCCCGACTCCCACAGCGTCTTCATGCCCGCCCGCCGGGCCGCGGCGGCGATCCGGTCCGCGGTCTGGCCCGATGCGATCCGCCGTTCAACCTCGGGCCCTACGTGCAGCACCTCGATGATCGAGAAGCGCCCGCGGTACCCGGTCATGGCGCAGTCCGGGCATCCCGCCGCCCGGTAGAGGGGCGTCCCCGTGGGAATCCACTTCCGGAGCCGGTCGGGGGGCGCCTCCATCCACACCTCTTTGCAGGTGGGACAGAGTTTCCGCATGAGGCGCTGGGCCACGACCCCCCGGAGCGCCGCGGCGATCTTGTACGCCTCCACCCCGATATCCACCAGACGAGTGACCGCGTTGGGAGCGTCGTTGGTGTGGAGCGTCGACAGCACCAGGTGACCCGTCAGGGACGCCTGGGTCGCGATCTGGGCCGTTTCCTTGTCGCGGATTTCCCCGACGAGCACCACGTTCGGGTCCTGACGCAGGATGGACCGGAGGGCCGACGCGAACGTCAGTCCGGCCTTCTCCTGCACCTGGACCTGCACGATCCCCTGCATCCGGTATTCCACCGGGTCTTCGACGGTCACGATGTTCACGCCTTCACTCTGGATCTGGCGGATCATCGAGTAGAGCGTCGTCGTCTTGCCGGACCCGGTCGGTCCGGTCACCAGGATGATGCCCTCGTGGTTCTCGAGCAGGTGGTTGATCGCCTCAGCCTCGCCGGGGTTGAGGCCCAGCATGTCGAGCGATTTGACGGTGGCCCGGGAATCGAGGATCCGGACGACCACCTTCTCACCCAGCGCGGCGGGGAGCGTGGAGACGCGGAGGTCGATGGGCTGGCCGTTCACCGCCACCCGTGCGCGGCCGTCCTGCGGACGCAGCCGGTCGGCGATATCGAGGGACGACATGATCTTGATGCGGGAAATGAGGGGCAGGCCGGCGGTGCGAGGGATCTTCATCTGTTGCCGGAGCACACCGTCGATCCGGTACCGGACCGCGACGCCCCCTTCTTCCGGCTCGATATGGATGTCCGACGCCCGGGCGAGGATGCCCTCGTGCAGAATCAGGTCGACCAGCTTCACCACCGGCCGCGACTTCGCCTCCTCCTCACTGACGTTGAGCTCGTCGGGCGCTTCCTCGGCCAGGTGAATCAGGTCACCGGACTCGTCCATGCCTTCGAGCAGCTTGTCCAGCGTCTTGTCCGGCCGGTACAGCTCGTCGAGCTTCTCGGCGATCTTGGCGGGCGAGAGGAGGAGCATCCGGACCTCACGTCCGGTGGCGAACGCGATGGATTTTTCGGCGTCGAGGTCGAACGGGTTGGCGGTGGCGACTTCGCAGAATGAGTCCGTGATGCGTACGGGCAGAACCCGGTACCGCCGGACCAGCTGCTCGGGCAACGTGTCCTTGACGTGCGGGTCCACCAGGGCGACGTCGGCGACCTTCATGCGGTACCGCTGGGAAAGCTTCTCGAGAATGCCGTCGTCGGTGGCGATGTGCCGGGAGACGATCATCTCCCAGAGGGTGCGGGACGGCTCAGCCTTGGCCCGCAGCTCCTCCAGGAGCTCGGGCGTAATGACCCCTTCGAGCGAGGTCATCAGCCATTCATCGGGGAACGTGGTTTCAGGCATGTGCTTTGAGAAACCTAGCCGCGCCTGAGGCCCCGTCCAGCCCGAAACGCTTCAGAGCAGACCCCAGAAATCGCGCATCACGTCAAGTGCCACATGCGCCTTCCTGCTTTCGGCGCCATACCCACCCTCGAGGCGCAAGAGGCCCAGCCACTCGAGCGCGAGACCGAGCGTCATTCGCGTGCCCGGGGTGGCGACCCACGGTGTCCCGGCGACGGGCTCGTCGGTCCACCCGGCCGCGACATAGGGCGCGATCACGATGTGCGACGGCGTGCGCGTGTAGGGTCCCGCCGAGAGGCTCAGGAAGGGCACGGGGACCCGCCATTCGACGTTCACGAGCGCCGCCCGCCGTCCTCCCCAGCTGCGGTAATCGTCACCCAGGAGTGTCCCGCGGCCACCCAGTACGAACGCGCGGTGCGCGGGAAGATTCGGCGAAGCGAGCCCAAACTCGCCGCGCATGACGACGCGCGTCGTCGCGAGTGAAAGAAGCGCGGTGCCGTCCCCGGACAGGCGCCAGTACTCGTCCCCCCCGTCGACCCGTCCACCCTCGACGGAAATTCCCCCCGCCAGATCGCGACGGACGTCCTCACCGAGCCCCGCTGGACGGCGGCGGACCGTCACCCGCGCGATATCGAGGTGTCCCATCCCCAGTTGGGGATTCGGGGCATACGAGTCCTGCGCCGGCCAGCCGACGGCCGGGAGGGACCCGACGCGTTCACGCGCCACGGAAGTGGTCCACTCGCCCTGGGTTCCGAGCGGGCGGTGAAAGGAGAGCCCACCACCGTCGGCGAGGTAGTAGTCACCGTAATCGCGTCCCCACTCCTGCGTGTTGATCGAGTTGAAGAGGGGTGAGATCACCGGATGGTCGGAGACGTCGCGGACTTCCCGATACCCGGAGAGCGTGAAGATCCCGACCGGGCTGGTCCACACCGCGTCCCCTCGTCCTTTGACCCGGCGGTCCCCGAAGCCGTAACTCGAGCGCGCCCGGACCTCGATCCCCGTTCCGCCGACGCGCTGAGTCAGCCCCGCCCCGGCGGTCAGCCCCTCGACGCGATTGACGTGCAGAAGATCCGAGAGCGAACGAACACCCAGACGCGTCGGCGACAGGCCGGTCATGACGTGGGTGCCGGCGATCCGCGCCGCTTCCGCGCGGAGGCGCTCGAGGTCGTCGGCGCGGGCCGGCGTCTCGACGCTTCCCATCGCCTGCGCCAGCGTGTTCGGCCAGGGAAAGGAATCAAGCTCCGCTGGCGGAACCGATGAGATCTCCTCCCCGGCGAACCAGGTGTCGGCCAACCCGAGATTGAACGCGTAGTCACCGATCTCCCAGCGCCCCCGGATGATCCCGCGGGCCGAGAAATCCAGCCAGTTGACCCGCCGCCGGATCTCGATTTCCTGACGATAGGGGAGCCAGAACCGGCCATCCCAGAGCGCGTCGTCGAGTACGACGCTCACGTCCTCGAGCTCGGGATCGCGGTACGCGGCCGGGGTAAAATCGAACGCCATGCGCACCAGGGCGGCCGTGGACACGTCCAGATAGAGCGTGCCGACGATCCGCGGCTGGCTGAACTCCTTGGGCCGTACGTGGACCGCGACGACTCTGACGGTCCGTCCCGGCATGGAGACAAGCTGCGTGTCGCCGAGGGCGTAGTCGTAGTCGAGCTGGGCTCCGGGGGACAGGGGATGGGGCACGTCCTGCACCTCGTCCCCTTCGCCCAGGCGGATGGCCCGGCCGAAGTTGTTCTGGATGATGCCGAGATGGTCGCGGTGGTAGTTGATGTCCGTGGGAAGCTGCGCCGCATTGCGCCACCCGACGATCCGCTGCTTGCTGGCGCCCGGGGCCTTCCAGTACAATTCCAGTTCGAGCTGATCGGTCTTGATCAACCGCGGTGCGTCGTTCAGCCCGTTCCCAAAAGCCCCGAGAAAGAACACGAACCCGTGCGCATGCGCCTTGTAGTCGTGGAGAGCGGTATCGGCAGTGGTGGCGCCGCGGCGCTGGATCCCGCGGCTGACCAGCGCGAGGGCGGGTGGGGCGTTCCAGTCCTGGGCGGCGAGCCGGAGGGGGGCCCCCGCCATCGCCAAGAGCAGCAGGGCGCGCATCGCCGGGTAATGTACGCGCTCCTTCTGGGCCTCGCGGCGTGCCATAACAGCGCCGCTCCCCTCAACGTCATCCACCGCAAAGACCTCCTGGCGCTCGCGCGCTCCGACTCGGCCGATCCGATCGACCGGACCCTCGTCTTCCAGAACAACAAGACCGTTTCAATTTCGTGGCTGAACAGCGATACCCTGGGGTCGACATTCGCGACCTTCCATTTCTACTTGCAGAGCGTTCGTTCGCGGAACGATACGATTCTCGCGGACACGTCCACCGTGACTCTCAACGCATCGGCTACTCCGGGGGTGTTCGGATTCACTCTGCTGCCGACATCGGTCGTCTTCAACATCGCCGGCTCACCGACCATCGACGTGTCGTATGCGCGGTACGCCGACTTCAGCGTCATCGATTCGGCGCCTTCCAAGTACCCCAATCCAGCCGCGTTCGCCCAGGCCCTGGCTCTCTACTATGAGTACGGGCCCGATCAGTGGCGGGCCCTGAATACGGGCAACCTGTCCAACGTGGCTTCGTCCGCACTGTCGCAGCCCGGTACGTACCTCCTCGCCGCGCCGAAATGAGTGATGCCCGCTCCGATTTCCTGACCCGCGCGGCGGCGGGCGGGATGGTGCCGTTGGTGCGCGAGGTGCTCCTCGACGCCGACACGCCGGTGGCCGCGTACGCGAAGATCGCGGCCGGTCCCTTCGGGTTTCTGCTCGAGTCCCTCGTAGGCGGCGAACGGTGGGCCCGGTACACGTTCCTGGGCACCGAGCCACGGGAGGTGTGGCGGTATCGCGGCCGCTCCGTCGAACGCTGGACCCCGAAAGACGGCTGGACCGCGCAGGGACAGGTCGAAGCCCCCCTCGAGCATCTCGCCGGGCTCCTCCGCCACGTCCCAGCCGTCGAGGCGCCCGGCCTTCCCCGGTTCACGGGGGGTGCGGTCGGATACCTGGGCTACGAGCTGATTCGCAGCGTGGAGCGCCTGCCGCACCCGCCCCAGGATACCCTGGGCCTGGCGGACGCCGTCCTCATGATCACCGACACGGTGGTCATTCTCGACAACCTCTACGGCCGCGCCTCCATCGTGGCCACCGTCGAGGTCCCGGCGGGCGCGCCCGCGCGCGAACGGGAACGGCTGGCCGACGAGGCCGAGCGCCGCGTGAACGCCCTGGTCGCGCGTCTCGAACGGCCGCACACCCTTCCGCCCCTGCGCATGCCGGCTCACCCCACGCCGGTGCCGACCACTTCGCGCTACCCGGTGGAGCGTTTCGAGGCGGACGTGGGCCGCATCCTCGAATACATCAAGGCGGGAGACGCGTTCCAGGTCGTCCTGTCACGCGCGCAGGAAGCGGCGGGTCCGGTCGATGCGCTGCGCCTGTACCGATTCCTCCGCGCCCTCAATCCGGCACCTTACCTCTTCTTCCTGCAGCTCGACGACTGCGCGCTGGTGGGGTCGTCTCCGGAAACGCTGGTACGGGTCGAGGGTGGAGAGGTCACGGTGCGCCCGATCGCCGGCACCGCCCCGCGGGGCGCTTCGCCGCCGGAGGATGAGCGGCTGGGCGGCGCGCTCGCGGACGATCCGAAAGAACGGGCCGAGCACCTCATGCTGGTGGATCTGTCGCGGAACGACGTGGGCCGGGTGGCGGCCTACGGCACCGTGCGGGTGACCAACCTCATGGTTCTGGAGCGGTACTCGCACGTGCAGCATCTGGTGAGCGAGGTGCGCGGCAAGCTGCGCGCCGGCTACGATGCCCTCGACGCGCTGCGGGCCTGCTTTCCCCACGGCACCGTCACCGGCGCGCCCAAAGTACGGGCGATGGAGATCATCGACGAGCTCGAACCGGAGGCTCGCGGTCCCTATGCGGGTGCGGTCGGCTACATCGGGTGGGGTGCCAAGAGCCTCGATACTGCGATCGCCATCCGGGCCGCGCTGGTCCTGAAAGACCGGGTGGTGGTGCGGGCGGGGGCCGGCATCGTGGCCGACTCCGATCCGGGACGCGAATTCGCGGAGACCGAACATAAGGCCCAGGCGGTGCTGAAGGCCCTCGCCCTCGCGCGGGCCCAAGGCCCGGGATAGTTTCCCGCTCGTGTTCAAGCTGCTCAGCATCTCGGGCGAACAGTCCATCGAGCTGGCCGCGGGGAAAACGCTCGTGGTCGGGCGGGCCGTCACCTCCGACGTGCCGATTTACGACCCCACGATCTCCCGCCGTCACGCCGAAATCACGCTCACCGACGCCGGGGTCCGGATCAAGGACCTGGGCTCGTCGAACGGCACGTTCCTGAACGGCGCCAAGGTGACGGACGGGGACGCCGCCGAGAACGACGTGGTGACCTTCGGCAAGGTCGCGTTCAAGGTGGTTCCCATCACGCCCCCCGCGCGCGCGGCCGTGACCACGCCCGCCCCGCCGACGTCGAACAAGGAGACCAAGGGATCGGGCGTTCCCGGCGGCACCATCGTCCGGGCCTTGCCCATGTCCCCCTCCGGCAACGTTCCCGCCATCAAGGAAATCGGGCCGTCGGGGGGCCACCTCAAGGTCGACGCGAAGGATCTGTACGAACGGCAGTCGCAGAAGCTGAAACTGCTGCTCGACATTTCGCAGGAGCTGTCCAAGCAACAGGACCTGGACCGGGTGCTCGAGAAGGTGGTGGACCTCACCTTCCAGGTCATGAGCGTGGATCGCGTGTCCATTCTGCTCCTCGACACGAAGACCAACGAGCTCGTCCCGCGGATCTCGCGGTCCCGCGCCGGAGACGCGCAGGCCGCGAAGATGGTCCCGCAATCCATCGCCCGCAAAGTGGTGGACGACCGCGTGGCCATTCTCTCCGACAACACGGCGGCGGACGACCGGTTCAAGGGCAAGTCCATCGTGATCCAGAGCGTGCGCAGCGCCATGTGCACGCCCCTGCTCTCGAACGACCAGAAGGTCCTCGGCATCCTGTACGTGGACAATCAGACCGCCATTCACTCGTTCCAGGACGAAGACCTCGACTTCCTGATGGCCTTCGGCGGGCTGACCGCGTTCTCCATCGAGCGCTCGCAGCTGGCCGACCGCCTCCGCCGCGAAGCCATGGTCCTCTCGAACTTCCAGCGGTACTTCGCCCCGAACGTCGCGGCGCAGATCGTCCAGCAGGAGGGATCGGTGCAGCTGGGCGGGGACAAGCGGCCCGTCGTGATCTTCTTCTCGGATATCCGCGGGTTCACGCCGATGTCGGAAACCATGAGCCCGGACGACGTCGCCCATCTGCTCACCGAATACTTCACCGAGATGGTGGATCTCGTCTTCGAGCACTCAGGATCGCTCGACAAGTTCATGGGCGACGCCATCATGGCGCTCTGGGGCGCGCCCATCGCGCACGAAGACGACGCCGACCGCGCCATGAAGTGCGCCATGGACCAGCTGGCCGCGCTCGAAAAGATGAACGTGAAATGGAAGGAGAAGGGCCGCCCCGACATCAAGATCGGGATCGGCATCAACTTCGGTGAGGTGTTCGCCGGAAACTTCGGCTCCGACCGCCGCCTCGAGTACACCGTGATCGGTGACGCCGTCAACACCGCGAGCCGGCTCTGCTCCAACGCGGGCGCCAACGAGATCCTGATCTCGGAGACGTTCTACAAAGCCCTGAAGCACCCCCCCAAGGTCGAAGCCCTCGAACCGATGCAGGTGAAGGGCAAGACGAAGAAGGTCCCGGTCTACCGGGTGAAGCGGTAAGGCTTTCCGAAGCGCTCCAGCAGGTCGAGCACCAGCCGCAGCGGCAGTCCCATCACCCCGAAAAAGTCCCCGCGAATGCCGTCGATCAGCGCGGCGCCCTTCCCCTGGATGGCGTACGCGCCGGCCTTGTCCATCGGCTCACCAGTGGCGACGTAGCTCGCGATCTGTTCCCTCGAGAGACGCCGAAAGGTGACGTCCGAAACGTCGAGTGCGGTCTCCACCCGCTCGCCCTGCGCCAGTGCCACGCCCGTGTAGACCCGGTGGGTGCGGCCCGCCAGTCGCCCCAGCATCTCGACGGCTTCACCCACCGTGGCCGGCTTCGCGAACAGCTCGTCACCCAGGATGACGGTGGTGTCCGCCGCGAGTACCAGCGGCCGGGGGTCGCGACCGGACACGGCGCGCGCCTTGTCGCGGGCCAGCCGGACGACGTAGTCGGCGGGGGCTTCTCCCGCCCGGTGGGCTTCGTCGACATCGGGGGGGACGACGCGATGCTCGATCCCGAGCATTTCGAGGAGCTGCCGCCGCCGGGGCGAGGCCGAGGCCAGCACGAGGACGGGTGTGTCGGTCATTTCTCGAGGATCAACGTGACGGGGCCGTCGTTCACCAGCTCGACGTCCATCATCGCTTGAAACTGGCCGGTCGCGACGGGGATGGCCCCGGCGTGCTCCCGCAGAACGGCCACGAAGCGGTCGTAGAGAGCGTGCGCCTGCTCAGGGGGCGCGGCCCCGATGAACGAAGGCCGGCGGCCCTTGCTGGCGTCGCCGTACAGGGTGAACTGGGAGACTACGAGGACGCCGCCGTTCACGTCGGCGAGCGCAAGGTTCATCTTGTCTTCGGCGTCGGAGAACGCGCGGAGGCCGAGGATCTTGTCGGCCATCCATTTGAGCGTCTCGTCGGTGTCGCCGGGCGCAAACCCGACCAGCGCGACGAACCCCCGCCCCACGGTCCCCACGGTCTCCCCCGCCACGCGGACCGCGCCACGGGAGACGCGCTGGAGGACGACCCTCACTCGACCGTGACGCTCTTCGCGAGGTTCCTCGGCTGATCGACGTTGCAGCCGCGCCGGACGGCGATGTAGTAGGCGAGGAGCTGCAACGGCAGCACCGAGAGGATGGGCGTAAAGATGTCCAGCGTCTCGGGGATCTCGATCTTGTGGTCCGCCAGCCTGGCGACGCCCGTGTCACCTTCGGTGACGACCGCGATGACGCGGCCGCCCCGCGCCTTCACCTCTTCGATGTTGCTCACGACCTTCTGATAGACGGCGTCACGCGGCGCGACGAACACCACCGGCATCAGATCGTCGATCAGCGCGATGGGCCCGTGCTTCATTTCCGCCGCCGGGTACCCCTCGGCGTGGATGTACGAGATCTCCTTGAGCTTCAGTGCCCCCTCCAGCGCGACCGGGAAATTGTAGCCGCGGCCTAGGTAGAGGACGTTCTGCGTGCGCTGGAGGCGTTCGGCGATCTGCTCCACCTGGGCCGCCTTCGCCACGACCTTCTCCACCAGCTCCGGGAGCTTGGCCAGCGCCTTGACCACCTCGCGCCCCTGCAGGATGGAGAGCGCGCGCAGGCGTCCCAGCTTCAGGGTAAGCAAGGCCAGCGCGGCGATCTGACTGGTGAACGCCTTCGTGCTCGCGACGCCGATTTCAGGGCCCGCGTGGAGGTAAATGCCGCCGTCGACCTCGCGGGCGATGGTGGAGCCCACGACGTTGACGAGCCCGATGGTCCGTGCCCCGCGCCGCTTGGCTTCGCGGAGAGCCGCCAGCGTGTCGGCAGTCTCGCCGGACTGCGAAATGCCGATCACCAGGGTGCGCTCGTCCACGATCGGGTTGCGGTAGCGGAACTCGGACGCGTACTCCACCTCCGTCGGAATGCGGGCCAGCTCCTCGATCATGTATTCGCCGATCAGGGCCGAATGCCAGCTGGTGCCGCACGCCGTGATCACGATGCGATTGATGCGGAGCAGGTCTTCATCCGAGATGTTGAGGCCGCCCAGCCGGACGTCCCCGTCATCCTCGAGCAGACGTCCGCGGAGCGTGTTCCGGAGACTCTCCGGCTGCTCCATGATTTCCTTGAGCATGAAGTGCGCATAGCCCCCCCGCTCGACGGTAGCGAGGTCCCACTCGACGTGCGTGACGGTCTTTTCCTTCTCCACCGTGTGGTGGTCCAGGATCCGGTATTCGGTGGGCCGGATGACCGCGATCTCGCCGTCATCCAGGTAGACCACCGAGCGCGTGTGCGAGAGGACCGCCGACGCGTCCGAGGCGATGAAGTTCTCGCCCGAGCCCACGCCCACGAGGAGCGGCGAGCCCTTCCGGGCCGCGACGATCGTGTCGGGCTCACGGCCCGAGACCACCGCGATGCCGTAGGTGCCTTCCACCTCGCGCAGCGCGCCCGCGACCGACTCGGTGAGGGGCGCGCCCTTGGTGTGCAGCTCTTCGATCAGGTGCGCCAGGACTTCGGTATCGGTCTCGGAGCGGAACACGTGCCCGCGCTTGGTCAGCGCGGTGCGGAGGGCGCCGGCGTTCTCGATGATCCCGTTATGGACCACGGCGATGGTGCCGCCGCAATC
>DASUBP010000086.1:0-2471 GCA_035763205.1 Gemmatimonadales bacterium
GTTAAAGACGACCCCGACGTTGGCACCCACATCCTGGCGCGTGTAGACTCTGTATTCCGATCGCCGCTCGCCGAGCACCGTCAATGACGCCGTGTGCCGGGGCGACAGGAATGAGGGCTGCGACAGGGTGGCCGACAGCGAGTAGTTCAGGGTGTCAGAATTCGTCGAGTCGCTCTTCAGATAACTGCACACGTTCTTCTGAAACCCGGCGTTCGTGGGGTATCCCACGCCGATCTTCGACACACTCCCGGTGAGATCGAGGGACCGGCCCCCGCCAAAGAAGTCGAGCGCCGACCAGCCGGCCTGCGCACGGAAGCAATCCACCGACCCGTACCCGACGCCGCCCCGAATGGCATGCCGCGGCCCTTCGGCCACCTGGACGGCGATGTTCACGATGCTGTCGCCGGGTTCGAGCGAATCGGCGGGGCCGACCGTGACCGAGGTGAAGAGGCCGAGGCTGTAGAGATTCCGCTGGCTCTCGTAAAGCTGGTCCTGCCGGTACATGTCCGTGGTGCGAAACGGCAGGGCGTGGAGGACGGTGCTGGTGTCCACCCGCCGGAGGCCGCGGACTTGAACGTTGCCGATGTGCGCGAAGGCGCCCGGCTCGACGTCGAGCTCCACCGTGGCGGTCAGAGAATCGGCGTTGGAATCGAAGTTCCGGAGTACTTCCGCGGCCGGGTGTCCCATGTTCTGGAGCCGCGCGGCGATGGTGTCGGCCGACGCCTGGAACAGGAAGCGATTGAATGGCGCACCCACCTTGAGCGGCAGATCCTTCCGGAGGGCCGTCGTGTCCAGAATGCCCTCGGTGCCGCTGATGGTCAGCCGGGTCACTCGCACCGGAGGACCCTCGGTGATGCGGAAGTCGATCCAGGCCGCGTCGGGGGTGCGTTTCACCACCGTGTCGATCTGCACCCGCATGTATCCGCTTTGGCGGTACAAGAGCAGCAGACGAACGACGTCCCGCCGGAATTCGATCTCGTCGAGGTATCGCTTCTCTCCCAACCCGAGCCAGCGCACCCACCAGGCCCGGGCCAGCCAGGCGGATGGCGTCGTGGCGATGGCCGAGCTGAGGGTGTAGCTGTCGATCGACTTGTTGCCTTCGAAGGACAGCCCACGGACGACCCGCTGGTCGTTCTGAGCAGCGAGAGGAATGAGAGGGGCCGCGAGGGTCACTGCGGCGAACAGAGCCATCGTACCTGGGCGCAATTGACGTGACTGTATAAGTCCTGTATGTTGGGCAACTTCCGTCGCACTGTCAACCTTTTCGACACCACTCCATGCGCATTCAGACCCTCCTGTTCGCCATCTCGTTCCCTGTTTCGATCCTCGGCTCCCAAACTCCGGCCCCGCGCACCAAGCCGCTCCGGGGGTCGCTCGAGCGTCGGATCAACACGCTCCTCGACGAACCGCCGTTCAACCGGGCGCAATGGGGTGTGTACGTCATCGACGACCAGGGGAAGGTCCGGTACCAGCGGGACGGCGACCGGTATCGGGTGCCCGCGAGCAACACCAAACTCGTCGTGACGTCGACGGCCACGGTGCTCCTCCCTCCCGACTACCGGGTCCGCACCAGCCTGTACACCAATGGCACGCTCACGGGCGGCGTACTGTCCGGCGACCTCGTGCTCTACGGCCGCGGAGACCCGACGTTTTCCGAGCGCTGCTTCGGCATCGACACCCTCGCCCCCGGCGCCTGCGACTCGGCCTTCACCGCGATGAACGCGATCGCTGAATCACTCTGGGCAAAAGGCGTGCGACGGATCAACGGCAAGTTGGTGGGAGACGGATCGTACTTCGAGCCGACCCTGACGGCGCCCGGCTGGAACGCGTGGGACCTGAACTGGTGGTACGCGGCACCGGTGTCGGGGCTCGGATTCCACGACAACAGCGTGGATTTTCACATCACGCCGGGTGCGGCAGTCGACGCCCCGCCGACCGTTACGTGGTCACCCGACGTGGGATTGATCACGTTCGAGAATCGCGCCCGCACCGTGCCGGCGGACTCGGGATCGTCCATCGGAGACGAGTTCTACCGGACACCAGGGACCCTGAACATCTGGGCGAACGGCACCGTGGCGTTGGACCGGAAGCCCTGGATCGAAAGCTTCGCCCTTCCCGACCCGAATCTCTACGCCGCCCGGGCCCTCGAAGTCGCCCTGGAGCGCCGCGGCATCTCGGTGCTGGGCGGGGCGGTCAGCACGACGGATTCGATGGAGTACAGGAGTGTCCGGGCGAACCCGGCACTCGTGGACTATCTGGGTCGCCCCCTCCCCGACATCATCTTCCCCATCCTCAATACCAGTCAGAACTGGTTTGCCGAGATGCTCCTGAAGATCGTGGGGCACGAGTTCCGGGGAGTGGGATCGTGGGATGCCGGGCTCGACGTGGAGCGGCGTTTCCTGATCGATTCAGTGGGCATCGACTCGACGGCGTTTTCGATCGAGGACGGTTCGGGACTTTCGGCCGGGAAC
>DASUBP010000087.1:0-2103 GCA_035763205.1 Gemmatimonadales bacterium
GGGGCGGGCGGCCATGACGTTCGTCCTCCACGTCCCGACGATTTTCTCCAGCGGGGCATTGGCCGCCCGCTCCAGCCGGGTCGACACCGGCGCCGTCGAATCCGCCATGAGCCGGTCGTATGCGCCCTGCCCGCCAAGTGAAAGCGCCGTCGACACCAGGAGATTCCGTACCTCGAAGTTCACCGGCTGAGGGATTTGCCCCAGCGGAATGCCGCGAAGAAACTCGATGCACGCCGAGTCCCTGCCGTCATCGACGCAGCTCGAATACCTCGCATGCTCTGCCGGGTCGACCATGTCGGGACTGCGGGTTGCCGCGACGGTGCCCCGGCGCTGCGCGGCATCGTAGACCGTCAGATAAAACAGGGAGTCTTCCGGGATTTGCAGAACCGCGACGCATCCCTCGATGCCGCCCTTGAAGCAGCTCGTCGCGGCCGTCGATCCCGCGGTCACGAGCTGCTCGTATGCCCCCGCGCGGTCAGCGATGGTGTCGAGCACCGGATGCACCGAATTCCCTAGCCAACGCGAGAATCGCGAGTCGACCTTCGGCTGTCCGGTCATTCCCAGGAGCATCCGCTCGAGCTCATCCTCGGTGACCTTCCGCGGCACTCGGCGCGATGTGGGTGACGCTACGCCCTCCCGGTTTCCGAAGACCACGGCCAGGCGGATCGGCTGTGCGGCGAGTACGGCAGCCTGACTCCCATAAGTTGTGGAAAGGACGTCCCAGGCGTGGTTGGCGGCACCCTGCAACGGGATGGAGTCGGGGTAGTCGGCGATGACCATCAGCGCGCCGGCGCGGACCGGGCGCTCACCACGGGCCACGGCCGTGGCGCGCGTGACTTGAGTGGCCTTCTGATGCCGGACGGCGCGCACGGCCTGCTGCACCACGCCGAGTGCGTTCGCCTCCCGCCAGAGAGCGAGCAGGGAATCCGCTTTGTGATGCAGGTGGACCGTATCGAGAACCTGCGCCCGCACCGCCCCCACAGCGGGAACGCTGCAGCCGAGGACCAGTGCCAGCACCCGGCTACACATCGATCAACATCCAGCGGCCCGTGAAGATCGCAAATGGCCCGGGAGCGGTGAGCAACGCGTTTGCGATCGGCATGAGGATGTTCAACTGGCTGCCAGTTGCCGAGAGCAGGACCTGTACGACGACGAGCCCTGCGACGGTCCCGAGGATGGTCGCCGCCGTACGCGCGGTCCCCGACGAAACGGCGAAGAACAGGGTGAACGCGACCAGAATGGCGAGGGTGAATCGGAAGGCCAGGCCGATGGGATACGAGTGCAGACCCACCGGGAGGGATGCCGTGGCACTGGCGATGACGGCGCCGAGTGCCAGGGCGGCGACCGGTGCGGCGAGCAGCGTGAGTCCGGCGAGATATCGGAGCGCGACGTATCGCCAACGGGGAATGGGAAGGGCGAGCGAATAGACGTGCCGGCCCCGGTGGTCAGGCGCCCAGAGCCCGATCGCGACGAGTACGCCGAGCGTGCCGGCGAGGGTCGGGTAGAACACCCCCCACCCCTGGACATGTCCCAGGAACACCGCCGCCGCCCTGTGGTCCAGGTCCGCGCCGGAGCTGGACAGCGAGAAGATCGGGATCGTGAACGCGACCACCGTTCCCAAGGCGACGATCAGCCGGGTCCACTTCCACTGCTGATAGAGGATCGCATTAAACATTGGTCACCTCCGTCGTCTTCGGGACGCGGAAGGAGCCCAGGAGCTCTACGAATCCGTCTTCGAGATCGAGGTCGATGATCTGCTGGAGCTCACCGCCCGCCGCCGCGACCGATGGCGCCATCTCCGGGGACCAGTCCCGCACCAGCCACATCTCGGAGCCGTTGCTCCCGACCGGAGTCCGGGTGAGGACGCGGAAGGGCAGGGCCGAGGTGTTCGCGGGACCGTGGCTCACCTTCAGTCGTTTCATCCCGGTCTTGAAGCGCTCCATCTCGACGTCAGCCACGAGGCGGCCGTTGTCCATCACGCCGACCCAATCGCAGATGCGCTCGAGCTCGTGAATGAGATGGGAGGAGATGAAGACCGTGGCATCGTGCTGGGACACGTAGTCGAGCACCGCGCTCAGCATGTCGCGCCGCACCACCGGGTCG
>DASUBP010000088.1:0-2776 GCA_035763205.1 Gemmatimonadales bacterium
GCATCATAGGTTACAGGAGATGACCATCTCACTAGCCGTTTCTGACGTCCTGGTAGCCCGCGCCAAGACCGGCGACCTGGAAGCCCTCGAAGGGCTCTACCGAGCCTTCGAGACCCCGGTCTATAACCTGGCGCGCCGGATACTGAAGAACGCGGAGGACGCCGAGGACGTGCTGCAGGAGACGTTCCTCGAAGTGGTGAAGAGCATCGGCACGTACCGGGGCGACGGGCATCTCTGGGGCTGGGTCCGGCAGATCGCGTCCTCCAAGGCCCTGATGAAGATCCGCCGCGAGAACGTTCGCGCCGCGGACGAGTTCGACGAGACGACCGCGGCCGGTTCGCCGGCACCGCTGGTAGGTGTCAACCTGGATCTGGAGCGCGCGCTCGAACACCTGAGTGAGACGGGGCGCGCGGTGGTGTGGATGCACGACGTGGAAGGCTACACACACGAAGAAATCGCGGAAATGATGGGCAAGACGGTGAGCTTCTCCAAGTCCCAGCTGGCCCGGTCGCACGCGCGACTGCGGAAGCTGCTCGCCGCCGAGCCGGGGGTTTGAATGACACACTGCACGATGGATGACCTGCTGGCCCTGAAGGCCAACGAGGGGTCGGTCTGGGCCCGGAAGCACCTTGAGGCCTGCGACGTCTGCCGGGGGGAGCTGGAGGCCCTTTACCAGCGGGTGGCGCAGCTGAAAGCGCTGCCGGCCCGGTCTCCGGCGCGGGATCGGTGGTCCGAGATCCGGGCGAGCGTCGTCGCGGCGAGGGCCAAGCGCCACCGCCGGTGGGCGACGTGGTCGATGGCCGCCGCGGCCGGACTCGCCGCAGTCCTGGTGTTCAGTCCGTTCTCCCCTCCAGCCGCCAAGGCGGACTTGGCGCAGGTGAAGGCGCAGTCGGCGGCTCTCGAGAGCCGCCTGCAAGCGCCCGAAGCGGAAGGGCGGGTGGTATCGGGGCGGGACGCCGCGCTGATCGCCCAGCTCGAGGATCAGATCGAGCAGATCGACGGCCAGCTGGCCAACCAGCGGACCGAGCAGGTGGATGCCCAGCTGCAGCTATGGCAGCAGCGAGTGAACCTGATGAACCAACTGGTCCAGGTCCGAGTCGTCCGGGCCTCTTACGTGGGGCTCTAGGCTCCGGAGGAATGTCGCACATGAATCGCAAGCTGCTCCTTCTCTGCACTACCTGCGTCCTGCCGGGCGTACTGGCGGCTCAGGGACAGCCGAAACCGAGGCGCCCCGAGGCGGCACGTCCTGGAGTCATGACGTACAGCTTCAGTGGCAACCACGCCCGCATCGGGGTCGTGGTCAACCGCACTGCCGACGCGGATTCCGACAAGATCGGTGCCCGCATTGCGGCGGTGACTCCCGCCGGCCCGGCGGCGAAGGCGGGGATTCTGGCCGGTGACGTGATCACGAAGTTCAACGGCGTTTCGCTCGCCAACGTGCGGTCCGAGGATTCGGACGAATCGGGCCCGGGAAACAAACTCATCGAGCTCGCTCAGGCCCTCGATCCGGGTGATACCGTGCAGGTGGAATACCGGCGCGGATCGGATACCAAGAAGGTGACGCTCGTCGCCGAAGATGTGAGCTACGCCACCAACGGCACCTTCAACATGATGCCGGACCGGAACTTCAGCTGGAACGTGATGCCTCGGGTGGATGTGGAGCCGCGCCTCGCCATGCCTTTCGGAGACATGATGAAGATGGACGGGTGGGGCTCGGGTGAAGGGATGGGGATGACCCTCTGCTTCGGCGACGCCTGGTGCAACCTCGAGCTCGTGTCCCTGAACTCGGACCTGGGTGACTACTTCGGGACTCACGACGGCGTGCTGGTGGTGAAGGCCTCCGAGGATTCCCTCCTGCCGCTCAAGAGTGGAGACGTCATCGTTTCCATCGGCGACCGGAAGCCGACTTCGCCGGCCCAGGCCATGCGGATTCTGCGGTCGTACGACTCCGGCGAGACGGTCAATATCGAGATCATGCGGCACCAGAAACGGCAGACCATCAGCTGGAAGGTGCCGAGCCCGGAGGAACGGGAACGGAGAAGCCGGGATCGGGTACGCACTAACTCCAAGATGCGGACCGAAGAGGGGGCCCGGATGGAGCGGTTGGCGCGGCCCCTGATGGAGCGGTACCGCCACGTGGGACTGACAGTCATTTAGGCGCAGCACAGCAAGACGGAATACGGGGGTCCCGTTCGGGCGGGGCCCCCGTTGCGTTTCTGGTCATTCGGCGTCGATTTCCGGGTACCCCAGCCAGGATTCTTCCGTGCGCAGTCTCTTCGCGTCGATCGTCTTCCTCGCCCTGGCGACCAGGGCTTTCGCGCAGACCGACTCTGCCCTGATGGGGAAGGCCGGCTATTGGAAGCCGGTGACGCAGCGCCTTCCGAGCGGGGATCCGAACGACGGTCCTGATCTTCAGCCCTTCGTGAACAACCTGAACGCCGTCCTCGCCATCCTCAGGCGCGCTCCAGTCCTGGCACAGCCGCGGGGGTTCGTCGCCTCACCGGTCGTCCAGCGGGAGCTGGGGGTGCCGCACCGGCCATTGACCGGGTCTGTGCGTGTGGGAGTGCTGTTCTTCCGGAAGGACGACGGAGGATCGGTGGTGCCGCAGGATGCCGGTCCCGACGTCGCGGTCTCGATCAACGACGCCTCATGCGTGTGGAACGGTCATGACGTCGCCTTCGTGGACAGCACGGGCTCCATCTACTATGACGCCCCTCAGGACTCGAGCCCCGTGCGGGGAGTCCCGGGCTTCTCCACCGACAGCTCCTGCCTGGTC
>DASUBP010000089.1:0-3174 GCA_035763205.1 Gemmatimonadales bacterium
GATCTGATTCACGCGCTCCACCGAGCGCAAGTCGTTCACGACGATTTCGTGGGTGACGACATCCACCAGCCGGTTGGCCATGGCGACGGCATGGCCGCGGGGGAACACCTCGCGATCCAGCACCCTCGGCTGGCAGACCACAGCGACGATTTCCGTGGCGCCAAGATTGATGGCGGTGCCGATCGGTACGAGGTCGCGCAGGCCGCCGTCGTAGTAGTCCGCTCCCGCAATGCGCACGGACGGCATCACGAGAGGTTCGGCACAACTGGCGCGGACGAATGCCTCGATGTCCTTGTGATCCGCCCCCACGTACTTGATCTGTCCCGACCCCATGTCCACCGCACCGACCCGAAGCTGGACCCGCGCGCGCCGGAGCGCGTCCTCCTTCAGGGTTCCCCGGATGAGACGATGGAGGGGAGTCATGTCCAGCACGCCGTCGAAGTGATTCCAGAGGAGACTCCAAGCGATCGCGAGCCAGGACTTTTCCCTGACCACGAGTTCGGGTGACGACAACCGGGTGCGGTAGAACTGCACGAACTCGCTGGCCGCCTCGCCCCAGTGAGACGGGGCCGGCGCCCGGTCGGTCTTCAGTCCGATCGCGTTGACGAGGAATGCGGCGCTCAAAGCTCCCGTCGAGATGCCCAGCACCGCGTCGGGGCAGAACCCCGCCTCGACGATGGAGAGAATCGCGCCCGCTTCGTAGGCGCCCTTGATCGAACCGCCCGAAAGAACCAGTGCCCGCATGGTTTGCTCCTGTGCTGCCTGAATCTTATCCTAGGCCATGATCGTCGCCGTCATGCCCTTTGCGAACCTGACCACGGATCCCGCCAACGCCTACTTCGGCGACACCGCCGCGGAGGCGATCGGCGACACCTTGGCTGTCGCAGCCAAGCTGCGCGTGTGTCCCCACGCGGCGGCTCTCGACTGGGCCGACCGCGGCGGGTCCCCGCAGGAAGTGGCCGACGGGTTGTCCGCCAGCGCTCTGCTGGAGGGCGGGGCCAGGCGCTCGGCGGAGCTCGTGCATTTCGAGGTGCGGCTGCGCGCTCCGAACGGGACGTCGCTCTGGTCCACGATGGTGGATCGCCCGGTGAACGAGGTACTGGCCGCCCAACTCGAGATCGTCACCGGCGTGTTGGGCGCGCTGAAGGTCGACGTATCCGGTGAGGAGGTCGCCCGGATGGGCCGTCCTCTGACCGCCGACTTCCGGGCCTACGACCAGTACTTGCGCGGGAAGATCTTCAGCCGCGAGCTGTTGCGCCGCAGCCAGGAAGCCGCCCTCCACCATTTTGGCGAAGCGATCCGGACCGATCCCAAGTTCGCGCGGGCTTTCGCCGAGAGCGCCGTTTGCCACGGCATGATCTACCAATACTGGGACTCCAGCGCCGACATGCTCAAGCGTGCGGACGAAGCGAGCCTCAAGGCCTTGGAGCTCGGTCCCGATCTGCCGCACGCGCACATGGCCCGTGGGCTCGCGCTCTCCCTCGCCGCCAAGTACGCCGAGGCGGACCAGGAGTTCAGCGTGGCGCTGCGAATGCGGCCCGATCTCCTCGACGCCAACTATTTCCGGGCCCGCTCGGCGCGCGCGCAGGGGAACTACTCGGAAGCGGTAAGCTGGTTCGAGAAGACCTGGGCCTTGAGACCCCTGGACTACTCCGTCCCGGCCCTGCTCGCGAGCGCGTACGTCTCACTCGATCGCAAGGATGACGCGCTCGCGACGAGAAAGAAGGCAGTCGAGCTCGTCGACAAGCGCCTGATCCGTCACCCCGACGACTCCCGGGCGCTGTATCTGGGAGCCGCCTGCCTGTCGACCCTCGGCGACGGCACCAAGGCGCGCTCATGGGCCAAGCGGGCGCTGGCGATGGACCCCGACGACTCCGCGGTGCTCTACAACGTCGCCTGTGTGTACGCCCTCCTCGGTCTCGACGATTCGGCGATCGACTGCCTGGAACAGGCCATCAAGCACGGATTCCGGCACTGGGACTGGATCGAACACGACTCGGATTTCGATCAGGTCCGCGGCAATGAGCGGTTCAAAGCGTTGAAACAGGAGTAATGTCAGGAAACCACTCGTTTGTGCTATTCTGAAACGTTTCAGCCGCAGTCTGAAGGCCCGTTCATCAAATCTTCACGATCCGCGTATCCGCCCTGTCGCAGTCTTTCGGCCACCTTCACGAAAGCCTTTGGCAAGGAGCGTACATGGGTCGCGCATTCGGGTTGTCACTCTTGTTCGGGCTGATCGCCGCCCCGGCGTGGGCGGGAACGGGGCATCCGGCTTCCGGGTCCAAGGCGGCACCACCGTCGGAGACCGCGCTCCGGGCCTATGTCGCCAACTACATGAATGGCGCGTACGCGACGGCGACGCCGAGCTTCGCTCGGCAGACCGGACTCGCCTGTAGCTCCTGCCACACCCACTATCCCGAGCTCACCGCGATGGGCCGGGCGTTCAAGCTGAACGGATACGTCTTCCGCCGTGGCGGTGACTCGATCTCGGCCCGCAGCTCGTCCGGCGACCAGAATCTGCTCCTGAACCTCGTGACGCCGCTCTCCTTCATGCTGCAGACCTCGTATACCGTGCTCCGGAAGGCAGAGCCGGGCACGCAGAACGGCGTGGCGTTCTTCCCGGATCAGCTGAGCCTCTTCACCGGCGGCGAAGTGACGCCGCACCTGGGGGGATTCCTGCAAGTGACGTTCGACCCGCAAAGTGGACAGCTCGGGATCGACAACGCGGACTTCCGGTACGCGACGCACCTCTCCTTGCTCGGGAAGAACTCGACGTTCGGTATTTCATTGAACAACAATCCGACCGTGCAGGACGTGTGGAACAGCACGCCGGCGTGGGGATTTCCGTACGGATCCTCGGCGGCGGCCCCGACGCCCGCGGCGGCGACGATGATCGACGGCACCCTCGGTGGCCAAGTGGCGGGCCTGACGGCGTACACCATGTGGGGCAGCCATCTCTATCTCGAAGGTGGAGCGTACCGGGCAGCGCCGATCGGGGCTTCACGGCCACTCGATTCGACGGCGACCGGTGTGCTGGCTGGAGCAGCGCCGTACTGGCGCGTCGCGATTCCGAACACGATCGACGGGAAGTACCTGTCGCTCGGCGCGTACGGGATGTCGTCACGCATCTATCCCGCAGGCGTCACGGGACCCACCAATCGATTCACGGATGTC
>DASUBP010000090.1:0-2457 GCA_035763205.1 Gemmatimonadales bacterium
TGCGATCGAGCACCGGCAGCTTCTGCCGGGTGAGCACCAGGCCCACCGGCCCCCCGGGATGACGCAGCGCGACGCGCCACGCTTCGACGGTTTCGGTGGCGTCGGCGGGCCGCAAGACGAGGAGATTCGGCATCGCCCGCAAGCTCGCGAGCTGCTCCACGGGCTGGTGCGTGGGACCGTCCTCTCCCAGCGCGATGCTGTCGTGGGTCCACACATAGATCACGTGCGCGCCGCTCAAGGCCGCCAGGCGGATGCTGGGGCGCATATAGTCCGAAAACGTCAGGAAGGTCGCACCGAACGGCACCACACCGCCGTGATGCGCCATCCCCGTGAGAATCGCGGTCATGGCGTGTTCGCGGATGCCGAAGTGAATGTTCCGCCCTGCGTAGCTCCACGTCCCACCTGCCGCTCCCTGTGTGGGAGGCGTCTGCCCCTCCTGCGGCACCTCCGCGCTCTGAAAATCCCCCTTCCCCTTCATCATAGTGCGGGTGGACGGATCGAGATCCGCCGATCCACCGATGAAGTTCGGCAGGGATTCCGCGAGCGCCGTGATCACCCGTCCCCCCGCGTCCCGCGTAGCCAGATCCCCGTCCGCAGGCGTGAACTGAGGAAGCGCCGCGTCCCATCCCGGAGCCAGCTCGCCCGCGAGCGCGCGGTCCAGGTCGGCCGCCAACTCGCCGTCCGCCGCCCGATACGCATCCATGACCCCCTGCCACTCGGCCCGGAGAGCAGCGCCACGTACCCCAACCTTGGCGAATTCCCGCGCGGCCTCCTCCGGTACCAGGAATTGTGCGTCTTCGGGCCAGCCATAGCTCCTCTTGGTCAACCGGACTTCTTCGCCGCCGAGGGGCTCACCATGGGCTTCGAAGGTGTCGTGCTTGTGAGGACTGCCAAAGCCGATGTGGGTGCGCGCGATGATCAGTGAGGGCCGGTCGCGTTCCGCGCGGCCCGCGGTGAGCGCCGAATCGACGGCGGCCACGTCCATGCCGTCCACCTCCTGTACGTGCCACCCGTACGCCCGGAAGCGGGCCCCGACGTCCTCGGCGAACGTGATGTTCGTCGTGCCGGACAGCGTGATCTGGTTCGCGTCATAGAGGACGATCAGGCGGTTCAGGTGCAGGTCGGCGGCGAGCGACGCCGCTTCCGACGTGACGCCTTCCATGAAGTCGCCGTCGCTCGCCAGAACGTACGTGTGGTGATCGATGATCGCGTGGCCCGGCCGGTTGAACGTGGCGGCGAGCCAGCGTTCGGTGATCGCCATCCCGACGGCGTTGCCGAACCCCTGTCCGAGTGGCCCGGTCGTCACTTCGACTCCGGGGGTGACTCCTCGCTCGGGGTGTCCTGGAGTCCGGCTGCCCCAGCGCCGGAACTGCTTGAGATCCTCGATGGTGAGACCGTACCCCGTGAGGCACAGGAGACTGTACAGCAGCGCACTGCCATGCCCGGCCGACAGGACGAACCGGTCCCGGTCAATCCACGAGGGGGAGGCGGGGTCATGGCGGAGGTGGCGAGTCCACAACGCGTAGGCCATCGGGGCGGCGCCCATCGGCAACCCCGGGTGTCCGGAAGCCGCATGCTGGACGGCGTCGATACTCAGGGTGCGGATGGTGTTGATGCAGAGATCGTCGAGGGCGCTCCCGGACCGGGTCACCGTGCGCGCTCAGTCGATCGCAAATCCCCTGCCAACAACACCCGCTTGGCCGCCACGCGAACGAGGAGGTCGTTCCACGAGTTGGTGAAGGACGCCGTACCGTCCTGCTGGAGTTGATCCGCCAAGACCGCCTCGTCCACACCAGCCCGCTGGAACGCCGCCAGCACCTCCGCGGCGTCTCCTCCATCAACCGACATCACGCCATCCACGCGTCCGTGCTCCGCGAACGCCGCCAGCGTCTTCTCAGGGATCGTATCAATGGTATCGGGAGCGGCCAGGGCCTCGACGTACAGCGTGTCCGACGCCTGGGGATCTTTGGTCCCGGTACTCGCCCAGAGCAGACGCTGAGGCCGGGCACCGGCGTCGGCCAGCGAGAGCCACCGGCGAGATGCCAGGAGGGCGTGATACGCCCGGTATGTCTGCCGCGCCACCGCGATGCCGAGGCGATTGCGGAGTGCGGGCGCCACCCGGTCATGCACTGCGACGTCCCAGCGGCTCACAAAGATCGACGCGACCGAATCGACCCGCGCATCGAGTCCCGCCGCGATGCGCCGCTCGATCCCGCGCCAGTAGGCCTCAGCAGCCGCGGTGTATTGCGCCGCCGAGAAGAGCAGCGTGACGTTCACCGGGACGCCGCGGAAGATCGTCTCCTCGATGGCCGGTACGCCCTCCCGCGTTCCCGGAATCTTGATGAAAAGATTGGGACGTTGAGCCCGTGCGTGGAGTTTCATGGCGGCCGCCACCGTGCCCGCGGTGTCGTTCGCGAGCCGCGGCGACACCTCGAGGGACACCCAGCCGTCCGTTCC
>DASUBP010000091.1:0-4853 GCA_035763205.1 Gemmatimonadales bacterium
GCGCTCGGAAATCCCCCCCAGCAACTCGGTGAAGTGGCGGGCATGCTCGGTGGCCCGGCCCAATGCCGCGCCGGGGTCGTACGCGGTCTTGGCGCCGAGGTCGACATGGGGACCGGTGACGCGCCAGAACTTGAGGCCCCCGGGCCACCGGATCTTGTGGAACTCGAGGTAGGCCGCGTCACCCGGGTAGCCGAGATCGCGGCTCCAGACCTGGCGGGAGGATTGCGGGTCCCGGACGAACGCCGAGACGGCCCGGCGCCCCTTGGACACGCGATACGCCCGATAGGGCGTGTGCTCGATCTTCGCATCGACCGGGTGCGGTGTGCCGTGGCGCTCCGAATCGAAGCGTTCGGCCCCCAGCGGAATGTCGTAGTCGACGCCGAGGGGCGTGCCGGCGTGCGCGAGGTGCGCGTCGACGAAGAAGAACCGAAAGCCGGCGTCGGCCAGGTGCTTCTCTATTCCGGGACGATAGGCGCATTCGGGGAGCCAGCAGCCCTTGGGGGCGGTGCCAAAGAGCCGCTTGTGCTCCGACTGCCCAATGGCGAGCTGGAGCTGAATGCTTTCGTCACGCGCGAGAAGGGGGAGATATCCGTGGGTCGCCGCGGATCCGATGATCTCGAGACGTCCCGAATCCTGAAGCGCACGGAACGCTCCGACCACGTCGCGGTCGGCTTCGTCGTAGAGCCGCCGCAGGCGTGAAAAGCGCTCCTTCCAGTATTCCACCACCGGCAGGAGGCTGGAGTCGGCGGTCTTCGCCAATGATGCCGGCGCCTCTTTGCACGCCGTCTCCCGCTGGTTCATGAAGGTTTCGAATTCCTTTCGGAAGTCGTCACTCGCCAGCTGATTCGCGAGCACCGGCGTGAAGCCGATCGTCACGGGCGCCGGCGTCTTCTCTACTTTGAGGGCCCGCAAGTGCTCGAGGAGTGGGAGATACGTGTCGATCGCCGCTTCACAGAGCCAATCCGAGCCGTGGGGCCAGCGCCCGTGGTTGAGGACGTACGGGAGATGACTATGGAGGGCCAGCACGAACTCCATCACAGGGCTCCTGCGCGGTGCGTCAGCGCCATCCGGTAGATCTCCTGGTATCGTTCCGCCGCTCCACCCCATCCGAACGGCAGCTCCATCGAACGCTTCACCATCGCGCTCCACGCGCGCTTGTCGCGGTAGACCGTCAGCGCCCGTTCCACCCCCGCTTCAAGGGCCTCCGGCGTGTACTCGGTGAACAGAAAGCCGGTGCGGCCGTCCTCGATGCTGTCCTGCAGTCCGCCCACCCGCCGCGCGACGGGAATGGCGCCATACCGCTGGGCGCGCATTTGCGTGAGTCCGCACGGCTCGTAGAGGGACGGCATCAGCAGCAGGTCGGCTCCCGAAAGAAGGCCATGTTCGAGCCGGTCGGTGAACGCGAACTCTACCGCCACGCGATCGGGGAACCGGTCGGCATGTGCCGCGAGCAGGTCGTGATACCGCCGCTCCCCGGCGCCAAGGAAGATGAACTGCGCGTCGGGGCGATGGAGGAGCGTGCCGCCGAGGACGAGATCCAGGCCCTTCTGCGATACGAGGCGGGCGCTCATCCCGAAGAGCGGGAGGTCGGGATCCTCGGTAAGGCCGTAGGCGTGCTGCAGCGCCCTCTTGCAGGCGCGCTTCCCGCTCAGGTTCGTGGACGAGAAGTGCGTGGGGACGCCGGGATCCGACTCGGGATTCCATTTCTCGGCGTCGATCCCGTTCAAGACGCCGCGCAGGCGTTCTCCCAGACCGGTGAAGACGTCATGCAGGCCGAATCCACCCTCAGGGGTGAGGAGCTCGCGGGCGTGAGTCGGGGACACCGTGACTGCCGCGTCGGCGAACACGAGCCCGCCCTTCAGCACGTTCATCTGCCCGTACCACTCGAACACGCGCCAGTCGAAGAGCTCCGCCGGGAGACCCACGTCGGCCACGGTCTCGGGCGGATAGTGTCCCTGGAAGCCCGCGTTGTGGACGGAGAGCACGGTGGCGAGATCCCGAAAGAAGGGCTTGTCGGCATAGCGGGTCCGGAGATAGACGATCGCCAGTGCCGTGTGCCAGTCGTGCGCGTGGAGGACCTTCGCGTCCGGCGCGATTTGCGGCAATGCGGCAATCGCGGCCAGCGAGAAGAAGGCGAAGCGGCGCGCGTTGTCCGGATAGTCGGCACCGTCGCCGTAGATGGCGGCGCGGTCGAAGTACCCCGGATGCTCGATGAGGTAGACCTGGGGGCCCGAATCACTCGGGATGCGATAGAGCCATGCTTCTTCCACGCGTGAGCCGAAGGTCACGAGAAACGAGGGCCCGACGCGCTCGAGGGCGTGGACCTTGTCCCGTACCATCTGATAGAGGGGCATCACGACGGCGGTCCGGGTCCCGGTCCCCGCCTGGTAGGTCGCCAGCCCGTTCACCGCCTCACCCAGCCCACCCGTCCGCGCCAGGGGCCAGTACTCGGCGGTGAGATGCACCACACCCGGTGCCTTCGGCCGCTTCCGCGGTTCCGCGCGGCGTCTCGCGCCGCGTGCGTCCACGGAGGGGGCCACGCGGGTCACCCCGCCGCCACCGGATCGAGATCGACGAAGCCCTCGCTCATGGCCGGGACGTAGAACCCCTCCACGTATTCCCGAACCATCCGGCGGGCCGTGAATCCCTGGCCGGCGACCTGCAGCGCGTGCTTCATGCGATCGACCCACCCTCGCGGAATGCCCTGTTCGTCCCGGGCGTAGAACAAGGGTACCACCTCCGACTCCAGCAGGCGATAGAGCTGATCGGCGTCAGCAGCGTCCGCCAGGTCCACGTCCCCGCCCTCCGGCGCCGGCGGAATGACCCACCCGTTGCGTCCGTTATACGCTTCCGCCCACCACCCATCGAACGTGCTGAGCTGGGGCACGCCGTTCAGCGCCGCCTTCATCCCGCTCGTGCCCGACGCCTCGAGAGGGACCCGCGGGAGGTTGAGCCACAGATCCACGCCCTGCACCAGCCGGTGGGCCAGATGCATCTCGTAATCTTCGATGAACGCGATGCGTCCCTCGAAGCGCGGATCCCGCGTCAGGTTGTACACCCGCTGCAGAATCCGCTTCCCGGGCTCGTCGGCCGGGTGCGCCTTCCCCGAGAACACCAGCTGTACCGGCCGCCACGGGTTCACGAGCAGGCGATGCAGCCGGTCGAGATCGTGGAAGAGCAGGTCGGCGCGCTTGTAGGTGGCGAACCGGCGGGCGAACCCGATGGTCAGCGCCCGCTCCTCGAGGAGGATACCGGAGCCGACGAGATGCTGCCCTTCTCCCTTCCACTGTTCCACCCAGCGGCGCCGCGCGGCTTCCCGGATGGCCGACAGAAGATTGTTCTTGAGGTCGCGGTGCGTGCTCCAGAGCGCGGCATCATTCAGCGTCAGCACCGCATCCCACGACCCGTCGCCGGAACGGTCGAGCCACCCGTGCTTCATGTGGCCGTCAAGCAGGGCGCTCACCGTCCCCGCCATCCACGTCTCGAGATGCACGCCGTTGGTCACGTGAGAGATGGGTACCTGCGCCGCGTCACGGTCGGGCCACAGATCCTTCCACAATCCGCGCGACACCTCACCATGCCGCCGTGACACCGCGTTGACGCGGCCGGAGAGCCGGAGTGCGAGCACGGCCATGTGAAACAGCCCGTGGTCATGGACGGGATGATGCCCCAATCCGAGCACGGCCTCACGGTCCAGGCCCATCTCTTCCCAGATCGAGCCGGCGTTGGCTTCGACGTCGGCCGAGGTGAAGGCGTCGTGCCCGGCGGGTACAGGGGTATGCGTCGTGAAGATGCTGTTCGCCCTGACTTGCCGCGTAGCTTCGGCCAGCGGAACGCCCTCCACCGTCAGCTCGCGGAGCCGCTCGAGGAGCATGAACGCGGCATGTCCCTCGTTCGAATGCCAGGCGGCCGGATTGATGCCGAGGGCGCGCAGGACGCGCACGCCCCCCACGCCCAGGATCCATTCCTGTGACAGGCGCATGTGCTGCTCGCCGACGTAGAGCCGGTGCGTGAGCCGGCGGTCGGCCGGCGTATTCGGCTCGATGTCGGTATCGAGCAGGTAGATCGGCACCCGGCCCACCATCAAACGCCAGACGCCGACGCTGACTTCCCGTCCACCCATTCGGAGTTGCACGACGGTGGGGAGACGCTCGAGCGGGGTGAGTGACGCGTCGAAGTGCTCGTCCGCGTCTTCCTGCCACCCGTCGAGCCGCACGCGCTGATCGAAGTACCCGCGCGTATAGAGGAGGCCGACGCCGACCAGCGGGACGCCGAGATCCGAGGCGGCCTTGCAGTGATCGCCGGCCAGGATGCCGAGGCCACCCGAGTAGATGGGCACCGAATTATGGAACGCGAACTCGGCACAGAAATACGCGGCCGGGCCCTGCAGCTCCGGGTGCTCGTGCCTGAACCAGGTACCCTGCCCTGAGGTCCGATGCGCTTCCTGCTCCATCACCTGGTCGTAGCGCTTGAGGAAATCGGCGTCGGCGGCGAGGGCCGCGAGACGGGCCGGATCCACGCGCTTGAGCAGCTCGATCGGGTTGTGCCTGGTGAGATGCCAGAGCGTCTGGTCGATGGAACGGAGGAGCTGCCGGGCGTCCTGGCTCCAGCTCCAATCGAGGTTCCGGGTGAGCGCCGCGAGTCCGGCGATGCGGGGCGGCAGGGGCAGCGACAGCGGGGGTGTAGACCCCTCCGGTGATCCAGTCATATAGGGGAAGGAACCTACTGGGCTAGACGAAAAACTCCACTACACCCGTCTCAAGTGCGTATTCCGCACCCACTACCATGAGTCCGCCGTTCTTGATGAGACCCTCCAGGAGGCGCGAGCCATGCCGGAGCTGCCCGGCGGACGC
>DASUBP010000092.1:0-8695 GCA_035763205.1 Gemmatimonadales bacterium
CATCCTCACGGAGGTGGGCCGGGCGCTGGGGTACGCGCACAAGAGCAACATCGTCCACCGCGACATCAAGCCCGACAACATCATGTTCGACGACCTCGGCCAGGCCGTGGTCACGGACTTCGGGATCGCGAAGGCGGCGAGCGGCGGGAAGCTCACCGGCACGGGCATGGCGATCGGGACGCCGCACTATATGAGTCCCGAGCAGGCCCGCGCCCAATCGCTCGACGGCCGTTCCGACATCTACTCGCTCGGGGTCGTGGCATACGTCTGCCTCACCGGTGCGGTGCCGTTCGACGGGGAAGACAGCTTCGCGATCGGCTACAAGCACATCATGGAGGCGCTCCCGGTCCCGGAGCTGAAGACCGACGAGCACCGGCACATCTTCGAGATCGTGAAGAAGATGATGGCCAAGGTCCCGGAGGAACGGTTCCAGACCGCGGAGCAGATGGTGGAAGCGGTGGAAGCGGGCGGGTTCGTGGCGACGGGGATCTCGACCGCCGCGACCCGGGCCATGCCGTCGGTCTTCGGGCCCCGTGTCACGACGGGTGCGCCGGGCCGGGGCGATGCCGCCGAAGGGGAGGCCGCGAAACCGAAGTCCACCGTGGGTGGCCTCGCGATCTTCCTGGCGGCTCTCCTGGTGGTCGGTGGCGCCGTCTGGTATTTCGGCATTCAACAGGGCTTGATCAGCCGTCTGCTCTCGAAGGCGGTACCGATCGCTCCCATCGATACCACGACGCCCGCCGCGAAGGAGTCGACGTCGGTGGCCGGCACCGTTCCCGCCGCCGCGGATACGGCGAAGCACGACACGGCGCACGCTCCGCCGGCAACCCCCAAGCCGGCTCCACCCCTGGCGGTGATCTGCGCGGAACCCGGCCCTGAGTACAACCGCCGGAAGGAGTGTTTCGACACGCCGCCCCGGCCCACGGTCGCCACGTTCATCAGCCTGCCCGCTGACGCTCCCGAGGTACCGCGGCTCGCGATCTTGTATATCCACGTCTCGCCCGACGGTCAGACCCTCGAGTCCCGGCTGTTCTCACCATCCAACGTGGACAGCATCACCACCAAGGCGATGGAGATGGCGAAGACCCTCGTTTGGACCCCTGCCTTGAAGGCGGGCACGCCGGTGGATGCCTGGGTCCAGCAGCCGTTCGTTCCCAGAAGGCAGAACTGACCCTCCACCCCTCCTCCTACATCGCTCCCGGCGCCGTCGTGCTCGGGGACGTGACGCTGGAAGCCAAGTCCAGCGTCTGGTATGGGTGCGTCCTGCGGGGGGACATGGCGCCGATCGTGGTTGGGGAGTGCTCGAACGTTCAGGACGGTACGATTGTTCATGTAGATGAAGGGAAGCCCGCACGGATCGGGGCGCGCGTGGGGATCGGCCATCGTGCCATCATTCATGGGTGCACCATCGAGGATGACTGTCTCATCGGCATGGGGAGCATCCTGCTGAACGACGTGGTGGTGGGGACGGGCAGCGTCATCGCCGCCGGCGCGGTGGTGCGGGAGGGCATGGTGATTCCGCCCGGGTCACTGGTGATGGGGGTGCCGGGCCGCGTTGTGAGGCAGGTGGATCACACACTCACTGCCCGGATTCGAGGCACGTGGGAACACTACGTGGCGGAGGCGGTACGTCACCGGAGCGGACGGTTTCCGCTCCAGGGAAATGCGTAAGACAGATTTGTGATGTTGATTGTCAAGACCCGTGGTACTTTCGAAGGTGTCGTCAGAGCTTGCTCGGGCGTTTGGACCCACCTACCTTGGGCCTCCGCGCTTCTGATTCCAGCGAGCGCACGCCGCCATCAACCTTCTCAGCGCCTAAGGCTCTGTGTAACGCTCTTACCGTGAGGGACGAGCCCGCATGACTGCTTCCAATTCCCGCAAAGGCGCGCTCGATCTGAGCGCCAACGCCCTCACCGTTCTCGAGAAGCGGTACCTCGTGAAGGACGATGCCGGCAAGCCCACCGAAAAGGCGGAAGACCTTTTCTGGCGGGTGGCCCGAACCATAGCCGCTCCGGACGCCAAGTACGGCGCGTCGGAGAAGGCGGTGGCCGGACTGGCGGAGACCTTCTTCGAGTTGATGGCGACGCGGGCCTGGATGCCGAATTCGCCTACCTTGATGAACGCCGGACGTCCCCTCGGCCAGCTGTCTGCCTGTTTCGTGCTTCCCGTCGAGGACGCCCTGTCCAACGGGAAGAGCGGGATCTACGACACCCTGCGCTCCATGGCCCTCGTGCATCAGTCCGGCGGCGGCACGGGCTTCTCCTTCTCGCGCCTCCGTCCCAAGAACGACGTCGTCCGCTCCACCATGGGTGTCGCCTCCGGGCCCGTCTCGTTCATGAAGCTGTATGACGCGTCGACGGACGTCGTGAAGCAGGGCGGGACCCGCCGGGGCGCCAACATGGGCATCCTGCGCGTCGACCACCCGGACATCATGGAGTTCATCACCTGCAAGGAAGACCTCACGCAGGTGACCAATTTCAACATCTCGGTCGCGGTGACCGACGCGTTCATGCAGGCGGTGGAGGCGGGGTCGAGCTACGACCTGATTCACCCGAAGTCGAAGAAGGTCGTGGGCCAGCTGGACGCGCGCGAGGTCTTCCGCAAGATCGTGCACGGCGCCTGGCAGACCGGTGAACCGGGCGTCTACTTCATCGACCGCGCCAACTACTACAATCCCGTCCCGCACCTCGGCAGCTACGAGGCGACCAATCCGTGCGGGGAGCAGCCGCTGCTCCCCTACGACGTCTGCAACCTGGGTTCCATCAACCTCGGCCTCTTCATCAAGAACGGGGACGTGGATTGGGACCGCCTGCGGACGGTGGTCCACCTCTGCACGCACTTCCTCGACAACGTCATCGACGCGAACAAGTACCCGCTGCCCGAGATCGACGATCTCGCCAAGCGGATCCGCCGGGTGGGGTTGGGCGTGATGGGATGGGCCGATCTCCTGGTCGAGCTCGGCATCCCGTACAACTCCGACGAAGGGGTGGCGCTCGGCAAGAAGATGATGGCCTTCATCGAAGAAGAATCGCTGGTGGCGTCGGAGAAGCTGGCCACGCAGCGCGGCCCGTTCGCGGAATGGGAGAAGTCGATCTGGGGACCGGACGCGACGTGCGCCCGCGGGCCCAAGGGCGAGCGCATCCGCCCGATGCGGAAGCTCCGGAACTGCAACCTGACCACCGTGGCGCCCACCGGCACCATCTCGATCATCTCGGGGTGCTCGTCGGGGATCGAGCCGCTGTTCGCCGTTGCGTTCCTCCGGAACCAGGCCGGCGCACTGATGCCCGACGTCAACGAGCAGTTCGTCGCCATCGCCAAGCGTGAGGGCTGGTATTCCGAAGACCTGATGCGGAAGATCGCGGAGGCGGGGCACATCCACTTCGACGAAGTGCCGGCCAAGTGGCAGCGCACCTTCGTGACCGCGCACGATGTGACGCCCGAGTGGCACATCCAGATGCAGGCGGCGTTCCAGGAGTTCACCGACTCGGCGATCTCCAAGACCTGCAACTTCTCCCACGACGCCACCGAAGACTACGTCGAGAAGATCTACCGCGACGCCTTCAAGCTCGGCTGCAAGGGCGTGACGGTGTATCGCGATGGGGCGCGCGAAGGTCAGGTGCTCTCGACCGGCACGACGGCGAAGAAGGTGCAGGAGCACGCCACCGAGTCCGGATCGGCTGCGCCCGTAGAAGCCTCCCGCGCTGAAGTCGCCGAGACCGCCGGCCGGATCGCGGAGCTCGAGGCGGAGCTCGAGCGCACCCGCGCCCAGCTGCACGACGCCGAGGCGGAGAACCTCCAGCGGCGGGCGAAGCGGTCGCGTCCGGATCTCCTCCGCGGCGCCACGCGCCGGGTCGAGACGCCCCTCGGCACCATGTACGTGACCATCACCGAAGACGACAAGGGTCAGGCGTTCGAAGTCTTCGCCTCTCTCGGCAAGGCCGGCGCGCCGATCATGGCGGACGTCGAAGCAATGGGCCGCCTCATCTCGCTCGCGCTCCGCTCCGGGATCCCGATGAAGGAGATCCACCGCCAGCTCCGCGGCATCTCGTCGGACCGGGTGGTCGGCCTCGGGCCCCACAAGGTCCTGTCGGTGCCGGATGCCATCGGCATCGCGATCGAGAAGTGGATGCACGAGAAGCAGGGGATCCAGCAGGACCTCCTGTCCGGCGCCGCGCCGTCCCCGGCCGGGTCGTCGGCCGTTCCGGCGCGCGAAGTGATCACCGGGATGGAGGGCACCCTCGGCATGCGGGAAGGGGATGGCGCCCAGGACTTCATCGGTGCCTGCCCGGACTGCGGGTCACAGCTCGCGTTCATCGAGGGCTGCGCCAAATGCCATGTCTGCGGCTTCAGCGAGTGCGGCTGATCCGCCGGAAATTGTGAGGCTTGTCACAACGCCGCGTGACGGAGCCGATTAAATCTCTGGCATGACAGCGATAGCCCCCACCCGGCTCCAACCGAAGGGTTGGGCCCGCGTCGGTCCCTCCGGCGCGTACGCACTTCGACGGGGTGCCTGGTACCCCGTCGTCCGAGTGTCCACCTCGAGCATCGTGGTGCTGGACGTGAACCGGCAGAACGTGCCGGTCGATCGTCGCTTCCTCGAGCTCCGATATCATCCACCCGAGCGTTGGAGCGTGGTGCATTGCGAGCCCGCGACCATGCGTCGGCTCAACCGCGAATTCCCGCTCACCTACGGCGTCTGTCCCGCCTGCCGGCACCGGCAAGGCTTCGAGATGCGGCCGGCGGAGCTGACGTGCGACCGGTGTCATCAGCGAGCCCACGTGGCTTGGGATGAGCTGAGCTAGGGGCCGGGGGTCAGGGGTCAGGGGTCAGAAAAACAGGAAGGGGGGCTTCGATGAGCTCCCCTTTCGTGTTTACCCTGACCCCTGATCCCTGACCCCCGATCCCTACATCGCGTGCAGCAGATCTCCCACTTCAACCACCGCGCTCCCCTCCGCCTGCAGATAGAACCCCCGCATCCCGTTCTGGAGGAACTGCAGGTTCTCCTTCAGCACCGCCGACTCGACCTGCCTGCCCTGGGCCCACGCCGTGAACGGGCGGCACGGCTCCGCCGCCTTCAAGACCGTGAGCTGGACCTTCTCCGCGCCGTCCGGGCCCGTGACCACCAGACCGCGGGTGATCTCGTCGGCCGTAATCATCGCAGCGGTCTCGGCGATCAGGTTCTCGCCGGCGCAGCCGAGCGTCAGCAAGTCTCCGAACCGGGCCCGCATCGCTTCGTAGTGCGACGTGAACCCCACCGAGACGCCGTGCACGCCGTCGTCGTTCTTGGTGTTGGGGTGGGCCCGGTGGTGAATGTCCACCACCCAGGCGTCCCGGTCTCCCCAGCCCATCACGCCGTCGGGGCTAACCGCCGCGCGCGGGACGCGCAGGAGGGGGGTCGGGTCGTAGGTCCGGTTCGGTTTGACGCCGGTCTTGAGGGTCGTGCGCTGTACCTGGAGTAGTACCAGTCGGCCGATCGGTCGCATAACGGAATTTAGCGGAAAGGAGTATCTTCTTGCGACTGAGAGGGCACTCAATGGCACACCTTGGCTGGGCCCGGTGCACCGACCGGATTGCCGATACGCTCCGGCGCGGCGCGTGGTACCCGATCGTGGAAGCGGTCGGAGAGGAGTCCGTGGTGGTAGCGGTGGCGAACCGCCGCATCCGGCTCTCGCTCCACGACGTGCGCGTGCGTCAGGAAGAACCCAAGCGCTGGAGCATCGTCGTGCGCACGGGCGTCCTGCGGCCCACACTGGGCGGGCAGGGGCGGGATCTGGTCACCACCTACGCCGTGTGCCCGAAGTGTTCCGAGCGCCAGGATTTCACCGGACGGCCCCACGATCTCAAGTGCGATCGTTGCAACGTGACGTCCGAGGTGGACTGGACGGAGCTCTGCTAGGAAGAAGCGATCCCCGCTGACGACGGATCCATCCGGTCGAATACGCCACCGAGCAGCTGCACCGCCACCCAGCACTCTCCACCCACCGTCGCCGCACCCGCTACTGCACCGAGCGCCACCGACCAGGGCCCGCCCACCACATCACCGCTGAGCCACATCACCGCGCCGAACAGCAGGGCGGCGGGGATCAGCGCGAACACCAGCGCCAGCAGCGAACCGATGGTCAGGAGCAGCCGCTGACCGGTCGCCTCGAGACCCACCGCCCGTTGCGGACCGACCGTCACCCAGGCGGGGAACAGCAGCACCGAGGTGTTCTGTACCAGCAGAAAGACGGCGATCACCGCCGGGATCCCGGCGAGCGCGCTGACCAGGATGGCCAGGCGGTCGGCGAGGGCCGGCAGGGAGTCGTTGGTGATGGTCACCAGGAACGCGGCCGTCGTGAGCGCGCCCGCGGCGAGAGAGAGGACGAGCAGCAGAGCGCCGACCTCGCCCAGGACCACCGTGCGTCCCCGCACCGGGTACGTCTTCAGGACCTCGAGCATCTCCAGATCACGCCGGAGGTCGAAACGCAGCGCGAGCGGACCCAGGAGCGTGACCATCCCGGCGCCGAAGAGCAGAAACGCGCCGAGGAGCTCGGTGGACGAGGTTCTGGGGCCCCGCAGGGACATGACTCCCACCACGGTCGCGACGCCGACCAGCACGAGGGACCGCATGGTGAACTCGCGCTTGATGCCGAGCCGGTTCTTCCACGCGATGGCTCCGGCGGCGGAGCCGGCGGGATTGAGGGCCGCGGACGTGAGGGGCTTGGCACGGCTGCTCCGGGGCTCGGTCCACCCGCGTCCCGCGCGAAGCGCGGCGATGCGCTTCGCGGTCCGCTGGGCGTGGTCGGTCGCCGCCTCCTCGAACGCGATCGACGACCCGACTACCCACCACACGTGCACGCCGAAGACGAGGAGCGCCGCGGGCAAGGCCGACAGGAACTCGAGGGGTGTGGTCGCCAGGAAGGGATCGACCACGGCGCGCAGGGGCCAGGACAGGATCGCGCCGGCGCCAGAGTGCAGGACCTGACTCAGCGCGGTAAAGCCGGCCCGCCACCCCGTATCGAAGGCCCCGGTGACCACCGGAATGTCCTGACGCCCCACCCACCAGAGAGCCCCGGCCAAGAGTGCGAATACGATCAGGGTGCCGGTGCGTCGCCGTACGCCGGAAACCCCGTGTTGGGCGAGGGAGAGCCGGAGCAGGCCCATCCCCGCGCCATTGAGGTTCAGCACGGCGTACCCCAGCCAGAGCCCCACGGCGTGCAGCAGGGTCACAAAGCTCCACGCGCCGCGGCGGAACAGGAACACGGTCACTACGGCGGAGATCACGAGCGCCATCTGCGAGCGGAAAATCTTGAAGAGCAGCACCTGCCTGCGGGTCATGGGTGCCGCGAACAGGAACTGCGTCTCGGCCAGCGTGAACGGGAAGGGGGTCTCGCTGGTCTGGAGGGCCCAGTTGAGGACCAGGATCACGCCGAGGAACAGCACCGCCACCGTTTCCCGGGTGTCGGGCCCGAGGAGGCCCAAAGAGCTCACGGGCCCGCCGCGGCGGAGAAACATGAACCACAGGTAGAACACCCCCGCCGAGAACGCGAGCATGTACTTCGGCTGCCTGAGGCGCCGCAGGCGCACTCGGAGGGAATTGGCCCACGTCCGCCGGCTGAGGTATAGCGCTGCGGAAATCACGACTCTGACCTAGGCCGACCCGGTGAGCGCGAGGAAGATGTCCTCGAGGCTCTTCCCCTGGAGGTCGGGGCGCCCGGCCAGGATCTCGGGGATGGTCCCGATGGCCACCATCCGGCCCCGCTGGAGGATCAGGACCCGGGTGCAGATCTCCTCCACCAGGTGGAGGAGGTGGGAGGACAGAAGGACGGCGGCCCCCTGCCGGGCCCGGTCCACGATGGTCTGTTTCATCCGCCTGATCCCGGCGGGGTCGAGCCCGGTCAGGGGCTCGTCGAACACCAGGGCCTTGGGGTCGTGAATCAGACCGCAGGCGATCACCAGTTTTTGGCGCATCCCGCGGGACAACTCGGTGGGAAGGGCGGAGGCCTTTTCGGACAGCTCCAGCTCGGTCAGCAGGGCAGGGATCCGGGCCTCGGCTCCAGTGGCCTTGTACAGCCGGGCGGTGAACCGGAGGTGCTCTTCGACGGTGAGGTAGTCGAAGAGGTGGGGCTCGTCGGGCATGAACGCGATCTGACCCTTGGCCCGGACCGGGTCCCGCCCCAGATCCACCCCCCCGATTTCGACCGTGCCCCGGGTGGGCTGAATGACCCCGCAGAGCGAGCGCAGGGTGGTGGTCTTGCCGGCGCCATTCGGCCCGACCAGTCCCAGCACTTCGCCGGGCGCGACCGAGAACGACAAATCCTCGACCGCGACGAGCTGGTCGTACAGGCGGGTAAGGCCGCGGACCTGGAGCATGGCCCCGACAATCTAGGCGGGGCGGGGACTTGCGGGAGGCGACATGTCGTTTATATATTAACAGTCAACATATTAACATTCGCTGACCCGCACTGCTTTGTGAGTGTCGCTAAACAAGAGACGCCAAGGCGCTAAGTCGGGAAGGCGCTACGTGGGGGGGACGCATGAGTGACCGATCGGAGCTGGCCCTCCAGCTCACCGACGCCGTGACCGCGGCCCAATCCGCCGTCGAGCGGTCGGGGGACCGTGCCTTCCGCACCTACGGGCTCACGCATCGGGCCCACACGGCCCTCTACGCCGTCGATCAGGGTGGACCCGACGGGATCAGGCCCCGGGAGGTCGC
>DASUBP010000093.1:0-4837 GCA_035763205.1 Gemmatimonadales bacterium
CATGAAAATCGAGTCCGACCACATCGAGTGGCTCGCGGGCGTCCGCGCCGGCGAAACCCTCGGCTCCCCCATCGCGATGCTGATCTGGAACCGCGACTGGGAGCATTGGAAGGACGTCATGGCTCCCGAGGCCGACGCCCCGGGAGAAGAACGGCGGCGGCAGGTGACGCGGCCGAGGCCGGGCCACGCGGACCTGGTCGGCGTCATGAAGTTCGACCGGAAGGACGCGCGGGACATTCTCGAGCGCGCGAGTGCCCGGGAGACGGTCGCGCGGGTCGCGTGCGGCGCGGTGTGCAAGGCGCTCCTGGGACAGTTCGGGGTGGAGATCGGCAGTCACGTGGCGGAGCTGGGAGGAGTGGTCGCGAACGTCCACGGCGCGCTCCCTTCGCCCCTCAATCCCGCGGCTGATGCCTCCGTGGTCCGTTGCCTGGACGCCGATGCCGAGCGCGAGATGATCGCGCGGATCGATGCGGCGAAGGCCGCCGGAGATACGCTGGGCGGGATCGTCGAAGTCGTGGCCCGTGGCGTGCCGGTGGGGTTGGGCTCGCACGTGTCGTGGGATACGAAGCTCGACGGCCAGCTCGCGCAGGCCCTGATGTCCATTCCTGCCGTGAAGGGCGTGGAGCTGGGGATGGGGTTCGAGGCGGCGCGGAAGAAGGGGTCGGAAGTGCACGACGAGATCATGCCGGGCCTCTCGCGCGCCACGAATCGCGCGGGCGGCACCGAAGGCGGTATGACCACCGGGGAACCGCTGACGGTTCGTGTGGCCATGAAGCCGATCTCGACCTTGATGACGCCGCTCAAGACGGTCGATCTGAAAACGGGTGCCACCGCTCAGGCGCAGTCGGAACGGTCCGATGTGACCGCCGTGCCGGCGATGGGCGTGATCGCGGAAGCGATGGTGGCCCTCGTGCTGGCGCATGCGATGCGCGAGAAGTTCGGCGGGGATGCGCTGTCGGAAATGCGCCGCAACTGGGAAGGGTACGCCGCGCGGCTGGCCGCGCGCGCGTCCGGAGGGATGCATTCGTGAAGCGACACATCGTGCTGGTAGGCTTGCCCGGCTCGGGGAAGACCACCGTGGGGCGGCTCCTGGCGGAGCAGCTGCAGGCCGGCTTCGTGGACGTCGACTCCATTCTGGTGCGCAAGGAAGGCAAGCCCGTCACCATGATTTTCGCGGAGAAGGGCGAAGCCGCGTTTCGCGCCATGGAACAACAGGAGATGGAGAACGCGTTAGGGCAGGTGCCGGCGGTCATCGCCCCCGGGGGCGGCTGGGCGGCGCAACCGGGCGCCATTTCCTCAGCGAAGCCTCAGGCGTTTGTGGTGTATCTGAAGACGAGCCCTCAGACGGCGTCGGACCGCGCGGCCCCCGAGGGAACCCGGCCGTTGTTAATGGGGGAGGACCCGGTGGAGCGGATGAAGGCGCTCCTGAAGGAGCGCGAGGCCGCGTATCTCCAAGCGGACGCGAAGGTTGAGACGGACAAGAAGACGGCGGCGCAGGTGGCGCAGGATCTGGTCTCCCTTGCGCGAAGCGGTGCAGGTTGGTGAAGATGCCTCCCCGCGGCCGTCCCAAGGCCGTTGATGATGAAAGGTTGATCAGTGGCTGCTAAGAAGAAACCCGTGAAAAAGAAAGCAACGGCGGAAAAGAAGCCCATTCCCGCTCCCGCCCCCGCGCCCAAGAAGCGCGGCGGGAAGAAGCGGGCCTCGCCCGTCGTCGAAGTCATGGAGGATTCGGCCGAAGGAGCGGAAACCGAGGCCGAAGAGACCGCCGCGACGGCCGGGTCCACGAACGGGAAGGGCTCGCTCGTCATCGTCGAGTCCCCCACCAAGGCGAAGACCATCGGGAAGTACCTGGGCCGGGGCTACACGGTGAAGGCGACCATCGGCCACCTCCGGGATCTCCCCCGCCGCAAGCTCGGCGTGGACGTCGATAACGGGTTCGAGCCCGAATACGTGACCATCAAGGAGAAGGCCAAGACCCTCGCCGAGATCAAGAAGGCGGCAAGGGCTGCGTCCCAGGTCCTGATCGCCACCGATCCGGACCGCGAAGGTGAAGCCATCGCGTGGCACGTGGCGGGACAGCTCGGCAAGCGCGACAAGGTCCGGCGCGTGCTGTTCCACGAAATCACGAAGGACGCGGTCAAGCTCGCCCTCGCGAACCCCCTCGACATCGATCAAAAGAAGGTGGACGCCCAGCAGGCCCGCCGGATCCTCGACCGGCTGGTGGGCTACAAGGCCTCCCCCCTCCTCTGGAAGAGCATCAAGACGGGACTCTCCGCCGGCCGGGTGCAGACGGTGGCCCTCCGGTTGATCTGCGAGCGGGAAGACGAAATCCGGAAGTTCGTGCCGCAGGAGTACTGGACCATCGAGGCCGACCTCGAGAAGGACGGCCAGTCGTTCCAGGCGCGCCTCCACAAGCTGGACGGCGCCAAACCCGACATCAAAGACCAGCGGGCGGCGCAGGGGATCGTCGACGAAGCGACGAAGATCCCCTTCGTCGTCACCGACGTCACCAAGAAGGAACGCCGCCGGAATCCGCCCGCCCCCTTCATCACCAGCACCTTGCAGCAGGAAGCCGCCAAGCAGCTCGGCTTCTCGGCGAAGCGCACCATGCGGGCCGCCCAGGGGCTCTACGAGGGCGTGGACGTGGGGGATGGGCCAGTCGGCCTCATCACCTACATGCGAACCGACTCCGTCCGTGTGGCGGACTCGGCCATCGAGCAGGCGCGCGAGTTCATCAACGCGAACTACGACAAGCGGTACCTCCCCGAAACGCCGAACGTTCATGCGGGCAAGCGCGGCGGGAACGCCCGGGTGCAGGACGCCCACGAAGCGATCAGGCCGACGGAAGTCGGCCGCCGGCCCGAGGACATGAAGAAGTACCTCGAGTCGGACCTGTTCAAACTCTATCAGCTCGTCTGGCGGCGCTTCGTCGCGTCCCAGATGACGCCCGAGGTCTACGAACTCACCACCGTGGACTTCGACATGGGACGCTTCCTGTTCCGGTCCACCGGGTCGGTGGTCCTCTTCGACGGCTACCGCGTCCTCTTCCGCGAGGGTCATGAAGCCGAGGAAGCCAAGAATGCGGACGACCTCGCCCCCATTCCGCCCCTCGCCCCCGGCGACCGTCCGACGCTCAAGCAGATCACGCCGACGCAGCATTTCACGGAGCCGCCTCCACGGTACAGCCAGGCGTCGCTGGTGAAGATGCTCGAGGAGCAGGGGATCGGCCGTCCGTCCACCTACGCGGCGATCATCTCGACGCTCCAGGCGCGCTGGTACGCGACCATGAAAGAGCGCCGCTTCTCGCCCACGCCACTCGGCGAAAAGGTGTGGAAGGTGATGCAGCGCTGCTTCCCCGACACGTTCCAGGTCGGGTTCACGGCGCAGATGGAGACCGAGCTGGACAAGGTGGAAGAGGGCGACATGCCCTGGCAGGAGGTGCTGGGCGGGTTCTGGACCCCGTTCGCGGGGCAGCTGGCCGCGATCGACGTGCCGCGGATCATCAACGACGTCCACGATCTCCACAACTTGCACCTCGAGCGCTGTCCGACGTGCGGTTCGCCGCTCGAGGTTCGTTCGGGACGGTTCGGCCCCTACATCGCGTGCGCCAAGTACCCGACCGAGTGCAAGTTCTCGAAGCCCATCGGCCGGGACAAAGTCCCGGACAAGCCGACGGACGAGATCTGCAAGGAGTGCGGGGCGCCGATGGTCATCAAGACCGGGCGCTTCGGCGAATTCCTGGCGTGCACGCGGTACCCGAAGTGCACCCACACCCGGCCCGTCCCCCTCGGCATCAAGTGTCCGAAGTGCGAGGTCGGTGACCTGGCCGAGCGGCGGACCAAGAAGGGACGCAACTTCTACGGATGCCTCCGGTATCCCGACTGCGACTTCTCGGTCTGGAACAAGCCGGTGGCGGTGAACTGCCCGTCATGCGGCTATCTGGGAATGGAAGAGAAGCGGACCAAGACGATGGGGGTCACCCGCAAGTGCCTGAAGTGCGGACACGAAATGACGGTGGACGAGGCAGCCACCGCGGAGGTCGCGGGCTGACGGCCGCAGTAGTCGGCGGGGGCTTGGCGGGGTGTGAAGCCGCCTGGGCCCTGGCCGAACGTGGGGTATCCGTCACCCTCCACGAGATGCGCCCGGTGCGCGGTACTCCCGCCCACCAGACTGATTCCCTGGCCGAGCTGGTCTGCAGCAACTCCTTCAAATCGGTCGAGACCGTCAACGCCCATGGGCTCCTCAAGGCCGAGATGCGCCTGTTGGGGAGCATCAATCTCCAGGCCGCCGATGTGGCGCGGGTGCCAGGGGGAGCGGCACTGGCGGTCGACCGCGTCGCGTTCGCCCAGGCGATTCAGGAGCGAATCGGGGGCCACCCGAACATCAGGCTCGTCCGCGGCGAAATGACGAGCCTCGAGTCTCCGGCGATCGTCGCCACCGGTCCCTTGACCTCCGAGGCTCTGAGCGCCGCGATCGTGAGCCGGCTGGGTGGACAGGCCCTCGCGTTCTGGGACGCCATCGCGCCGATCGTCTCGACGGAGTCCCTCGACCAGAGCGTGCTCTTCCGCGCGTCCCGGTACGGGAAGGGTGACGGCGACGACTATCTCAACGCGCCGTTCACCGAGGCCGAATACGATGCATTCGTGACGGCGCTGAAGGTGGGGGACCAGTACGCGCCGAATCACGAGTTCGACAAGATCCAGTACTTCGAAGGGTGCCTGCCGGTGGAGGAGATGGCGGCGCGGGGACGGGACGTGCTCCGCTTCGGGCCCATGAAACCGGTGGGCCTGCCCGATCCCAAGACGGGCCGGCAGGCCTTCGCGGTCGTCCAGCTCCG
>DASUBP010000094.1:0-8472 GCA_035763205.1 Gemmatimonadales bacterium
TCGGCTTGTATCTGGAGCATGCGTGAGCGGACCCACCCTCGTGATCCTTGCCGCCGGCATGGCGAGCCGGTACGGCGGCGTGCCCAAGCAGCTGGAGCCGATCGGCCCCGGCGGCGCGACCCTCATGGACTACTCCCTCCACGACGCCCGGCGCGCCGGATTCACCTCGGCGGTGCTGGTGATCCGGAGCGAGCTGGAGCCGGTGTTTCGGGAGCGGCTCATCCCGTCGTGGATGCCGACATTCCCCATTTCCGTCGCTTACCAGGAGATCGTGGCCCCACGCACCAGGCCCTGGGGCACGGGTCAAGCAGTCCTGGCCGCCCGTCCCGCGGTCCACGGTCCCTTCGCCGTGATCAACGCCGACGACTTCTACGGCCGCTCGGCCATCATGTCGCTCCGCAAGTTTCTCGGTGAACCGGCGACCCATCCCCCGACCGCGGGACTGGTCGGGTACCCGCTCGCGGCGACCCTGTCGGATGCGGGAGGCGTGACGCGGGCCGTGCTGCATGCGGACGGCTCCGGCTCGCTCGACTCCATCACCGAAGTCCGGGGCATCCGCGATCCCGCGGCCTTCTCGCCCGGAACCGTCGTGTCGATGAACGCATGGGCCTTTCCCGCGGCGGTGTTCGACTTCCTTGACGCCCGCTTCGCCGACTTCCAGATGACGCACGCACAGGACAATGAAGAGTTCCTGCTTCCCACGGCCATCCAGGACCTGATCCGGCGGAAGAGTCTCCGGGTGAAAGTCCTGCCCGGCGGGGAACGCTGGGTGGGCGTGACGTACCCGGCCGATCGGCCGCGCGCCGAGTCGTTCCTGCGGGCCGAGACCGCCGGCGGCACCTACCCGGTGGAGCCGTGGCGCTAGCGGCGGATCCCGCGCTCGACGCGGCCCACGCCTTCGCGACGCCGGGGACGCTCGCCGCCCTCGAGCCGTTCCCGGGCGGGCACATCCATGCCGCGCATCTCGTCACCTACCGCCATGGCGGCGGGACGACGCGCTTCCTGCTCCAGCAGCTCAATACCCTGGTCTTCCCCCATCCCGAACAGGTGATGGGCAACATAGAGCGCGTCACCGCGCACGTTGGCAAGGCGCTCGCCAAGGCCCGGGTGCGCGATCTCGACCGGCGCAACCTCACCCTGGTCCACACGCGTCAGGGGGCGACCTGGCATCGGGATTCCGATGGCCGGGTGTGGCGCCTCTATCATTTCATCGAGGGTGCGGTGGCGCGGTCCTCCCCCCGCAATGCCGACGACGCGGCCGCCGCGGCGGAGGCGTTCGGGGGATTCCAGCGCCTGCTCGCCGATTTCCCGGATCCTCCTCTGCACCAGACCATCCCCGACTTCCATTTCACGCCGGGGCGGATGAAGGCGCTCGAAGAGGCGGTCGATACGGACGCTTTGGGGCGCTGTGATTCGGCGCGCGACGAGATCGAAACTGTGTTCGCGACGCACGGGTTGGCCCACGCACTCCTCGACGCCCACTTGCCGGAACGCGTGACGCACAACGACGCGAAGATCTCGAACCTGCTCTTCGATGCGGAAAGTGGATCGGGTCTGTGCGTGGTCGATCTCGATACCGTGATGCCCGGATTCGCGGTCTACGACTTCGGCGACCTGGTCCGCTCCATGGCGACGCGGGCGGCCGAGGACGAGCGGGACCTCTCCCAGGTGAAGCTGGAGCCGGGTCTCGTGAAGGCCATTGCGTGGGGGTACCTGAAGGAAGCCGGCGCGTTTCTGTCATCCATCGAGCGCACGCTGCTGATCACCGCCGCCCGGGTGATCGTGCTCGAGCAGGCCGCGCGCTTTCTCGCCGATCATCTCGAGGGGGATCTGTACTACCGGATCTCGCGGCCCAATCACAACCTCGACCGCGCGCGCACGCAGATTCGCTTGCTCGAGGAGCTGAACGTGAATGCCGCAGCGTTGGAGCGGGAGGTCGCGAAACTCTAGGCACCCAGGCTCAAGCCTGGGCCGGACCCAGCGGGGCGCTTAAGCGCGGAGCATCGCCGGGCCCACCCTTGAGGGTGGGAACGCCTAGCCGCCCAGTGCGATCAGAATCACACCCGTGACGATCACCAGAGCACCCACTACCCGTCTGGCACCGAAGGGCTCACCGAGAAAACGCCACCCGAGAAGCGCTCCCACGAGGATGCTCGACTCCCGGATGGCGCCTCCATAAGACACGGGGGCTCGGGAGTAGACCCACAGAACGATGAGGTACCCCGCCAGCTGCATGACGCCGATCGTCACGATGCGGAGTGGCTCGAGCCTGAGGACGCCGCGGATCCCTTCCCATCCCTCCTGTCCCATGAGCACAGGCGTCAGGAGGAGCGTCACCACGAAGAACATCGCCGCCGTGTAGTCCACGGGATCCACGCGCCGCACGGCCACGCCGTCGATGATCGAGTACACCGAAATCACGACCGCCAGGAGCAGTGAGAGCGCAAGCGCCTTGGAGGGCTTCCCGATCCGCCCCGACCATCCGACCACGCCGATGCCCACCGCGATCAGGGAAATGCCGAGGATGCCGAAGGCCGAGGGCCGCTCCGAGAGCACGAGGATGGCCCAGACGGCGAGGAGTCCGGGCGCCGTCCCGCGGGCGACGGGATACACCAGTGAGAAGTCGCCGACCTTGTAGGCAGCGGTGAGGATCAGGTAGTACGACGCCTCGAGGACCGCGCTCACCAGGAGGAGCGGCCACACCGGGGTGATTGAATGCGGGCGCGCGATCAGAATGACCGCACAGCAGAGATTGGTGACGATCAACGCCCACCACACCACGGGGCGCCGGTGGTGGGTGGTCTTGAGCAGCAGGTTCCAGGAGGCGTGGATGACGGCGGAGCTGAGGAGGGCTCCGACGAGGAGGGGGCTCACCTCGGATACTCAGGGGGCCTGTCTCTCGTGAACCCCGGACTTGCGTCCGGGGTTATGAACACCCAAGACCAACCATCGTTGCGCCTTTCATAACCCCGGGCGCAAGCCCGGGGATGACAAGAGGCGGAGCCCCGCCCTCTCACCCGCGGCCAGCCGGAGCCGCCTCACCCCTGAACATCGTGCTGATCACCCGGTACAGCACGATGCCGCTGATGATCGCCATCACGAAGCAGACCCCCGCTTGCCCCGAACGTCCGTAGAGGGCATTCCCTGCCCCGAAGAGCGCGGAATAGACGAAGGCGCATCCGGCGGTCCAGCCGAGGAGCGCCTGGGGCAGTGAGTCGGGCGAGGGTGGGAGCTTGGTGCGCTCGCGGACGGCACGCCACCCGGCCCCCGCTGGGCGGGTGAGCTTGTAGAAGTTGTCGAGCGTCGCGTCGTCCACGGGCTTCGTCAGCATCGTGACGGTGATCCACAGGACCGTCGTCACGGCGACGACGATGATCAAGGTCCGAGCATCCGAGATGTTCCACCCGAAGGCGTGCTTGCCGACGAACAGGGTGAGCGAGCAGGCGAATGACCCCATCATGGCCGCGATCTCACTCCAGGCGTTGATCCGCCACCAGAACCACCGCAGCAGGTAGATCAACCCCGTTCCCGCACCGATCGACAGGAGCAGCTGGAACCCTTCACTGGCGGTCGAGATGAAAAGCGTGAAGAAGCCGCACAGCACCATCAGCGTCGCCGTGAGGCCCCGGGAAATCCACAGGTAGTGCTTCTCCGATTTCCCGCGAGCCAGGAACCGCTGGTAGAAGTCGATCACCAGATACGACGATCCCCAGTTGAGGTGCGTCTCCATGGTGGACCGGTAGGCGGCGAACAGCGACGCGATGAGCAGACCCTTCATCCCCGCGGGCAGCAAGGTCAGCATCGCCGGATAGGCGAGGTCGTTCCCGATGAGCCGGGGATCCACGTGCGGGATGGCGCGCTGAATGTCGCCAAGTGTCGGGAACACGAGCATCGACGCAAGGGCCACGATGATCCAGGGCCAGGGGCGCAGGGCGTAGTGCGCGATGTTGAACCAGAGGGTCGCACCCAGCGCGTGCTTCTCGTTCTTCGACGCCAGAATCCGCTGCGCGATGTAGCTCCCGCCCCCCGGCTCGGCACCGGGATACCACACCGACCACCACTGGATGGTCACCGGGATGATGAACACGGCCACCGCGACATCCCAGTTCGAGAAATCCGGAAGCAGCGAAAGGACGTGCGGGTCGGTGCGGTGCAACAGGTTGGCGAGCCCGCCGACCTGCGGCTGATCGAGCGCCACCACAGCCGCCGCGATCACGCCGAACATCGCGAGCGCGAACTGGATCATGTCGGTCACCAGCACGCCCCAGAGCCCCGAGACCGAGGCAAAGAGTATGCACGTGAGCCCGCCGACGATGATGGTGGTCAGCCGCTCCCAGCCCAGCATGACGTTCGCGATCTTCACGGCCGCGAGCGTCACTGTCGTCATGATCGTCAGGTTGAAGAACAGGCCCAGGTAGATCGCGCGAAAACCGCGCACCACGGCGGCGGGCTTCCCCGAGTACCTCAGCTCATAGAACTGCAGATCGGTCAGGACGCCGGAGCGCCGCCACAACTTGGCGTAGAAGAACACGGTGGCCATTCCCGTGAGCAGAAATGACCACCAGGCCCAGTTGTACGAGACGCCGTGCGATCGGACGAAGTCGGTGACGAGGTTCGGCGTGTCGGTGGAGAACGTCGTCGCCACCATCGAGGTGCCGACCAGCCACCACGGGGCCGCCTGCCCCGACGCGAAGAACTCAGCGGTGCCCTTCCCCGACCGGCGGGCGAAGAAGAGCGCGGGCGCGAAGCAGATCACGATCGAGACGATCGCGATCACGACGTCGAGGCGGGAGAGTTCCATGGGGGCCCAAGATAGCGCCCCTCGTCAGTCGTGCCACTCCGCGCGGTACAAGGTGGCGTACCGCGTCTTGAGAACCTCGAGCTTCGGGAGGTCGTTGGTCACGATGTACGCATCACTCAAGTGGCGCTGCATGAATCCCTGATGCTCGGCCTCCGCCGGATAGAACGCGCGGAACGCCAGCACCTCCGTCACGATGGGGTCCGAATACACGTGCCGCCGCTTGAGGCTCGCGATGGCGTCCTCCACCGACTGCTTCTGCGTCGAATCCCGGTAGAAGGCGATGGAGCGGTAGTCGCTCCCGACGTCGGGACCCTGGCGGTTCAGCTGCGTGGGATCATGCGCCACGTTGAAGAAGACGAGCAGGAGCTGATCGAAGCTCACGCGCGCCGGATCGTAGATGATCATCACCGACTCGGCGTGGCCCGTCCCGCCGTTGTAGACCTGGGCCGAAGTCGGGTTCGCGAGCGTCCCGCCCGCGTACCCCGACACGACCTTCACCACGCCCTTTACATGCTCGAAGATGCCCTCGACGCCCCAGAAACAGCCGCCCGCGAGGACGGCAGTATCGAGTGGGGCGGCCTTTGGCGCCGACGAGGGTTGGGTGGAGAGCAGCGCAGCGAGCAGAGGAACGACGGCGGTCATGAGATCTCCAGTCAGGATATCACATCCTACCCGACCAAGACGGGGAGCGGGAGCCGATTCGTCGCTCGAGACCCGCCGTTCGGCGCGCTACTTCCAGGAATCGCGATACAGGGCGGGAAAAGCTTCCTTCAAATGCGCCACCTTCGGCGCGTCATTGTAGGCGATGTATGGCTGATCGGGGTGATGCTCCATGTAGTGCTGGTGGTATCCCTCCGCTTCGTAAAACGTCGCGAGCGGGATCACCTCGGTGACTACGGGCTTCGAATACAGACGCCGCTTCTGGAGCTCGGAGATGAACGTGTTGATCGCGGCGTGCTGGGTCGAATCCCGGTAGAACGCGATCGAGCGGTAGTTCGTCCCGACATCCGGGCCCTGCCGGTCGAGCTCCGTCGGATCGTGCGCCACGGTGAAGAACACCGCCAGCAGCTGCCCATACGACACCTGCGCGGGGTCATACACCACCCGCACGGCCTCCGCGTGACCCGTCTCGCCGGACGAGACCTGCTCATACGACGGGGACGCGGTGTGCCCGCCCGCATATCCCGCGGTGGCCGAGATGACCCCACGGGTATGCTCGAACACGCCTTCGATGCCCCAGAAGCAGCCACCCGCGAACACCGCGGTGTCGCGTGCCGGAGCAAGAGCCGTCGTGAGCGCAATGAGCAGCGGGGTGATCATCGGGTCTCCTTCATGTTCGTGCGCCGGTGCGCAGCGAAAAAGGTCCAGAGTGTCCGGGAGCCGTCGAGATTCCGTGATGAGATGCCGATCATCCGTTTCGGCAGGTATTGCGGTCCCGAAGGCCACGTATGCCCGCCATGCACCACCGTGATGCCGACGACGTCAGCGCCCGACGGACAGGGATACACTCTTTCGTTGATCGTGGTCCCATCCCGGGCCGTGTCCGGCAAGACGATGGCCTTGAACCTCTCCGCGCACCCGTTCCGGTGCACCCACTCATCGAGGCTCGGGATCGCGCCGAGAACCGTTCCCCGACCGCCGCCGAGTGTCCCGCCCTGATAGGGCACGAGCGGATCCTCGGTACCGTTCATCGTCATCACTGGAACGGAGCGGGCCGCGTGACAGTTCCCGGCGAGGGAATCTCCGAGGGTTGCGGCGACGATGCCGGCTGCCGCGATGAGATCGGACGCATCGCAAATCAGGCGTTCCGTCATGAACCCGCCGTTCGACATCCCGGCCACGTAGATCCGGCTCGAGTCCACGGGGGCATGGGCCGCCACATCCGCGACCAGCGCCCGGAAAAAGGCGACGTCGTCGATGCCCGCCTTGTCGGCCGGTGTCCCGAGCCGCCCATCGGCCCAGGAGCGCCGGTACCCATCCGGGTAGGCGGCGATCGCCCCGACGGAATCGGCGATCGGATCGAAGTATGAGAGCCGCGCTTCCCCCGCGCCGTCCCCGAGCCGCCCGTGAAGCAGAACGACCAATGGCCGCGCTCCGCTCGCGTTCGGCGGGACGTGGAGCAGGTACGTCCGGTCGCGGCCTCCCACCCGGATATGCTCCGTCCGGTCACCGCCTTGGTGGAAGCCGAGACCCGCGGCCAGACAGAACGCGACCCCGACGAGCGCCCTGGAGGTCACCCGATCTTCCACTTGGTGCCCCCCGGCGTGTCCTCGATCTCCACGCCCTTCTCCTTCAGCTCGGCGCGGATCCGGTCCGCCTCCTTGAAATCCCGGGACTGACGGGCCTGGGTGCGTGCCGACACGCGCTCCTCCACCCACTGCGAAAGGTCGGCGGCGACCGTCTTCTTCGTGGGCATGACGTCGAGCACGTCCATCACCTTCCGGAGAGATGCCTGCGCGGTGGGCGCGCCGCCGGCACCCGCATCGATCTCGCGGTTCGCCGCGCGAACGAACTCGAAGAGATGGGCCAGGGCCTGTGGCGCGTTGAGATCGTCATCCAGCGCTGCCCGGACGTTCTGCTCCATGCCGGCGGCGAGGTCGGCGAGGGGGCCTTTCGGATCGGGGCGCGCCGTGGCGAGGCGCTCCTGGAACTCACCGAGCCGGCGCACGCCTTCGGCGGCCGCGGCCAGCGCGTCGTCATTGAAATCGATGGACTGGCGGTAGTGTGTCTGGAAGAAGAGGAGGCGCACCGAGGCGGCGTCCACGCCCTGCTCCTTGAGGTCCCGCGCCGTGAGGATGTTGCCATACCGCTTGGACATCTTGGTGCCGCGCAGGTTGAGAAATTCTCCGTGCAGCCAGGTCCGGGCGAAGGTCTGGCCCGTCGCGGCCTCGGACTGCGCGATCTCATCCTCGTGGTGCGGGAAGATCAGGTCGATGCCGCCGGCGTGAAGGTCCAGAGTTTCGACCTTGAAGCGCTTCCCGATCTCGTCGAGGGACATGGCCGAGCACTCGAGATGCCAACCCGGCCGGCCCCGGCCGAACGACGCGTCCCATGCCGCCCCCACCCGCTCGTCCTCGTCGTCCGACTTCTTCCAGAGGGCGAAGTCCCGCGGGTCGTCCTTCGCGTATTCATCGGAAGCGACGCGTGCCCCGACTTTGATCTCCCGCGTGTCGAGACGGGACAGGCGGCCGTACGTCGGGAACTTGCTGATGGCGAAGTACACCGACCCGTCGTCGCCCTTGTAGGCGACGCCCTTGGCCAGAAGCTTCTCGATGAGCGCGACCATCGCCGGCACGGACTGCGTGGCCCGCGGATACACGTGCGCGGGCCGGATGCGCAGGAAGTCCCGGTCCGTGAAGAACGCCTGCGCGTACTGCTCCGTGTGGTCGGTGAGGGTCTTCCCCGCCGCCGCCGCCGCCTTGATGGTCCGGTCATCCACGTCGGTCAGGTTCATGATGTGGAAGACGTCGTACCCGGAAGCCTCGAGGTGCCGCCGGAGCAGGTCCTCGAAGAGAAAGGTCCGGAAGTTTCCGATGTGCGCGTAGTTCCAGACGGTCGGGCCGCACGTATACAGCGTCACCCGCGGCGGGTGGAGCGGCTGAAAAGGCTCGATGGCGCGCGTGAGCGTGTTATGGAGGAAGAGGGCCATGCGGAGAAAATTAACTCACCGC
>DASUBP010000095.1:0-6394 GCA_035763205.1 Gemmatimonadales bacterium
GACAACCTGCGAACGGAGGCGCTCCGGTTTAAGGTCGGTTTTGCGGCACGATAGGACGTTTTTGCGACATTTATGCTCGTCCTGGGCGCCATACCCGACGTGCAGTACCACAAGCTGCGCCGCGCCGCCGCGGGACAGTTCTCCTTCGTGCGCGCCCTGGAGTGGGGTCAGGTCCTCGACACCATCCGGGAGCGCCCCGTCGAGCTCGCGGTCCTCGATCCGTTGCTCGGCGGCGAGCCGCGCAGCCACGAGATCGAGCGGCTCCGCCAGTTCTTCCCGTCGCTCCCGCTCATTTTGTACACGACGCTCACCCCCGAGCTCGCCGCGGTGCTGCTCACCCTCGGCAAACGGGGGATCCGCGAAGTCATTTTCGCCCGCCTCGATGATCACCCGACTCGGCTTCGCGAAGCGCTCGAGCAGGAATACGCGCTCGCGTCGTCCCAGCAGTTCCTCGAGCAAATCGAAAGCCGGCTGTCGCCCCTTCCCACCGAGCTGCGGTGGGTCCTGGAAGAGGCGCTCCGGATGCCGGAAGAGGTGCAAACCGTCCAGCACCTGGCTCTGCGGGCATCCGTGGATCGCCGCACCTGTGAGCGCTGGTTCACTCGCGCACATCTGCCCAGCCCCCGCCATTTCCTGGCGGCGGCCCGCGTGCTCTACGCCCATCGCCTGCTCCGGGACCCGGGGTTCACGATCGAGGACGTCGCCAAGCGGCTGGGGTACACGCGCGTGAAGACCCTGCAACAGCACGCGCGGACCTACCTCGGGTTGACGGCCGGTGAGATGCGCCTTTCGCTGACGACGGACGAGGCCATGGAAACCGTGGTGCGCCGGTTTCTGGCGAACGGCAGCTCCGACGGCCTGAAGGAGGCGACGGGATGACGGGCGAATCGGCCTCCAAGATGACCGTGCTGGTGGTCGATGACGAGGCGCCGTTGCGCCGGGTCCTCGAGCGCGCCCTCTCCCGTCTCGGCTACCGCGTGATCGGTGCGGCGTCGGCGGAGAGTGCACTGGAGCTCCTCGCCGTCGAGCGCCCCACAGGGATCCTGCTCGACGTCCACCTGCCCACGATGTCCGGGCTGGCGTTCTACGTTGCGGCCATCGCCCGTTGGCCCGAGCTTCAGGGATGCGTCGCGGTGATGACCGGAGACGGAGAGACGACCGAGGTATTGGAGTGGATCGCGCGGAACTCCTGCCCCCTCATCGCCAAGCCGTTCAACCTCGTGCAGATCGAGGAGTGGCTGAGCCACGTGCGCGCCTGGCGAAGCCGCCGGTCCGAGCAAGCCTGACGTGACCGCACCCCAATCCGCCGATCCCCTTCACACGCTGCGCGAGTACCGGTCGCTCGCGCCGTGGAACCTGCGGGATCTCGCCGTGCTGGTCGGCGCCGTCCTCGACGCCTCCGCCGTCACGCCGATCAATGCCGCCGCGCGCGCGGCGCCGAGCGAGCGTACCGTCCGGTTCTATGTGACGCGCGGGTTGGTGAGTCCGCCGGAGGGCCGCGGCACCGCGGCGACCTACTCGTACCGCCACTTCCTGCAGCTGCTCTGGATCAAGCTCCGGCAGATGGAGGGAGCGACGCTCGCGGCGATCGCGCGCGAGATGGTGGACCAGACCGGAGACGTCCTCGAGCGCCGGGCCGCGCAGACGCTCGGCGCCGCGCTCCCCCTCCCGGACCGGCTCGCGCTCCGCGGAGCTCCCCGAATGCCCCGGGGCCGATCCGGACGCGCCCTCTCCGCATGGCTCGCGCGGGACGCGGGGAAGGACCCTGAGGGCACCCGGACCTGGCGGCGCGTCCCCGTGACGCGCGGGGTGGAGCTGCACGTCGACTCGGAGCATCCCCTGGCCCGTGTGGGCGCCGATGACGCCGCACTGGCCGAAGCGATCCGCGCCGCGCTGGCGAAACTCCTGCCGCCCTCCCCGGCGTAGGGCCCTGACCCGCAACGGAGACGAACGATGGGTTCCTGGATTCCCCTGATTCTTCTGGTAGTCGTCGTCCTCTGGGCCATCTCCGCATTCAATGGCCTCGTGTCTCTGAAAAATCAGACCGTCAATGCCTTCAAGCAGATCGACGTCCAGCTCAAGCGCCGCCATGATCTGATTCCCAACCTGATCAACTCGGTGAAGGGCGCGATGGACTTCGAGAAGTCGACCCTCGAGGCGGTGGTGCAAGCCCGCAATCAGGCGGTGCAGGTGAACGCCGCCGGCCCGGACGCCGTGAAGCAGATCAGCCAGGCCGAGAACGCCCTGTCGGGTGCACTCTCGAAGTTGATGGTGGTCGTGGAGCGGTATCCCGACCTGAAGGCGACGGGGAACGTCGGCCAGCTGCAGGAAGAGCTGACCTCGACGGAGAACCGGATCTCGTTCGCGCGCCAGCTCTACAACGACACCGCCACGCAGTACAACACAAAGCAGCAGCAGTTCCCGGCGAGTCTGATGGCAGGGTTGGCCCACGCGGCGCCCGCACAGCTCTGGGAGATCGACGACCAGGCCGACCGGGCCGTGCCGCAGGTCGATCTCTCGATGAAGCCCAAGGCGTGAGCGGCGAAGCCGCCCCGAACCTCTTCCAACAGCAGGACGCCAACCGTCGCCGGACCACCCTGCTGGTGGTCTGCTTCGTGCTCTTCTTCGCGTGGCTGGGCTTCGGCGGGGACTACATCTATTACCTCGCCACGCTCCACAACCTGCCGTACGAGCCGCACCACACGTTTCCGTGGTTCGGCATCGTCCTGACGTTCGTCGGCACCTGGATCGCGTGGTACGGGTACAGCACGGGGCCGGAGAAGGTGCTCTGGTCCACGGGCGCCCACGAAATCACGGTCCCCGCCAACGACCAGGAAAAACAGCTCGTCAACGTCGTCGAGGAAATGGCCATCGCGGCCGGAATTCCGCGTCCCCGCATCTGGGTCGTGGACGACCCCGCCCCGAACGCGTTCGCCACCGGGACCGATCCCCAGCACGCGCACATCGCGGTGACGCAGGGGCTCCTCGACCTGATGTCGCGAGACGAGCTGCAAGGCGTCGTCGCCCACGAGCTCGGGCACATCAAGAATCTTGACGTTCGGTTGATGACGACGCTCGCGGCCCTGGTGGGCGTGGTGCTGCTGATCCGGGACGGCACGGGCCGCTTTTTCTGGGGTGGGCGCGGAGGTGGGCGGTCACGCGACAAAGGCGGCAACCTCGGCGTCCTGGTCGTCGTCCTGCTCGTGATCTGGATTCTGTCGTGGATCCTGGCGCCCATCATCACCCAGATGCTCGCCATGGCGGTCAGTCGAAAGCGGGAATACCTGGCGGATGCGATGTCGGCGCAATTCACGCGGAATCCGGCCGCGCTCGCCAGCGCCCTGACCAAGATCGAAGACTCGGATGCCCCCGCAACGCACCTCAAGGCCGGCGCCGCCCACCTCTGCATTTGTGATCCGCTGGACCGGAAGCTGAACGATCACCCGGGGACGTTGGGTGACGTGATGGCCTCTCATCCGCCGATCGAGATGCGGATCATCCGGCTCAAGGGGATGGGATACGCGCAGGCGAAAGCCGAGGGACACCTGCCCCCCGAGGCTCCCACCGCCTGATCAAACCGGCTGCAGCGCTTCGGTCTCTTCCGCGTCGCGCGCGGTTTCGGTGAGACGCCAGCCGGTGAGGAGAGCGCCGAGGAAAATTACGGGGAGCACCTGGAGCGCCTGGAGCGCCAGCCCCGCCGCCACCGACCGGTCCGCCGGCACTCCGAACTGCAGCAGACCGACTACCATCGCCGCCTGTGTCACGCCGAGTCCCGCGGGCGTAATCCGGATGATACCGCCCAGATTCGCGGCGACCAGCGCCGTGAACGAAGCGGCCGGAGTAACCGGGATGTGCGCGGCCACGAGCACCAGGTGATAGGTGGCCCACTGCGTGCCCCAGTTGGCAAGACCCAGTACCGTCGGCCAGAAGAGGCGTCCCCCGGAACCCATCTCCGCCAGGACCGCCGCCCGCCGCTGCAAGGAAGCCGGCAGCTGATTCAAGATCCACGACCAGCCGCGGTGCCAGGTGATCAGCATGACGATCACGAGCCCGAGCCCGGCGCCCACCTGCAAGCCGCGCAGCCAATGCGGCAGACGCAGGAGGCTCGGCGCCATCACGAGGAAGATGGCGAGCGCGATGGTTTCGGTGACGCGGGTCCAGACGACGGAGGAGATGGCGGCGCCGACCGGCACGCCGTCACGTTGGGCGATGTAGTGAATGCGCGCCGCTTCGCCGCCGACGGCGATCGACACGTTGTTCACCGCCGCGCCAACCAGATTCGCCTCCTGCGCGGTCTTCCAGTGATTGGGAGAGACGGGATTGAGCAGCAGATGCCACGCCCAGCCCTTGGCCACGAGCGAGCCAAGGTTGATCACCAGGGCGAGGCCAAGAATCCAGTAGTTGGCGTTGATGAGGGTCGCCAGCGTGTCTTCCCAGGGGAACCCGGCCAGCGCCTTCAGCGCGATGCCGACCCCCGCGAATCCCAGCACCCACCAGATCCACCGACGGCTTTTCTTCAGATCAGCTCCCCGAGTGGTGCGAAGACGAACCCCGCGTCACGGGCGTCGCGGATGATTCCCGGCAACGCCTCGGCGGTCTGCGTGCGATCGCCGTGGAAATCGTATCCATCGCCGTCGTGGAGGAGAATCACCGCTCCCGGCACGAGGCGCCGTCTCACCCGCCGGCGAATCTCCTCGGCGCCGGGACGCGCACTGTCCCAGACCCCGAAAGTCCAGCCGAACAGGGTGTATTTGAGTCGCCGTACGGTACGGCCTACAAATGGGTTCCGGTAGCCGTGGGGGGCCCGGAAGGCCCGAGGGGGCCTCCCCACCGCCTCAGAGATAACGCCATGCGCTTCCTCGAGTTCCCGCCGGATCCGTTTCGGCCCCCGACGGTGCAGTTTGACATGGGTCTGGGTGTGGTTTCCCGCCTCGTGCCCCGCCTCGGCGACTGCCCGTGCCAACGCTCCTTCGCGCCGGACGAAGTCTCCCACCATGAAGAAGGCGGCCGGGACCCCCTCCTTCTCCAAGGTGTCGAGGATGCTTGCGGTGGCACTCGGGGAGGGACCGTCATCGAAGGTGAGGTAGACGCGGGGAACACCGCTCGGCCCCCGGGAGACCGACCTGCCATACAGCCCGCTGTTCGGCGCGTAGGCTCCGTAGGCGGCAAGGCCTGCCGCGCCCAACCCAACTACGGCGACCGTCTCGATCACTTCTGGACCCGCTGGTAGACCTCGAGCACGCGCTCCGCAATCCGGGGCCAGGCGAACTGCGCCGCCTTGGCGAGGCCCGCGGCTCCCATCACTGCGCGACGGGCCGGGTCTTCGATCAGCGCGTTGGTCGCGTGGGCCCAGGCGAGCGGGTTGTCCTTCGGGACCAGCACCGCCTCGGCGCCTCCCGCGATGAGCTCGCGGAAGCCCGTGATGTCGGAGACCACGAGCGGGGTACCGCACGCCATGGCTTCCAGCAGGGTGATGCCGAACGACGCCTTCGTGGTGGGGCACAGATAGAGATCGGCCCCCCCGTAGTAGTCGGGGCGCTCGTCCGACACCTGCCCCACGAACTTCACCGCGGCCCCGAGATGGGCAGCACTCGCTTCGTAGCTCGGGCGCAGGGGCCCGTCGCCGACCACGATCAACTGGGCCGTCGGGTGACGCTCGAGAATCATCGGCATCGCTTCGAGCAACGTGTCGAGGCCGTTCCGGGGATCGAGCCGTCCGAGGAAGAGCAGCCGCGGCCCCCGGGTCGCGGCTTCACGCTCGCGGCGGCCATTGGGGTGGAAATAGCGGATGTCCACGCCGTTGGGGATGACCTCCCAGTCGGCCTTGAAGTACATCCCCATCGCGTGAACCACAGGATCCGACACCGCAATCCGCGCCGCGACCCGATCGAGCCGCGGCTGCAGCCACCACCGGAACATCCGATACAGGAGGGAGCTCGAGAACCACGTGTGGGATGTGGCGACGACCGGGATTCCGAGCGCCCAGCCGGCGCTCGCCGCCTTGAGACCCAGCATGGGCGCGAGCACGTCCTGGCTGTGGACGATGTCAATCCGCTCGGCCTTCAGGATGTCGACGATCTTGCGGGTGATGGCCCACCCGGTGGAGACCCGGGCGTACGAGCCGTTCGAAAGCACCACCCGACTGGTGCCCACCCGCCGGACCCAGTCAGGATCGGGACCCTGCCCATCCATGTTCGAGGTGATGACGATGGCGTGGTGGCCCCGGGCCCGGAATTCGAGCGCCAGGTTGTGAACGTGTTCAGTGACCCCGCCCAAGTGGGGGTAGTAGAACTCCGTGACCAGAGCGATGCGCATGTGAGCGAAGGGCTCCCGGGGCGGGGGCAAGCCAACAACGTAATGTGCGCCCCGAGCAAAGCGAGGGGTGCACCCTGAG
>DASUBP010000096.1:0-4388 GCA_035763205.1 Gemmatimonadales bacterium
ACGTCGAGTTTGGGATCCACCAGGCGGTGGAAGAGCAGGCCGTCCAGGGCGGCGGCGAGGAGGGTGGCGGCGGCGGCCACGTCGAGCTCCGGATCGAGCTCGCCCGCCTTTCGGGCGGCCCGCAGACGTTCGAGGATGACCAGCCGGAAGCGGCGTGAGGCCTGGCGGGCCCAGCGGCGGAAGGACGGGCTGCGGGTGGCCTTCACCATGGCTTCCGCGAGGATGGTGGAGCCCGGGGCGTCCTGCCCGTGGCGCTCCAGCCACCGCAGGATGCCGCGCATGGAGTCGCGGATGGTGGTACCCGACTGCAGGGCTTCGAGGGAGGGACCCAGGGTGCGCAGCAGGGCGTCCTGGGCGGCCTCCATGACGAGCGCCGACACCGTGCCGAAGTGATAGTGGACGAGCGCCGGGTTCACCCCGGCCCGCTCGGCGATGGACCGCGTCCGCACGCGGTCGACGCCGATCTCGGCCATCAGCTCGACGGTCGCGTGGAGCAGCCGTTCCCGGGTGCGTCGGAGTCCGTCGTCCGGGGCCGGTTTTGGCCGTTTGGTCATTTGACTAAATCAAATGACCAACTAGGCCGATGTCAACTCAGAACTTCGTCGCGCTCCATGACCCAGGAGTCGGCGTCCCCGGTCCGTCACAGTTGCCCAGGATGCCGCTGCCGGAGGCGGAGGTCCCGTTGATCGCGCCGACCAATGTGAGAGTGCAGGTGTGGAGAGTGTCGTCCAGTGACATCCGGAGGGAATCCGCGGTGATCACGACGAGCGACGCACCCTCGTTCTGAGACCAGCGGTGCACCGTGTCCCCCGAGCTGGTCGTGATCCCGAACAGTGCCGGAAATGTCGCCGTGTAGGTGGCGCTGCTTTGGCTGATCGTCAGAACAAATGGCGCCGGGCGGATGTCATACGTGTAGATGCCGCTACCCGCCAGCTGACTTACGGTCACGTGCCAGTTTCCGACCGGACCCGCGGCCAGTCCGGTACTCGAACTTGAGCAGGCCGCCAGGGCAACGGCGGAGGCAAAGGACGCGAATACGATGAACCGAGGGTGCATGGTGCTTCCTCATCGCTCAGGGGAAACACCACGCTAATGGCTAGCCGTCCTCCAGCCGTTACCTGGTGGGTGACGGCTCTATCTAGAGTGCTGACAGTCGTTTCAAGATGCTGGCGACGGGGCTGCCGCCACCCTACTCGCTCCGCAGGGCAATCACCGGATCGAGCCGCGCGGCGCGCCGGGCGGGCACCCAGCTCGCCGCCAACGCCGCCAGCGCCAGCAACACCGCCGCGCCTCCCAATGCCACCACATCCGCCGGCGCCACGCCGTACAGCAAGCCCCGCAACAGCCCCGTCGCCCCGAACGCAGCCAGCGCGCCCAGCAGCACCCCGACCCCCGCCAGCACCAGACCCTGGCGGAGCACCAGGCCCAGCACGTGTCCGCGCGGCGCACCCAACGCGATCCGCACGCCGATCTCGCGCGTTCGCTGCGACACGCCGTACGCCGTCACGCCATAAATGCCGAGCAGGGCGAGCAGCAGCGCGACGAGCCCCAGACCGCCGGAGACGAACAGAGCCAACTGCTGCGGCAGGAGCGCGACGGCCATCTGGTCGCGCAGCGCTTCCTGGCGCAAGATCGGGAGCGCCGGATCGACTGCGGCCACGATGCGCCCAACCGCCACGGCCGGCATCGCCACTCCCGGCGTCATCTTGACCAGGACGTTCGTCCGGGCGAAGTACCGCTGGCTGAGCGGCACATAGATGAAGTTGCGTTGCGCCTCGCCCAGAAAACGGTACTTCGCGTTCCGAACCACGCCGATCACCGTGAGGGTACGGCTGTCGCTGGCCGTCCGTCCCTCGTTGACCAGCGTCCGTCCCACCGGGTCCTCGCCCGGAAAGAGCGCCGCGGCATAGGCCTCATTGATGATCGCGACGTCGCCCACCCCCGCCCGATCCGCCTCCGAAAAATCACGCCCCTGAACCAGCGGTATGCCGAGCGTGGCGAAGTACCCGGGGCTCACGACGTCCCAGTCGGCGTCCAGTTCCCCCTCGCGCGGGTCCACCGGCCGCCCGGGAACCGTGATGGGACCGAACCCCAGCCCGCCGCCGCCGAGCGGCAACATGGCCGAAAGCGCGGCACCATGGACTCCCGGCAGGGCACGCACCTGGTTGAGAATCGCCGTCGCAGCTTGCCGGCCCCTGTCCTCACTGTAGTTCGCAGTCCCGAAATCGAGCGTCGTGAAGGCGACGCCCTCCGGATCGAATCCGGGATCGATGCCCCGGGCATGCTGCAGCGTACGGGCGAACAGGCCGGCGACCACCAAGAGCACCATCGAGAACGCGATCTGGACCACCAGGAGACCGCTCCGCAGGCGCAGGCGGCCCGCACCGTCGCTTCCCCCCGACCCGGCTTTGAGCGCGGGCACCAGGTTGGGTCGGGTGGACTGAAGAGCGGGCACCAGGCCGGCGAGCAAGCCCGTCCCGAGCGCGAGGACCAGGGCAGCCGTGAGCACGCGCCAGTCGAGTCGGGGGTCAAGCGAGAGGGACACCGGAAGCCGGGGGATGAGCTCGAGCAATCCCCGGACCATCCAGTTGGCGATCACGAGGCCCAACGCGCCCGCAGCCCCGAACAACAACAGGCACTCGATCACCAGCTGCCACACGAGCTGGGCGCGCGAGGCGCCGAGCGCCAGGCGCACGGCGATCTCCCGCTGCCGGGCCGCGGCGCGGGCCAACAGCATGCCCGCCACGTTGGTACTCGCGATCACGAGGACGAGCCCGGCCACCACGAAGAGCAGCGCGAGGAACCCGCCGATCGCGGCCTGCATGTCCCCCGGAAAGAGACTCGCCCGTTCCACCGTGACACCCTTGCCCTCATACGCATTCGGATTGTCGCGGGCCAGACGCGCGGTGATGCCGGCCAGCTCGGCCTGCGCTTGATCGAGACTCGCATTGGGGGCGAGCCGCCCCACGGCCATGAGCCAAACCCCGGACGGCTCGTTGAACATGGACGCGGGCGTGCCGAAGTAGGTGACGGCCGCGAGCGGCACCCAGCCGTCAGGCGCCGTGGCGAAGGGGCCCTGGAATCCCTTGGCGGCGATCCCTATCACCGTGAACGGTGCCCCATTCAACACGAGAGGCCGGCCCAGAATCGATGGGTCGGCCCCGAAACGGCGCTGCCAGTATGCATAGCTGAGGACGAGGACGGGCTTCTCCCCCGGCGCCCCATCTTCGTCCTTCGCGAAGAACCGTCCCAGGAATGTCCTCGCCTCCAGGACGTCGAACAGATTCCCGCTGACGGTGGAGACGTGCATCGGCTCGCCCCCGCTCGGTCCGGCCAGGCTGACCGTCTGCGGCCCGATCTCGGTGGCCGCGAGTCCACTCAGCGAGCGGGCGGTGCGGTAAGCCGCGAACGCCGGGTACGAGAAGTTGTCGAAGCCCTTCCCGTTCTGCGTCCGCCCGACGACGACGAGCCGCTCGGCGTGTTCTACGCCGGAGGGCGGGCGAAGCAGCATGGTGTCGACGAGCGTGACGACGCCCGTGGTCGCACCGGCGCCGATCGCTACGGACAACACGGCGACCAGTGCGAAGATCGGACTCCGGGCGAGTGCCCGGGCCCCGTACCGCACGTGCTGACTCAAGAGGTTCAACATCAACAGGCCCCGATGGGTATCCGGCCCCTACGGTAACGATGTGAGCGGGTTTCCGCGCGCGTCGCTCCCCGGCACTCCAGCCGCTGCCCTCGTCGCGCTGCTCAGTTGACCCGTGGTTGACAGACTACATATAGATTATGCATATCTATATGCATATGAGGACCACACTGATTCTCGACGACGCCCTGCTGGACCGGGCCCGCGAGCTGTCCGGCATTCAGGAAAAAACCGCCCTGGTGCGCGCCGGGCTCGAGGCCCTCATCACCCGTGAAGCCGCCCGCCGGCTCGCCGCCCTGGGCGGCTCCATGCCCAACCTGGCGCCCACTCCCCGCCGGAGACCCGGCAGCAAACGCGGCGCGTGATCATCCTCGCGGACACGTCCGTGTGGATCGATCACTGGCGCCGCGGCAGCCCACGCTTCCAACAGCTGCTCGAAGCGGACCAGATCGTGGTCCATCCGTTCGTCTTCGGAGAAATCGCCCTCGGCGCCATCACCCCGCGGGCTGAAGTGCTCACCCATTTGGGGGCTCTGCGCGCTCCCCGCGTGGCCCAGCATGCCGAGGTGATGGCCCTGATCGATCGCGCGCGCCTCTGGAGGCGGGGGATCGGCTGGGTCGACGTCCATCTCCTCGCCTCGGCATTGCTCGATCAGATCCGGCTCTGGACCCTCGACCAACCCCTCGCCCGCACCGCGCGCGCCCTCGGCGTGGCGTTAGAGGTCTAAGGAGAGAACCTTGAA
>DASUBP010000097.1:0-4387 GCA_035763205.1 Gemmatimonadales bacterium
CCTTTCGGCGGTCGCGATGGGGTTCGTGCTGGACAACCGGCTCCTCGTTACCGCCGGCGCCCTCGACGGCTCGAGCGGCCTGATTCTGTCGATCATCATGTGCAAGGCGATGAACCGCTCCTTCGCGAACGTGCTCTTCGGAGCGTTCGGGGCGGCCCCCAAGATGGCGGCGGCCGGCGAGCAGAAGGAATGGAAGCAGGAGTCGGTGGAAGGGGCGGCGCAGATTCTCGAGCAGGCGCGGATGGTCGTCATCATCCCCGGGTACGGCATGGCCGTCGCCCAGGCCCAGCACAAGGCGCAGGAGCTCTACGACCAGCTCACCAGGCGCGGGGTGATCGTACGGTTCGCCATCCACCCGGTGGCCGGGCGGATGCCGGGGCACATGAACGTCCTGCTCGCGGAAGCCAACGTGCCCTATTCGGCCCTGGTCGAAATGGACGAGATCAACCCGGAGATGCCGCAGTGCGACGTGGCACTGGTCGTCGGTGCCAATGACGTGGTGAATCCTGCCGCCCGGACGGCGAAGGGGTCGCCCATCTACGGCATGCCGATCATCGACGCGGACAAAGCCCGGACCGTGCTCGCCATCAAGCGAAGCAAGAATCCGGGTTTTGCCGGGATCGACAACGAGCTCTACGTCAAAGACAACACGTGGATGCTCTTCGGAGATGCCAAGGCGGTCCTCGGCGAGCTCGTCAAGCAATTCTCCACTTCAGGAATGCATTAACTCCTTCACTTCTTCCAGCTGTTGTTGGAGCGGTCGCGATCCGGATACAACACATCCGGGTCGATGACCACGCTCACCAGTGGCGACTTCGACGCCACCCGCAGGGTGAACCTGGGCGCCAGGTTCCACATCTCGATCGGCAAGCTCACCCGCTCCTTCGTGCCGTCCGCGTGCGTCAGCTCTGCGGTCACCGGCATCACCATCGCTTCGCGGTTCGAGAGGTAGACGTAGCTGGAATCCCCTTTCGCTCGAACGGAATCCACGGCCTGATCGAGCCGGGCGGTCGTGAAGACCCACTCCCGCCAGAACCAGTCGAGATCCTGGCCTGAGACGTCGGACATCGTGCGGAAGAAGTCCGCGGGTTGGGGGTGCTTGAACTGCCACCGGCGGATGTAATCGCGGAACGCGCGCTCGAACGTGGCTTTCCCCAGGACCTGATCCCGCAGGAGAATCAGCATCAGCGGCGGCTTCTGGTACCCGGCCCACGCCAGGTTCTGCTGCTCCACCGGCTTGTCGATCATCGGTTTCTCGGCGCCGGGAGCCATCGCGGGTTTGGCGAATGACAGGACCTCCCGCCACACGGTGTCGCCGTACGCCGTGCCCTTGAAGTACTCGGCGGCCGCGCCGTAGTCGATGAACGAATTGAATCCTTCATCCATCCAGGGATACCGGCGCTCGTCGGTGCCCGTCACCATCGGGAACCATTGGTGCCCGAACTCGTGCATCAGATCCCAGAACTGGTCTTCGCGCGCGGGGAGAGCGGGCACGAAGGTGATCATCGGGTACTCCATCCCCTGAACCGGACCCTCGCACGTCGTCGCCTTCGGCCAGGGATACGTGAACCACTGCTCCGAGAAGTACTTGATGGTGAACCGCGCCATCCGGTTCGCCTCGAGCCAGGGTTGCGCCTCGGGGCGGTAGAGCGTGTTGATCAGCTTGCCGTCGTAGCCCGAGGCATCCCACCGGTAGTCAGGGGACGCGCACCAGGCGAAGTCACGGACATTGGTCGCGGTGACGTGCCAGTTCTTCGTCCCAGCGGTGGGCCGCCGGCCGTTGGCCGTCGCCTCCTCTTTGGTGACGATCCCGACGGCGCTCTCAGAATTCCGGGCCTTCTCGATCCGGGCGCGCGTATCCGCCGACCAGACCTCCTCGGGATTCGCTACCGTGCCGGTGGACCCCAGGACGTAGCCGGCGGGAAGGGTGAGGGTGACGTCGAAGTTGCCGTACTCGAGGTAGAACTCTCCGGCGCCGATGTAGGGCAGGGGGTTCCAGCCATGGATGTCGTCGTAGACCACCATTCGCGGATACCACTGGCCCAGCTCGTAGAGCCGGTTGCCGACCCGGCCCATGCGGCCGCCGCCGTACGGCGGAATCGGGAAGCGCCAATCGACGTCGAAGTCGATCGCGGCACCCGGGGCCAGCGGTGAGGGCAGCTCCACGCGCATCATGGTGCCGTACTCGGTCCGGACCAACGCTTTGCCGCCGGACTCGAGTTTGGAGATGGTGATGCCGCCGATGAATCCCTGGCCGGTGAAGTCGAAGCTCACACCACCCGCGAATTCGAGGGGCGGCTGGTTGAGCTGATAGGTGATGCTGTTCTTCGCGAAGATGTTCTGCTCGATCTGCATCCACACGAAGGGGAGCGAGTCCGGCGAATGGTTCACGTAGTGGATCCGCTCACTGCCGGTGAGCACGCTCGACGCGGTGTCGACGCTCGCGTGGATCGTGTAGTCGGCCTCCTGCTGCCAGTAGTTCGGTCCCGGTGCGCCGTTCGCCGAGCGCATCCGGTTCGCGGTCGGCAGCGGCAGGGCTCGGAAAGGAGATGAATCGGCGGCTTGCTGGGGAGACTGGATGGCCATGGAAGCGACGAGCAAGAGCAGCATGGTTTCTCCTGACGGTTGAGCCGTCAGCCGGCAGCGATCAGCAGGCTGATGGCTGATGGCTTACGGCTGATGGCTGATGATCCCTGCCGCACGATGCGCGATTCCCATGATCGTCAGCATCGGATTCACGCCCGACGCCGACGGGAACACGCTGGCGTCCGCGACGAACAGCCCGGGCGTGTCCCAAACCTGATTCTCCGGGTCGACGACCGCGAGTTTCCGGTTTCCGCCCATTCTGCAGCTGCCCATCTGATGGAAGGTCACCGAGAGCATCTGGTTCGCGCCGAGTCCCGCTTGGTGTACCTGCTCGAGCCAGCGCCCCCGGGCTCCGGCGCCCTCGGCCGGGCGGTAGGCGTTCCCCCGGGCCTGCGGCGCGAAGATCTCGCGGGCGCCGGCGGACTCGAGCAGACGCGACGCCTCCTGTACGGCCCGCCAGAGGTGCGTCCGGTCGTACCTCGAAAGGGCGTATTCTATCACGGGAGCGCCCGCGTCGTTGACGCGGACCCGGCCGCCGAACCGGTCGCGCAGGAGTATCCCGACCAGCGTGAGGTTCGGGAGTCTGGCCATCGCCTCCCGGAAGGTGGCCGCCGTTTCCCACGGCTGCGCGAGTGCGGCGAGTGACGGATGCAGTGGTGCGGTCTCGAATTTGAACCCGTACCCCTGGTCGAGATCGGCGAATTGGTCACTGAAATGGGCCTGGAGCGCGCCCGTCCAGGGCCGCACGGGCTCGTCCATCAGGCCGAAAATCGCGGTCGCCGGGTGCAGGGTGAGGTTCCGCCCCAATTCGGGGTGGCGGATCCCCGAGCGCAGCAGGAGGGCGGGGGAATGAATCGAGCCACCCGCGACGACGACGGACCGCGCACGCACCGTCAGCGCGAACGGCCGTGACGCACCGGGGACGCGCACCAGCGCCTCCACTCCCGTCGCCCGCCCGCGCTCCCGAACCACGCGCCGGACGTCGGCGCCGACGACGAAAGTTGCTCCGCGGTCCGCGGCATCCTGCAAGTAGGTGACCAGCGTCGAGCGCTTCGCGCTTCGCTGACACCCGTAGCCGCAGTATCCACAGGCGTCATCCTGGGGACAGCCGTCCACGTCTCGTGGGAGAAGACCGTGGTGCCAGCCGCACCGCTCGAGGCCCTGAATGAGGAGGCGGTCTCGCCCCGACGGCTTGGCGTGCTCCGTGTTCACGTGAATCCGCTGGGCGACGGCGTCGAGATGCGTGGTGAAATCACTCGTCGTGAAGTGAGGCAGTCCATGTTCGCGGGCCCAGGACTCGCGGATCCGGTCGGGTGTGTGAAAGCTCGTCGTGTAGTTCACGACGGTGCCGCCGCCGAGGCAGCTGCCCTGCAGCACGACGAGCCCCAGGTCCTTGGTGGCGAGCAGGCCGCCGGCGTCGTAGAGCTGCACCAGCATCTCGCCCTCGCGCTGGGTGAAGTCGGCCTCGTTGAGATACGCGCCCTTCTCGAGGACGACGACGTGTTTTCCCGCGCGCGCGAGCTCGCCCGCGACCACGCCCCCACCCGCGCCCGACCCCACGACGACTACGTCGCAGTCGAGGGTGGTATCTCCGTCGAGCACGAGGGGCTTGATCGTTTTCGGCGTGGCGGGGGGCGGGGAAGCAGGTCCCGGATAGCCGAGGGCCGCCCAGGTGGGATTGGCGCCACGCTCATCGGTGGCCGTGTAACGGGTGACGGCGGTGATCCGTTTCAGCGCCTGGAATCCGCTGCGGCGCAGGTTGAGGCGGGAGAGTGCCCACGAGCGCAGGTACCGCTCCCGG
>DASUBP010000098.1:0-6893 GCA_035763205.1 Gemmatimonadales bacterium
GAGGTCGACGCAGCCGTCTCCGCCCTCCTCTCCCTCATGGAACCCATCATGATCGTCGTCCTCGGCGTCATCGTGGGCGGCATGGTGGTCGCCATGTACCTGCCGATCTTCGACATGGTGAACGCCGTCCAGGGGTGACGCGGTAGAGTAGGGAACGCGGAACTGGGAACGCGGAATGCGGAACCGCAGTGGGGGTTCCGCATTCCCACTTCCGCGCTCCGCGTTCACGGGGCTCCCAGCCTCATCCCCAACCGTATTGCATTCTGCGAAAATACCCCCATACTATCCTTGCTATCAGATTGCCTCAGAATGACTTAAGCCGTCGGAGGGGATCGGTGGGCTGGTTCGGCGTCAGGAGAACGGAGGCGACGGTCCCATCCCCGCAGACCTTGCTGCGGGCGGTTTACGTCGGCCGGATCTGCCTGGCGGTGGCCATCTACGTCACCGCCGCCGCAAAGGTCGCCGTCGCCGCACCCCTGCAGGTCCTGGTCGTTTCGTTCGTTCTGATCGCCGCCATCCTCTTCACCGCCTGGTCCTACTGGCGGAGCCATTTCCGCGCGCTCCCGCCGTCGGAGACGTTCCTCTACCTGCAGGCGATTTTCGACGCGGCGCTGATCACCACGGTCGTGCACATGACGGGGGGCGCGGATTCGGACTTCGCGACCCTGTACGTCCCCTTGATCGCCGTGATCGCGGTCCTCATGCCACCGCAGTCCACGGCCCTGGTCACCGCCCTCGTCGGGCTCGTCTACTTCGCCGACATCTTCTTCGGCCACCGCGGCGTCATCGGACCCGGACTCTTCATCCAGCTCGGTGTCTTCGCGGCCGTCGCCGCGGTGACGGCGTACTTCGCGTCGCGCGTGAAGGTGATGGGAGCCGAGCGGGAAGCGCTGGCGGGCGAGCTCCAGCAGGTCCGCCTCGAAGCCGACGACGTCCTGCGGAACCTCCGGACCGGCGTCGTGACGGTCGACTCTTCCGGCAAGCTCCTCTACTCCAACCCCGCGGCCGAGGCGCTCCTCGGCTTCAGCGCGGACGAGTGGCGGGACAAGCCCATCATGCCCGAGCTGGCGCGCCTGGCGCCTGAGTTCTGGGCGGCGATCATCGCCACCGCCCGCCGCGGGGTGCGGCTGATGCGCGTGGAAGCGAGTGTCCGGCGCGGGGAGCAGGTCTTTCCGATCGGTCTCACCACGACGACCATCGAAGGCCCCAAGGGGGAGCAGCCCCGGGTCACGGCCATCTTCGCGGACATTTCCGACTCCAAGCGTCTCCAGGAGCTGCACCTTCGTGCCGAGCGGCTCGAGGCGGTGGCGGAGCTGTCGAGCTCGCTGGCGCACGAGATCAAGAACCCGCTCGCGTCCATCCGCTCGTCCGTGGAGCAATTGTCGCGGTCGTCGCGCACCAATCCGGACGAGAAGTTCCTGGCGAATCTCATCGTCCGGGAGAGTGACCGGCTGTCGCGGCTTCTTTCGGAGTTCCTGGACTTCTCGCGAGTCCGCGTCACCGAGTACCGGGTCCTCGATCTGGTGGAGGTGGCGGGCGCGGCCGCCCGGTTGGTCGAGGAGCGGGAAGACTTCCCCGAAGACGCCCAGATTACGCTCGAGGGCGCCCCCACCCCCATGGAAGGGGACGAGGACCTGGTGCACCGCGTGGTGTCGAACCTCGTCCTCAACGCCGCGCAGGCGGCGGGGAAGGGGGCGCGGATCGAAGTCCGGATCGGCCCCGCGTCCCCGGCAGACTTGCCGTCGGGGGCCGGCATCGAGAATCCCGTGCGCGTCCAGATCGCGGATAACGGCCCCGGCATCCCCGATGCCGTCCGCGAGCGTCTCTTCGAGCCCTTCGTCACGGGGCGGGTGGGGGGCACCGGTCTGGGCCTCGCCATCGTGCAGCGCGCCGTCGAAGCTCACCGCGGTCTGGTCCTGGTCGATTCGACCCCCGGGGGCGGTACCACCTTCACGATCTACTTCCCCGCCGCCCGGCAAAGAGAGGAAGCCGCATGACCGCCCCCGTCCGGTCGTCTCAGCCCTCGATTCTGGTCGTCGATGACGAATCGGGGATCCTGCAGACCCTCCAGATCCTCCTGAAGAACGAAGGGTTCGACGTCACCACGGCGCAGGGGGGCAAGGCCGGACTCGAGGCGCTCAAGGCGCATGCGCCCGACATCGTGCTCACCGACGTCCGCATGCCGCAGGTCACCGGCATCGACATCCTGGCTGCCGTGCGGCAACAGGACCCGGAAACGCCCGTCATCCTCATGACGGCGCAGGCCTCCCTCCAGACGGCGATTCAGGCGGTCAACGAGGGTGCGTTCTACTACATCCAGAAGCCGTTCTCGAACGACGACATGGTGGCGATCTGCCGCCGCGCCGCCGACTACCGGAACCTCCGGGCCGAGAACAAGCAGCTGAAACAGGAGATCAGAAGGCGGGAACGGTCGGGGCTGGTGAAGCCCCTGGGCAAATCGCGCCCCTTCAGCGACGTCATGCGTCTGGCCGAGCAGGTCGCGCCCACGGAAAGCACCGTGCTGATCCAGGGCGAGTCGGGTACGGGCAAAGAGGTCATCGCGCGCTACATCCACGAGCTTTCCGCCCGAAGCGAGGGGCCCTTCCTCTCGCTCAACTGCGGAGCCCTCCCCGAGAGCCTCCTCGAGTCCGAGCTGTTCGGGCATGTGAAGGGGTCGTTCACCGGCGCCGTGCGCGACAAGCAGGGCCTGTTCGCGGCCGCGCGCGGGGGGACCTTCTTCCTCGACGAGATCGGGGAGATGTCGCCCGCCACCCAGGTGAAGCTCCTGCGCGTGCTGCAGGAGCGTGAAGCGATCCCGGTGGGCGGCACCGAGGCGGTTCCGCTGGACGTGCGGGTGGTGGCGGCGACCAACCGCGACCTTGAGGAGGAGATCAAGCGGGGACGGTTCCGGACCGACCTCTTTTACCGGCTGAACGTCATCGCCATCCATCTGCCTCCGCTGCGCGATCGGCGCGACGACATCCCGATCTTCGTGGACGCCTTCCTCAAGCGGATCGCCAAGGAGCACGGGGAGGAGCCGAAGTCGCTCGCCCCCGATGCACTCGAAGTCATCATGGCGTACGACTGGCCCGGGAACGTGCGCGAGCTGGAGAATGCCCTGGAGCGGGCGGTCGTTCTGGTGAAGGCCAACCTGATTCCGCTCAGCGCCATTCCGACGAAGGTCACCGAGCGCAAGGCCGAGCCGCTGGTGACGGAAGAGGTGCGCACCAACCCGACCCTGGACGTCATCGAGCAGGCGTACATCACCTGGGTCCTGAACGCCGAGGGTGGCAACAAGACGCGGGCCGCCGAAGTCCTGGGGATCGACCCGTCGACGCTCTACCGGAAACTCTCGAAGTACGAAGGCGGGAAGGAGCCGGCGTGAAGCTTTCGATCATCGTGCCGGCGTACAACGAAGAGCAGACGGTCGAAACGGTGATGAAGAAGCTGCGGGAGCTGAAAGAGCCCGTGGAGATCATCGCCGTAAACGACTGCTCGACGGACGGGACGGGCGCGGTGCTGGACCGGCTGAAGAAGGTGGGCCTGGTCGACCAGGTGATCCATCATCCCCAGAACCGCGGCAAAGGCGCCGCGCTTCGCGCGGGGTTCGCGGCGGCCACCGGAGAGGTCGTGGTGGTACAGGACGCGGACCTGGAATACGACCCCGCGGATCTGCCCGCCCTCCTCGTGCCCATCAAGCGGGGCGTGGCCGATGCCGTCTTCGGGTCACGCTTCCAGGGCGGCCCCCACCGGGTCCTCTACTTCTGGCACTCCGTCGGCAACTCGGTTCTGACGCTCCTCTCCAACATGTTCACGAATCTGAACCTCACGGACATGGAGACCTGCTACAAGGTCATCCGGGCCGACCTGATCAAGAAACTGCCTCTCACCTCCGACCGGTTCGGGTTCGAGGTCGAGATTACCGCGCGGCTGGCACAGGCCGGGGCGCGCATCTGGGAGCTCCCGATCTCCTACTCGGGCCGGACGTACGCCGAAGGGAAGAAGATCACGTGGAAGGATGGGGTGGCGGCATTCTTCCACATCGTGCGCTACAACATGTTTCCACCCCCGGGAGAGTGGCGGACGCCCTGACCCCTCGACAAGCCGGGTGGATCGCCGGCGCCGTCGCGCTCGCGGCGGGACTGTTCACGCTCAATCACTATCTCACCGGTGTCTTTTACGACGACGGGCTCTACGCCGGGCTCGCCTGGGCGATGGCGCACGGTCACGGGTTCGTGCATCCCAACTTGCCGGGCACGCCGGCGGCCGTGCATTTCCCACCCCTCTTTCCGGTCGTGTTGATCCCGTTCTTCGCCACGCTATCGATCTCCGCTGCCGCGTTCGCGGGGAAGCTGCTCAACGTGGTGCTGTTCGCCGCCGGCAGCGCGCTCGTCGCGTCCTACGCGGTCCGTACCAAGCTGCTCGGCGAGGCGCCCCCGTGGGTGTCCGTTGCCCTCGTCGCGGTCGCCGCGATCGCCATCCCCGTCCTCACGCTTCTCGGCGCCCTGATGTCCGAGCCGCTGTTCGCGCTTCTGCTCGTCGGGGCCGTGATGCTGGTGGACGATTCACCGCTGTCGGCGGGGGTGTGCGTCGCGGCCGCCCTGCTCACGAGGTCGATCGGGGTCGCCGCGGGGGCGGGGATTCTGCTGTACGCCTGGCGCCGCGGAGCATCGCGCAGGCAGCTGGTGGAGTTTGCGGTCCCGGTGTTCATCGCGGGCGCGGCCTGGGGCTTCTGGGTGTTGCGCCACAAAGCCGGGATCGATCCCGCCGTGGCGAGCGACTACGGCTCGTATTTCGAAACCGTGAAATCGGCCGGGCTGGGCGCCTTGGGGTCGAGTACCACCGACCTCCCGCGGCCCCTGTCGGTGCTCACCCTGAACTGGGTGCCGAGCCGGGTGGTCTATTACGCGCTGGGCATCCCCGCGCTCCTGGTGGGCCTCTACGGACTGGCCCTGTTCTGCGTGCGATCGAGTATCGGGTGGACTCTGGTCTTCTACCTCGCCATCCTCGGCATCTGGCCGTTCCCCCCGGACCGGTTTCTCTGGGCCGTACTTCCCTGGCTGGGCCTGGCGTGGGGAGCGGGGGCCTTCGGGCTCTGGCGCCGGATTCAGAAATGGCCGCGAGTCGCGCTGGTGCTGCTCGCGGTGGCCCTGGGAGGGGGATACGCCCGCTACGAAATCCGCGGGCTCTCCCACCGCTGGTGGGACCTCTCGGCGCGGAGCATTTCGGACAACTTCGCGGAGCTGGTTCCTGCGATCGACTCTCTCCCGGCGGCGGCGGTCCTGGCGACCGACAACGAGCCCCTCGTCTACCTCGCGACCGGCCGGCAATCGGTCCCGTTCTATCTCTTCATGTATCAGGGAAGGCAGGTGCTCGAGCCGACGCCGGGCCTTCAGCGGGCCTACCTCGAGCGTTACGGCGTGACGCATGTCCTGCTGTCCGGGACCGGCACGGCGTCCGAGGGTGAATTGCGCCGGCTGATCGCCGCCTATCCGACCCTCCTGACCCCAGTGCGGATGTGGCCCGGCGGCCGGACCCTCTACGAGGTGCGCCGTGACCACTAGGCGCGTGCTCCTCGTGGTCGCGGTCTGCGCGGTTGCCGTTTACTTGCTCACGCTGTGGAACGGCTTCGTCGGGGACGACGGGCTCATCATCGTCAACAACCCCCTCGTCCGTCACTGGAGTGGGTGGCTGCCGTCGTCGTATGGAGATCCCTACTGGCCGAAGAGTTTCGGTGGAGCACTCTACCGCCCGTTCCCGATCCAAACCTACATGTGGGACTGGGAGCTGAGCGGCGGGTCGCCTGTCTGGTTTCACGCGATCAACGTTCTCTGGAATGCCGGCGTCGCGGTGCTCGTGGCGGTCCTGGCGGGAGCGTGGGTAGGGGGCGGTGATCCCGCCAAGGGCGCGCGCGCCGCCTTGGCGGCCGGGCTTGTCTTTGCGGTCCATCCGGTCCACGTCGAAGCGGTGGCCAACATCGTCGGGCGTGCCGAGTTGATGGCCACTTTTTTCACGCTCGTCGCGGTGTATGCCGCGATCGAACGCGGGTCGTGGTGGTGGTCCGCACTCGCCTGGTTCTTCGGTCTCCTGTGCAAAGAGAACGCGGCGGTGACGCCGGCCCTGATCGGTGTCGCTTGGGCCTTGGGAATCGGGAGGCCGCGTCCTACTGGCGGACGCTTGGCTGGGTTCGTCGGCTCGTTTCTCTTTGCCGGCGTGGCCTATTCAGGTCTGCGGTATGTCGTCCTCGGCACGTACGCGCCCCTGTGGTCACCGGCACCGGTCTTTGTCGGGCAGAGCTGGCTGACGGTTCGGCTCACCGCAGTTTCCGCATTCGCGGATGTGGCGCGCCTGCTGGTGTTCCCGCTGCACCTGCGAGCGGACTACTCTCCCGCCGAGCGAGTCGCCGTGACGAGTGCCGCGAGTCCGGCATTCTTGCTTGGCGTCCTGCTGCTCGCCGCCTGGGGGTTCCTGGTGTGGGGCGCGTGGCGTCGCGGCCGAAACGTGGAAGTGCTGGGTCTGGTCTGGATCGCGATCGCATTCTTGCCGGTGGCGAATCTGTTGTTCCCGATCGGGGTGCTCATGGCGGAGCGGACGCTCTATCTCCCATCTGTCGGCCTGGCGCTCGTGGTCGGGGCCCTGATGGCCCGAGCGCCGGCGCGGCTTGCCTACGGCCTGGCCTTCAGCGCGGTGGCCGCCGCCGCTGCGACGCGGAGTGTCCTGAGGGTCCCGGTATGGCATGACAACGTGACGTACGCCCAAGCTATCAGGCGGGACTCACCTGATTCGTACCAGGGCCACATGGCGGCGGCCGGGATCCTCATCGAGCGTGGCCGGCCCGATCTCGCCCTGACGGCCGCGCGCCGCGCGAGCGAGGTTTTCCCGCTGGATCCACG
>DASUBP010000099.1:0-7047 GCA_035763205.1 Gemmatimonadales bacterium
AATCGCCATTCCCCGGGCGCGCTCCGGGAGTTCGAGCAACGGTGCGCGGGAGCGAGACCGCGCCACGACGAGGCGAGCGAGGGCGGCGGGGAGCGCCGTCCAGGACTCGCCAGCGGCCGCCCGCTTGAGCGAGGGGACTCCCAGTCCGGTGAGCGCATCATCCCGCATGAAGAGCCGCAACAGGTGGACCAGATCGCCGATGCGGTTGTGGACGGGTGTTGCGGTGACAAGGAGAATCCGGGCACCGATCGCGAGCTCAGCGAGTGCCCGATAGCGGCGCGTCGCCGGGTTTCGATAGTGGTGGGCCTCGTCAACGATGATCAACGGGCATCGCAATTGCCGGCGCGACATGAAGTCCCTAAAGGACGAGCGCGGGCTCGGCACCTGCCCGATGAACGGGCGGCGGCCTAGCCGTTCATGGGTCTGGATCTCGGGGTCCACGTCAAAGCGGTGGCATAGCTGACGCCATTGATGAGCGAGCACCGCGGGCACCACGAGCGTGAACGGCTCATCACGCATCAACGCGACCGCCATGGCGACATACGACTTGCCCAGTCCCGGGGCGTCCGCGAGCACCGCGCCTCCGTAGCGCGAAACGATCGCGGCTAGCCTGATTGCCGCCGGTCGCTGGTGGACCGCGAGCCATGCCGGCGCGACGGCCGTCGCCGGCGATACCGGCGGGAGGTCGAGCAGAGCGCGCGCCGCCCGGGACGCGACCGCCGGGGGCGGGCCTTCGGGTCCGGGGGTAAGGAGGGCGGCGAGAGGCTCATGGATCATTCCGCTCGAGCGCCCGCCGATCTCGTGCGTCCAATCCGAGGCAGTCGGCGACTGCCTCATCGTCCACCTCGTGCGTCCTGCCACACGCCGCCAGCGCTGACCAAATCACGTGGCTGGCAGGAGGCAGGGGCAGGATGCGAACCACCCGCGCGTTGAAACGCCGGAACCCGCCACGCGCCGGATCGGCGCGGAGCGCGGCGAGGGCAGTGTACCAACGGGAGTTGAAGAGCGCCGCCAGCGCATGTGCCTCGTCGACCGTTCGCGTGACGATCCCATAGACCGTGTTGAGGGGAGCCATCACGGGCTCAGGCACCGAAGCGGACAGCCGGCGGGCGAGGTCGGGCCAGATCACCCGATTCGGCGCGATGGCGAGCCCCAACCGGAAGAGCTGCCAGGGTGGTCCCCCACGGTAGTCGGCGCGCTGTCTCAATCGATCGGCCACCGGCTCCAGCCGGTCCGTCATCGCCGCATTGAGCCGGCCGCGCACCCGGCCATCGGGTTCATGAGTCCACAGCAGATGGAGACGCGGCTCAACATTCCACCGCCCGCAGTCGCGCCCCCGGACCGCCGGGCGAGACTCATCGCATGGCTCGCGGGTCAGGAACAGATCGTCAGCACCGGTCTTGACGCCGAGGATCGGAGCCCAGCGTTCGCCGACAGTCGGCAGCTCGTCCCGGAGCCGACGAGCCACGCGATCGGCATGAGGCTGGAGGATCCAGGGGCCCGTCTGCTGGAGCGCGCCCTGGGTGGTGGAGGTTCGCTCGCGTGGGTCGAGACCGAGCGCGACCCGCTCGGCGACACGCGGCGGCCGTCGCGCGGCGACCAGCGCCATGGGGTACACGGCCGCACCGAAGGCCGCCGCGGCGTCATCCGCGGGAGCCAGTCGCGCGATCCGCGCTTCGTTCGCGACCTGCCGCCGCAACGGCTCCGCGTACCCAGCCGTCGCGAGCTTTGCGGGAACGAGCAGACCAATCACTCCGCCGGTGGCCGTGAGCTCGAGTGCGCGCTCGACGAACGCCACCGACAGGTCAGGCTGATGTGCGAACCCACGTTCTCCACCCGCGTGCCAGCAGCGGTATCGCGTGGACAGCGCATCCCTCATGCGCCGCGGCAGTCGTTCGGCGCGTACCCAGGGAGGATTTCCGACGACGCAATCGAACCCACCGGCGGCAAGGACGTCGGCGAAGTGGGTGTCGAAAGCGAAGAACGGAGCACCTTCGTCGCGAGCCAGACGCCGGAGGGAGGAGCGGAGCTCCCACCGGGCCGCCCGAAGCCGGCGCAGCTCCTCGCGGGCCAGGTCCGGGAGCCCGGCGGTGCGGCCGAAGAGGTCCCGCGCCCGTCCCGCCGCGACGGTCTCGGAGATCTTTCGCTCGACTCCCGCGAGCGCCTGCTCGAAGAGCCGCCGGGCGAGCGCGACCTCCGCCTGCTGGAGTGCTCGGAGTGGTTCCCGTTTGGTCACACCCGGAGATGCAAAGACGGTCCGTCGAGCGTTCGCGAGATGGGCGATCTCGCCCCGCGCGTCTCCCAGGCCCAGCGCACCCGTGAGGGCGCGAGCCAGCGCCAGCGGGTCGAGAAGGGCATCCCCCTGACGTACCCTGCCGTCGAGGTTCGGGAGGGGAGCCACTTGCTCGGGGACCGTGGTGGCGTCGTCGGCCACCAGGGCGAGCCAGAGTCTCAGCTCGGTCAGCCGGACTGCCGTGGGATCGAGATCGACGCCGAAGAGCGATCCCGAGATGATGTCGCGGGAGAGCGCGGAACCGCGACTCTCTCCCGCGGCCGCGCGCATCCGCACCAGCTCGTCGAGCGCGCCCAGCAGAAACGCTCCCGAGCCCACCGCCGGGTCGACCACGGTGAGGCCGCGCAGACTCGGCGCCTCCGGCGGGGCAGTGCCTTCGTGCGCCCAGCGCGCCGCGAGATCGGGCCGCACTCCGCGGCGCTCGACCAGTGCCGTCTCGAGTGCTGCCCGCACAAGGGCCCGGACCAGTCCCGGCGGCGTGTAGTAGCTGCCGCTCGAGCGGCGGTCCTGGGGATCCATGATCCCCTCGAACACCCGGCCCAGCATGTCAGGGGCGATCAGGTCGGCGCTCCCGTCCTCGCGGACCGAGAAGTGGAATCGCTCGAACAGGTCGTCGAACGCATCCCGCCAGTCAGGGTTGGGCCACAGGGCGGGCCCGACCTCTCGCTCGAGGGGCGTGGGCTCGAAGAGCCCGCCATTCAGGAAGGGCACGGCGCCGAGCTCACGGGCACCAGCTCCCCGTTCGCCATAGGGACGGTTCAAGGCGCCGAAGCAGAGCGGGTGCAGGGCGGACCGATGGAAATGACGCCGCCGCGTGAGGGCCTCGTCGAGGAGCTTGGGGAGGTACCGCGGGTCCCCGTCGAGCCAGCCTTTGGCCTGCACGAAATAGAGGAACAGGACGCGGGTGAGCGCCGTGAGGGCGAGGTGGCGGCGGTCGGGAGCCCGGATGGAGGGATCCAGCCGGGCGGTGAACCGGTCGACGAGGTCGCGGAAGGCACGGAAGAACCTCGGCGTGACCCCCTCGCTCGCGAGGGCATCGCCGATCTTGAGCGAGAGGCCAAGCGCCGACTCGTCAGCGGTGACGGACAGACGCTCGATCGTCGCGATCGTGGCCGCGGACGGGTGAGTGAGGGGGACCGTCATCGCCTTGATGCCGAGCCGCCCTGATTCCTTGCCGGTCGCGCGCCACGCCGAGAGGACGAGTCTGCCCGCTCGGGCGTCGAGCGCCGCGATCAGGCCCCGCTCAGCCCGCTCGGCGAGTCTCGAGGCGGCGCGGCGGGCCCACAGCTCGGGTTCCCGGGTCTCGAGGCCGAACACCCGGAACGCGCCGAACCGCGCCACCAGCGCCGCGGTCTTTACCCCCGACTCGGCGCGCTCTCCCAACCAGGAGGCCGGGGGCACCTGCTCCCACACGGGTGTGTAGCCGAGCGCGCTGAACAACGCCCCAAGATCTGAGATCTGCTCGGTCCGGGCGAGAAGCTCCCGAAGCACTCCGGCCCCTGGTTGAAGAGGCCCTCAACATCAGTGTGCTTGGAGAGATCAGCGGTATCGAATTACTGCGGTGAGGAACGAAAAAACGGGGAGGAGAGAGGAGGGACGGGTCGCAGTCCGGGAAGTGGAGGCTCCACTTCACTCGACTTCGACTCCTCCCCCGTCCCTCCTCCCAAAGACTCAGCTCTTTCTGAGTCTGATATCCCCATTGACCGTCGCCAGCGTCAGCGACCGTCCACCCTTGCCGATCGTCCCGTGCATCCGACGCGGGCCCCACTTGCCCACGATCGTCACCGGCCAGTCGGAATCCAGATCGCCATTCACCGTCTCGGCCCTCACTTCGGTGTTCAGGTCGGCCGGCATGGTCAGCGTGATGCCGCCATTCACGGTGCGGAATGACGCCTCTTCGAAGTCGGTCTTGCCCATCGACGCCCGGATCGATCCGTTCACCGTGTTCGCTTCCGCGTGCCCGGAGGTCGACACGTCGATGCTGCCGTTCACCGTGCGCACGTCGGTGTTGCCGGTCAGGGACATGGCCTCGACGTCGCCGTTCACCGTCTGGCCCTCGAACTCGGTGCCCGTCGGGACCTGGATCGTGAAATCGACGACCACGTCGTTGTCGCGGGTGTTCGAATGCCAGCGGCTGCCCTGCTCGCAGGTATTGTCGCGGTCGGCGTCATCCGGAGTCGGGTAGACCGCGCAGATGGTCACCGCTTCCGGTGTGTTCACCACCACGATCTTCACGTCATCCGGATCGGAACGTCCGTTCTCGGAGTGCTTCCGGGCGCTGACGTCCGCGGTGCCGCTGCTGGTGCCGGTGGCGTGGATCGCGCCGTTCACGCCCTTGATCTCGAGGCGCTGGCCGGCGGCGAGCTTGCCCGACCAGTGGAAGTCCTTGCTTTGAGCGGGCAATGCCGCCGGGATCGCCAGGGCCAGCAGGCCCGCCACCACGAAGCGATTACTCATTGTCGTCGTCCCTGTCCTTGTCTTTGTCCTTCGACGTGTGCGTGTCGTGGCGTTTTCCCACTTCACCCGGGCGGCAGATCTTCAGATCTCCGCCGAATGACTCCATTTCGAGCTTTGCCGAGCCCGTGCCCAACGTGAAGCTGAACCGGTGCTTGTGACTGCCGGTCATCGTGACCGGGAAGCAGGGATCGAAATCCCCGTTGAAGGTCGACGCCGTCACGGCCACGTTCGCGGTCTGCGGCACGGACACGCTCACGTCGCCGTTGTTCGTCGAGAAGCTGTAGTGCCCGGCGTCCTTGATGGTCCCGTCATACGTGACGTCCCCATTGATGGTGGTCGCCGACACGTTGTCCGCGTCGATGCCCCTGAGCTCGATGTCGCCATTCGTCGTCTCAGCGGACAGGTCGCCCTTCGTGTCCGTCACGGTGATGCCGTCATTCACCGTCACCACGTCAATTCGGCCCTGGGCCTTGGCCAGTTTCACCGAGCCCGAGGTGGAGTTGAGGGAGATGTGTCCCGATCCGCCGGTCACGTCGACGTCGCCCTGCACCGTGGTGGCCGTGATATCGCCGGCGATTCCCGTGGCGGTGATGTCCGTGTAGGTGCCTTCGAGATCGAGCGCCATCCACGCCGGCACCGTCAGGTCGAACGACACCATGTGCGGGGCGCCGAAGCGGCTCGACGTACGGATGGTCACCACCTGCTGATCCACGTCGATGTCCACCCGCTCGCGGTCCGAGTTGTCGGCCGAGATCCGGACGGCGTTCTTGTCCCACACCTTCACGGTGATGTCGCCGCCGAAGTTGTTGAGGTCGAGCCGGGCACCGCGCGTGACGGCGACCGTGGTGTCGACGTTTGCCTGGTACCGGTCGTCGTCACCCCCGTCGACGTTCACGACCACTTTCGGGGGCCGGACATGGCGGACTCGGGGCGCGGGATTGGGGCTCGGCGCCGGAGTCTGGAGCATGACGGCCAGGAGCATGGGAAGCATGGGTTTCAGGTCCTCTCAGGTTCGCGCGCCGAGGGTGCTGACTCGGCGAAGCAGGTCCGCCCTGCGCCGGACGACGTCGGCGAGGTGGTGGTTCAGGTAGTTGTTGTTCGGGTCGGCATCGAGCGCGCGCCGCGCCTCGGCGATCGCGGAGTCGATGATGGCCAGGTTCTTCTCGAGAATCCGGACCGTACTGTCGTTGAGCTGGGCCCGGTTCTGCTGCAAGGTGGATCTCAGGTTGGCCACGACCGGATCGACGGACGAGTCCACCTGGTGCCAGGCGGCCGGCATGTCGATGGAGCGGCTCGTATCCGCCGGTGGCTGAATTGACCCGTTACCTCGCAATGACAGCCACACCGCGCCTGACGACACGATCATCAGCGCGATGCCGGCCGCCAAAGCCTGAGGCACGGAGAACGAGAGACGACGGGCGGCCCGCGCCGGAACGCGCGCGCGGTCAATCGAGACGACGGCCTTCGATCCGATCCGGGTCGCGATCCCTGACCAGAGGTCCTTCGACGGCTGACGGTCATCGAGCCCGCGCGCGCGGTCGACCACGCGGCGGAGTTCATCCAGGGTCCCGCGGCACTCGGCGCACGTGGTGAGGTGGGCTTCCAATGCCGCACGCTCGCCCGCGGGGAGTGTCTCGTCGAGATACTCAGAGAGTTTTTCAGTCCAGCGGTCCATACTAGGCTCCTAGGTGGCGTCGCAACGCCATTCTTGCGTGATGCAATTGAGACTTCGACGTACCCGGCACGATGTCGAGCATCGTCGCGATTTCCTCGTGGGTGTAGCCTTCCACGTCGTGCAGCACGAACACCTGCTTCGCCTTCTCGGGCAGTGCGGCCATCGCGCCTTCGAAGTCCACTCCCAATTCGGGCGTCACCGGTCTCGCTCCCACCGCATCGAGCGCGTCTTCGCGTGGGTCGTGACGCTGGCGCGAGATCCCGACCGTCTTTCGCCGGGCGAGGATCACGTTCACCGCCAGCCGGTGCAGCCAGGTGCCGAACGCTGACTCAGCGCGAAACGTCGAGAGCTTTTCCCACGCGCGGACGAAAATGTCCTGCGTCACGTCGTCGGCTTCGTCGGCATCGATCATCCGCCGGGCCAGCGAGTGAATGCGGGCCACGTGGGCGCGATAGAGCCGCTCGAAGGCCGTCGCGTCACCGCTCGCGGCCAGAGTTGCGTCAGCTATTTCGGCGTCGGCGGTGACCAGTGTCGGCTCTCGTAGGCTTTCGATCCAGGGAGTCGTATTCGGCACACGGACTTGGATAGTCCGGGCGGTGCGACGGTTGCAACGATGTGACCG
>DASUBP010000100.1:0-2704 GCA_035763205.1 Gemmatimonadales bacterium
CCTCCTCGGCGAGCCGAACGCCGGGAAGAGCACGCTCCTCTCCGTCATCTCGGCGGCGCGCCCCAAGATCGCCGACTATCCATTCACCACCCTCGAGCCCAACCTCGGCGTCGTCGGACTCTCGGACAACCGGTCCTTCGTGGTCGCCGACGTGCCCGGCATCATCGAAGGCGCGCACGCGGGGAAGGGGCTGGGCCTGAAGTTCCTCCAGCACGTGGAGCGCACCCGCCTCATCGCCGTCCTCGTGCCCGCCGACAGTCCCGATCCACAGGCCACCTACGAGCTGCTTCGGGGCGAAGCGCTCCGCTACTCGGAAGAGCTGGCCAAGAAGCCGCACCTCGTCGTGATCACGAAGACCGATCTTCTGCCGTCAGGGGATCCGCTGCCCGTCATCCACACCCACGATGGCGCCCGCGTCTGCGCCATCTCGGCCGTGAGTCGGGCGGGGGTACCGGAGCTGTTGGAGACCCTGTGGCAGACCTTGCGCGCCGTTCCCGCGACGACGTAAACGGCTTAGCCGCCACACTCGCGCTCTCCCAAATCCCCGGCATCGGTCCCGTCCGGCTGCGGCAGCTCATCGCCGCATACGGAAGCGCCGAGTCGGCCCTCGCGGCGCAGAACGGGCGGCTCGACGCCGGCCTCGCCATTCTCGACCGTCTGAAAGAGCTGAACGCCCGGGTGCTCCTCGCGGACGATCCGGAATTCCCTCCCATGCTGGCCGAGATGTCCGATCCGCCGGCCTTGCTGTACGTGTGGGGAGACCTCGCGCAGGCGCGCCGCGAGGCGGTCGCCTTCGTGGGATCGCGAAATTGCACCCCCTACGGACTCGAGGCCGCACGGATCCTCGCGCGCGACGTCGGCGCGACCGGCAAGGTCACCATCGTGAGCGGCATGGCGCGGGGGATCGATACCGCGGCCCACCAGGCGGCCCTCGACGTGGGCGCCGGCTCCGTCGGCGTCCTCGGCAACGGCTTCGGCATCGTCTATCCGCCTTCGAATGAGCGGCTGTACGAACGGATGGTCGCGCACGGGTGCCTGATCACCGAGCTCCCACCCGACCAGCCTCCGTACCAGGGCGCGTTCCCGCGGCGGAATCGTCTGATCTCCGGTCTCGCCCGAGTCACCGTGGTGGTCGAGGCCGCCGTGAAGTCGGGGGCACTGATCACTGTCGACGCGGCGCTCAACCAGGGACGCACGGTGCTCGCCGTGCCGGGCCCGATCACCAGCCTCACGTCGGAGGGGTGCAACAAGCTCATCCAGCAGGGTGCCACTCCCGCGCTGACCGCGGGGGACATTCTCGAGGAGCTCGGGTTGCCGCGGGGAGATGCGGCGGGGGCGGGAGACGGGATACGTGACACGGGAAACGGGAAACGTGAGGTGAGGGAGGTCGAGCGGACACCGCCCTCGGACCTCGATCCCGTCCAGCGGTCCCTCTGGGATGCGATGGGGCCTGAGCTCCGGCACGTCGACGCGCTTGTCGCGGCAGGGGGAGGGGACGCGGGGAAGGTGCTCGTCGCGCTCACGGATCTCGAGATGCGGGGGATCGTGAGGCAGGAGCCGGGGATGCGGTTCGGGCTGAGGTGAGCGCACCCCTTGGTTCGCCGGGCCGCCGGCCCGGCGTCACTCGACCCACTCCTGGCATTGTTGTGAACTCCCGGGGCATGGCCTAGCGGGAACTGGGTTTTCGCCGGGCCGCCGGCCCGGCGTCACTCGACCCAAGGAGAATCGCGGTGTTTGGTGGCACCATTCACAAGGCCGGCGGCTTGTACGCCCACATCACGTGGCACACCTGGCGTAGGGGCAGGGTGATCAAGCGGGTTGACGTCCCCGTGATCATCGCGGCGATCAATGAAGCGGCTTCCAGGACCGCTGCTCGGGTGCTGAGCATCGCGGTACTCAGGGATCACGTGCACGTCGTCATCCGGCAGGCGGCGCATTCGCCTCTCGCGGGGTTCATTCGGCATGCCAAGTCGGAATCGTCGCGACGCGTGAACATTCAGCGGGCGGGTGAGCAGGTGCTGCGTTGGGGGAGGGGCTATTACGCGGGATCAATTTCCTGGGGCCACCTCGCGGCTGCGCGGAACTACGTGGGAGGGCAGTTCAAGCGGCACCCCGACTTGATTCCGGAATAGGTCAGGGTTGGGTAACGCCGGGGCGGTGCCCCGGCGCAACTCCAGGATCAACGGAGGTTCGCAGGTGGAAGCGGTGCCCCGGCGCAACTCCAGGATGAACGGATGTTCGCAGGTGGAAGCGGTCCCCCGGCGCCAGGCCCCAGGGGCCAGGAGGAGTGTGACCCCGATCCCTGACCCCCGACCCCCGACCCCTGTACTTTCCCCCCGTGCACCTGTACCTCCACATCCCCTTCTGCCAACGACGGTGCTCCTACTGCGACTTCTCCATCGCGGTGCGGAAGACGATACCGGCCAGAGAGTACGTCGCCGCGATTCGGAACGAGATCGCACAGGTAGCTGCGGAGTCCGGGAAGCGGGAAGCGGGAAGCGGGACGAGTGAGGACCGCTCTCCCACGCTTCCCTCTTCCCGCTTCCCTCCTCCCGACGTCCCCACCATCTACCTGGGCGGCGGCACTCCCTCCCTGCTGCCTCCGGAGGCCATTGGCGAGCTGATCGCCTCGCTCCACGCCGCATTCCCCGCACGCATTTCGCCCACCCGCTTCGCGTCGCTGTCGCAATTCGAGGTGACGCTC
>DASUBP010000101.1:0-2425 GCA_035763205.1 Gemmatimonadales bacterium
AAAACCTACGACGCGATCGTCGTCGGCTCGGGGATGACGGGCGGCTGGGCCGCCAAGGAGCTCACCGAGCACGGGCTCGAAACTCTGGTTCTCGAGGCCGGTCCGATGGTGACGCCCGCCGACTATGTGGAGCACGTCCCACCCTGGGAGAAGAAATTCCGGGGCCTGCGGGACCGGAAGCGGCAGCTCGAGCGGCAGCCGATCCAGAAGGAGTGCTACGCCTGCGACGAATGGTCGGGGAAGTTCTTCGTGGACGACATCGACAATCCCTACACGCAGGCCGAGGGGAAGCCCTTCCTCTGGCTGCGGGGGCGGCACGTGGCGGGGCGGTCGATCATGTGGGGGCGCCAGGTCTACCGCTGGAGCGACCTGGACTTCGAAGGCAACCTGCGCGACGGCATCGCGGTCGACTGGCCGATCCGGTACCAGGACATCGAGCCCTGGTACGATCACGTCGAGGAATTCATCGGCATCTCCGGCGAAAAGCTCGGCCTCTCACAGCTGCCGGACGGGAAGTTCCTGAAGCCGATGGATCTGAATTGCGGGGAGTCGATGATGCGGGACGTGATCGCCAAGCACTGGGGTGGGGAGCGAGTGCTCACCATCGGCCGGTGCGCGGTGCTCACGGAGAACCATAACGGACGCGCGGCCTGTCACTACTGCGGGTATTGCGAGCGCGGCTGCATCACGCTCTCCTACTTCAACTCGATCAACGCGACGCTGCCGGCGGCGCAGAAGACCGGGAAGATGACGCTGCGTCCCGACAGCGTGGTCCATTCCCTCATTTACGACAAGAAGAAGAACCGGATTTCGGGCGTCCGGGTGATCGACGGCACCACGATGCATGCGATCGAATTCCACGCCCGCGTGGTGTTCCTCTGCGCGTCGGCGCTCGAGTCCGCCCGCCTCCTGCTGAACTCGGCGACTCCGGACCTGCCCCACGGGCTCGCCAATTCGAGCGGAGAAGTCGGGCACAACATCATGGATCACATCATGGGGGGCGGGGCGTCCGGGCGCATCGACGCCCCCGCCGACCGGAACACCGTGGGCCGCCGTCCCAACGGCATCTACGTCCCGCGCTTCCGCAATCTGGCCGGAGGCCCGAAATCCAAGTTCCTCCGCGGGTACGGATTTCAGGGGGGCGCGGGGCGGGACGGGTGGTGGCGGGGTACGGATCTCCCCGGCTTCGGCGCCGACTGGAAGAAGCAGCTCGAGGGGCCCGGTGACTGGCACATGGGGTTCTCGGGGTTCGGGGAGTGCCTCCCCAACCACGAGAACTACCTCGAGATCGACAAGACCAAGAACGACAAGTGGGGCGTTCCGGTCATCAGGATCAGCGTGGCGTACTCGGACAATGAGCGCCAGCTGATGGAAGACTCGTCCATTGCGGCGGCTGAAATGCTGGCGGCGGCAGGGGCGAGGGACATCTCGGTGGGGACCGAGAAGGACTTTTCCCCGCCGGGGAAGGCGATCCATGAGATGGGCACCTGCCGCATGGGCCGGGATCCCAAGACGTCCGTCCTGAATGCGAACAATCAGGCGTGGGACATCCCGAATCTGTTCATCACCGACGGCGCCTGCATGACTTCTTCGGCGTGCCAGAACCCGTCGATCACCTACATGGCGCTCACTGCGCGGGCCGCGAACTTCGCGGTGGACGCGATGAAGAGGAACGAGATATGACCATGCAAACGGGAAACGGGAATCGTGAAACGGGAAACGTGGGAAGACGGGAATTCCTTGGGGCGGCCGGAGCCGGCTTGGCAGCCGTGAGTCCCGCGCTGCGCTACGTTTCCCGTTTCTCGCTTCCCGTTTCCCGTATCTCGAAAGTCGGCCTCCAGCTCTACACGGTTCGCGACCTCCTGAGGACCGACTTCGAAGGCACGTTGAAGAAGGTCGCCGCGATCGGCTACAAGGAAGTCGAGCTCACGGACTTCTTCGGCCGCACGTCCTCGGAGGTGAAAGCGTTGCTGGACGGCCTGGGACTTTCGCCCGTGTCGATGCACTTCGACTATGCGAAGCTGCCGGCCGGCCTGGATGCGATGATCGCAGACGCGCACACCGTGGGCCTCTCTTACATCACGTTCGCCTGGATCGACGAGAAGCTGCGCCCGGACATCGACGGCTGGAAGCGCGTGGCCGAGTCGCTCAACAAGACCGGGGAGAAGGTGAAGGCCGCGGGATTGCAGCTGGCCTATCACAACCACAGCTACGAGTTCAAACCGCTCCAGGGGCAGCTGCCGTACGACGTCCTGCTCGCCAACACGGACCCCAAGCTGCTTCAGGGCGAGATGGACCTGTTCTGGATCACCGATGGGGGGCAGGACCCCCTCGCCTACTTCGCGAAGTATCCCGGCCGGTTCACCCAGGTGCACGTGAAGGACATGGGCCCCGGGCCGGGTCCCGATCACACCATGGTGGACGT
>DASUBP010000102.1:0-2520 GCA_035763205.1 Gemmatimonadales bacterium
TCCGCGCCGGTCGTCATCCCGGACTCCCGATCACCCGGCCGCGCTCACCAGGCGAGGGCGTACTGGGTGAAATGGAGGACGTTGACGCTGACTTCATTGTCCTCGTCCAGGTTCACGCCACCCAGCTTGGTCCACAGGGTGTCCCCGGCCTGCCGGCGCCAGACGTCCAGCAACGTTTGTGTCGTGGAATCGGCCGGATCGATGTGGCCATCATCATTGAAGTCGTGATCACAATGACCGTACTCGATCTTGAGGCGGGCGGGCGATGCGGGATTGAACAGCAGGCCGGTGGGTCCGAACGTGAACTCGAACCGCCCCGGGGTGGCCACCGAGATCGTGATCAGGATGGAGTCGCCCGTCTGGAAGGACGTGCCATCAGGCTTCTTCAGCAGTCCGTCTCCAGGGACCTCGAACTCGAGGAGGGTTTCCCCGGTGTCCCCGGGTGCGGCGCCCTGGTAATACATCTTCACCTGGCGCCCCTGGCCGGCGACGGCGTAGAACGACACGCTGTCGCTCAGCAGAGCGGGGGCAGCGGTGTCCTGAGCGACAATGTGCAGCTGGGATGTCGGCGTGGTGGTGACCGGTGGCGCCGACGGGGACGTCGTCGCATCGGTACAACCAACCACAGCGGCCAACATGAGCCACTGTAGCCTTCGCATCATGGTTCTCCGGGTGTCAGGGTGTTGGGCACTTGATTTGCAAGGCCTACGCCAAGCGTAAGCGTTTGCGCTGTCGTGGTTTGGGTCTGGGGGAATGACTCGGCGCGAGCCAACTGGCTCAATCCGAGTCAGGCGTGTCGTCCACACCCTTCAGCAGGCGGGCCAGCCGCGAACGGGAGATGCCGAGACGGCGCGCCGCTTCGGAGTGATTGCCGTCCGCTTCCTTGAGCATGGCGTGCGCCGCGGCCCGCTGGATTTCAGCCAGCCGGGCGGGGAACGGCAGAGTCCCCGGCCGCGGGGGCGCAGCGCTCCCGGGGGCATTGAGCTCGGTGACGTCCAGCGAGCCGGGCGGCGAGAGCAGGATCACCCGTTCGATGGTGTTGCGGAGCTCGCGCACGTTGCCGGGCCAGGGTTGGGCCAGGATCACCGCGCGGACCTCCTTGGTGATTACCGGTCGGGGGAGGCCGTATTGCCCGGAGAGCTTTTCGATGAAGAAGTCGGCGAGCCGGATCACGTCGTCCCCCCGTTCGCGAAGCGGGGGAAGGGACAGCGTGACGACCTTCAGCCGGTAATAGAGATCTTCTCTGAAGCGCCCCTCCCGCACTGCGTTGCCCAGGTCTGCATTCGTGGCCGCGACGATCCGGACGTCGAAGGTACGGCTGGTCGTGGCGCCGAGACGCCGGGCGGTCTTCAGCTCGATGGCGCGCAGGAGCTTGCCCTGCAACTCGGGGGTAAGGCGGTCGACCTCGTCGAGGAAGAGCGTGCCACCATGCGCGACTTCCAGGAGCCCGGGTTTGGAGCTCTTGGCGTCCGTGAATGCGCCCCGCTCATGCCCGAAGATCTCGCTCTCCAGGAGCTGGGGAGGGAGCGCGGCGCAGTTGAGTTCGACGAAGGGAGCCGCGGCCCGCGGTCCGCCGTAATGCACGGCGCGCGCGAGCAGCTCCTTGCCGGTTCCCGTTTCTCCGGTAATGAGGACCGTTGCATCTGCGTGGGGCAGGACGCGTGCCGCGCGATCGAGTGCCTTGCGCAGCGCGGGGCTCTCGCCGACGATTTCCTTGAAGGCGTGCGACTGGGCTTCGAGGTGGGCCAGGGCGGCGCGGTCGAGGGCACTCCGGCGCCGATCGATGGCGGCCTCGAGTGCGGATTGCAGCGCGTCCCGGTCGCCGGGCAGCGCGAAATAGTCGGACGCCCCCGCCGCCACGGCCCGCGCCGCCACCCGATGGGAGACGGCCGCGCCCACCGCGAACACGGGCGTTCCGGGTGGAACCGCGAGAGCAGGAATGGCCTGAGGGAGGTCGGGCTCGACTCCACCGGCCGCGACGATGACGGCGACGGCTCCGACCGAGGCTGATGGGGATTCCGGCGGCGTCGACCGCCGAAGCTCGGCACCCAAAGCAGCAGCGAGCGATCCCCAGTGGTCCGAGAAGGAGTCGCTAAGATCGACGACGAGGAACCAGGTGGCCCGGCGCGGCTCGGCGGATGAGCCGGTCCGGGGCGTCGAACCAGTGGTCAGAGCTGCTCCTGTTACCTGGGGCGCGGCTGATACGAACGGAAATTCTACCCCGAGGTTACAGAGAGTTACAGGGCGATCGTGAAGTCCCCTTCACGATCGCCCTGTTCTGCTATACGCCTACGCGCTCAGTACTTAGCGGGTGACCACCACCGCGTGCACGCCGGCCGGAAGGTCGGCGTCGGGCGTGACGTAGCCGATCGCGTTCGGATGCGTCTTCACGTAATCGAGCACGGCCTGGTCGTTCAGGAGCTCAGGCGGAGGCGTAACGTCTTCGCGGTACGTCTTGGCGCGCCAGTACGCCTGAACGGCCTGGAGCGGGCGGCCCAGGACGGCGACCGAGAACTCTTC
>DASUBP010000103.1:0-2806 GCA_035763205.1 Gemmatimonadales bacterium
GGTTGGGGGGCCCTGCTTGGTCGCGTCGCCGCTACGGCCACGAAGATGGCCCTGGGCTTGGTGATTACGGTCATGGCGGTGATCGGAGCGTTGCGGGGATAGCTTAGAGCATGCTTCCACTCCTCCTTGCGGCGGCCATCCTCACTCAGACGCCTGACGATGGCCAGTGGACGATGCCCGGGAAGAATTTCGCCGCTACCCGTTTCAGCTCGCTCACATCGATCACCACCTCCAACGCCGCGCAGCTCCGCCCCCTCTGGAGCTTCTCGACCGGCGTCCTCGGCGGCCATGAAGGCCAGCCCCTGGTCGTGAACAACACGATGTACGTGGTGACGCCATTCCCCGACGTGCTCTATGCTTTCGATCTCACCAAAGACGGCTACCCCCTGAAATGGAAGTACCGCCCCGACGTGAACCCCTCGGCGCTCGGCACCGCCTGCTGCGACGCGATCAACCGGGGACCGGTCTACGCGGACGGCAAGATCGTCTACAACCTGCTGGACGGTCACACCGTCGCGGTCGACGCGACCACGGGCCAAGAGCTCTGGAAGGTCCAGGTCGCCGACCTCGGCCAGGGTGAGACGATGCCGATGGCGCCCCTCGTCGTGAGGGACCTGGTCTTCGTGGGGCCGTCAGGGGGGGAATTCGGAATCCACGGGTGGCTGAAGGCCCTCGATCTGGCCAACGGGAAGGTCGTCTGGACCGCCTACAACGAGGGTCCGGACAAGGACATGCTCATCGACACGAGCAAGTTCCATCCCTTCTACGATCACGGCAAAGACCTGGGGCTCACCACTTGGCCCGGAGACGCGTGGCAGCGCGCGGGAATCCCGGTGTGGGGCTGGCTGTCGTACGACCCGGATCTGGATCTCCTCTATTACGGCACCGGCAACGCAGCCCCCTACAATCCTGAGCAGCGCGCCGGGGACAACAAGTGGGCGTCGAGTGTTCTGGCGCGCCGGCCCCGGGATGGCGCGCTGGTCTGGGCCTATCAATTCACACCGCACGAGAACTGGGACTACGACGCCAACGCCGAAATGATCCTGGCGGATCTGAACATCGGCGGAAAGGTGCGCCACGCGCTGGTGCACTTCGACAAGAATGGCTTCGCCTATACCATCGACCGCGAAACCGGCGAGGTGCTGGTCGCGAAGCCGTTCACGACGGTGACCTGGGCCAAGAGCATCAACCTGAAGACCGGTCGCCCCGTCCTCGACTCGGCCAAGCTCACCGGCGCGTCGCGGGGAAACGTCAAGGACATCTGCCCCTCACTGGAGGGCGGGAAGAGCCCCGTGTCCGCGGGCTCGTACTCGCCGCACACCGAGTACTTCTACGTCGCGACGAACAACCTGTGCATGGACTACCAGGCCTCCCAGGTGTCACACATCGCGGGCACGCCGTACATCGGGGCGAATACACCGTACCATGCGGGACCCGGGGGATACATGGGAGAGTTCATCGCGTGGGATGCGGTGAACGGGAAGAAGGTCTGGGGCATTACCGAGAAGTACCCGGTGTGGAGTGGGTCGGTGACGACGGCGGGCGACGTTGTTTTCTACGGCACCTTGGACGGATGGTTCAAGGCCGCGAACGCCTGGACTGGCCAAGTGCTCTGGAAGTTCAAAGTGGGCTCGGGCGTCGTGGGATGCCCCATCGTCTTCAAGGGCGCCGACGGCAAACAGTACGTAGCGGTGTATGCGGGGATCGGGGGTGACTGGTTCCTCTTGTCCGGGGACGTCCGCTCCGATGATCCCGCGGATGTCCGTCCCCCCGCGGATTTCGCCAAGGACTTGGCGCGTCACACGAGCCAAGGTGGACTGGTATGGATCTTCGGCTTGCCCTGATCGGCGCGACGGCCCTGGGCGCGGTGGCCGTTGCCTGCAAACCGGTGACTCCCGCCAACACCGGCCGCTACGTCCCGCCCGTGATCTCGTATCCGCAGCACGTGAACGTCGCCGGGATCGCGCCGGCCGCGGGCACGCTCACCAATCCGTACGAGCCGGACAGTGCGTCGGTGCGTGAGGGTGGCCAGACCTTTACGGCGATGAACTGCGACGGCTGTCATGGCGGCGGCGCCACCGGTTGGGTGGGGCCGAGTCTGGTGGATGGGCGGTGGAGGTACGGCGGGGAGGATGGGGCGGTGTTCACCTCGATCTTCTACGGCCGCCCCCGCGGCATGCCGGCGTACGGCGGGACACTCTCGCCCGCTGCCATCTGGAAGATCGTGACCTACATCCGCGCGCAACCCGTCCCGACGGACGTTCCCACCGAGCGATGGTAAGCGAAGTCTGCGTTCCGAACATCGGGCCCCGGGAACGGCGGAAGCGGCTCTATGCCGGGTTCGGCTACCTCGGCCTAGCCATTGTCGCACTCGCGATCATGACGGCCACGGGTACCCCGCGCGGGTATCGTCTTCTTCTCTTCCTGCCACTTTGGGCCGCGGGTGTGGGGGTTTTTCAGTACCTCGAGAAGACGTGAATTCGCCTAGCGGCGCGCGGTCTGCGCGACCTCGATACGGGACGGCAGACGATGACGGATCGGCACGAACTCGAGCGGGTCAAGGAGCAGGCGGTGCGGGTGTACGTGAAGACCACGATCGCCGCGGCGGTGGTCGTGGCGGTAAGTTATTTTATCTGAGCCAGTTACCTGACGCCTGACACCTGGCCCCCGACCCCTCGTAGTGTTCCTCAGTCCCCAACTCGAGCCCTAAATGCTGAAGCCAGTCCTGCAGCTCGCCGCCGTTGGAGTCGTGGGCGTAGTGTTGTTCAAGCTCGCCGCGCTCCTGTTCCTGCCCCTCCTCGCCATC
>DASUBP010000104.1:0-8283 GCA_035763205.1 Gemmatimonadales bacterium
TAGAGCCCGATGCCGAGCCCGGAATTGAACGAGAAATCGTTGTCCCAGATGCGCAGATGGTCAGACCGGACGAGCATGAGCCCGTTCATGCCGCCCTCACCCGTCACGTTCTTGATATCCCCGGAATCCACGCTTTCGAGATAGATCCCCGCCCCATACCGGAGCCACTCGCCATTCTCGTTGTGATGGAACGAGAGCCAGTCGACCAGGCTCTCGTGCTCGACCAGGGAGAACAAGCGGGGTTTCCAGCTGCGGGAGACGTCGAGGCCATCGAGGAACAGCCCGTGGGTGCCCTTGGCCAGGACACCGAAGCGGTACCCATGAATCGCCGCCCCCAGAATCCTGACGCCATGGCCTCCTTCCACCCGGATCGCGACGCCCCGGTATTCGTCGGGAAGCGTGGTGTCGGAGGCGCCGAGGAGGGTGACGCCGCGGGCGTCGACGGTGATCGAGTCTCCGCGGATGGTGATGACTCCGGAGTCCAGGGAGCCGGAAGGGGTCAGGTGCCAGGTGCCAGGGGTCAGGCGAACCGAATGGGTGATGACGAGACCCACCCGGGGCACGACCCGCTCCTGTCCTGCCAGCGGGGCCGCCAGGAGCAGGCTCAGCCCCAAACGCACGAGGGCCCCGCGGGTGACAGCTCCCCCGCGAGGCCCTTCAGGTCCGACCCGGTCAGGTGCTATTCCCAATCCCGCCGAGCCCCCTTCTTGGGACGGAATTCGTCGTCCTCGTCGTCGTCGAATTCGTCGTCCAGGTCATCGTAGTCGTCGAGGTCGTCCGAATCCTCGTCTTCATCCTCTTCGTCCAGCTCGTCGTCGAAGTCTTCGTCGAGATCCTTGTCCTCTTCGAAGTCCTCGAAATCGTCGTCGATGTCGCTGCGACGCTTGAGCGACGCGTCCATCGACGCTGCCACGGACAGCATTGTCACCCCCGGCTAGTAGTGGTGGGACGGGAACGAGCGTTAGGACTCTTCGGCCCGTTTATCGGCGCGGGCCAGCTTCTTCCGTTCGTTGGCTCCGAGTGCCCGCTTGCGCAGGCGGATGGACGACGGCGTCACCTCGATCAACTCGTCATCCTCAATGTACTCCAGCGCCAACTCCAGTGTGACCTGCCGCGGCGGCTCCAGGATGATCATTTCGTCGGCCGCCGTCGTGCGCATGTTCGTCAGCTTCTTTTCCTTCGTGGCGTTCACGTCCATGTCGCCCGGACGGACGTTCTCGGCCACGATCATCCCTTCGTACACGGGGTCACCAGGTTTCACGAACATGGTACCGCGTTCCTGAAGATTGAAGAGGGCGTATCCCACCGCCACCCCCTCCCGGTCCGCTACCATCACCCCCCGGCTGCGGCCCGACAAGGGGCCCGCCCAGGTATCGTACTCCAGGAAACGATGATGGATGATTCCCGTTCCCCGCGTATCCGTCAAGAACTCCGACCGGTACCCCAGCAAACCCCGGGCCGGGATCTTGAAGCGCATCCGCACCGTCCCCACCCCGGGGTTCTTCATGTCCATCAGGGTGGCCCGCCGCGGCCCCAGCTTCTCCATCACCACGCCCAGGTACCCCTCGGGGCAGTCCACCATCAGCTCCTCGTACGGCTCGAGCTGCTCCCCGTTGGGCCCCTCGCGCGGGATGATCCGGGGGCGCGACACCTGGAACTCGTACCCTTCACGGCGCATCGTCTCCATCAAGATGCCGAGGTGCAGTTCACCCCGGCCCGACACGGTGAAGGTATACGTGTTGTCGGTATCCTCCACCCGGAGCGCGACGTTCCGCTCCAGCTCCTTGTAGAGTCGCTCCCGCACCTGCCGGGCCGTCACGAACTTCCCTTCCCGGCCCGCGAACGGCGAATTGTTGACCAGCATGTCCACCGAGATCGTCGGCTCCTCCACCGCGATGCCCTCGAGGCGCTCGAGATGGTCGGGGGCCGTGACGGTCTTTCCGATCTCGACCCCGGGGAGCCCTGAGATTGCGACGATCTCGCCGGCCTCGGCCTCGGTCACGTCTTTGCGTTCCAGGCCTTCGAATGCAAAGAGCTTGACGACCTTCGCCTGCTCGTAGGGACCGTCCGAAACCGGGCCCGGATCCCCCAGTGGAAGTACGGCGACGGTGTCGCCAACGTGGACCCTCCCGCGCTCGATGCGCCCGATACCGATACGACCCAGATAGGACGAATAGTCGAGCGTGGAGATCAGCATCTGGAACGGCCCGCCGGCGTTCGCCTTCGGAGCCGGAATGGTGTCGAGAATGGTCTGGAACAGGGGCTCGAGCGAGGTCCCCGGCTCCTTCAGCTCGTGCGTCGCCGTGCCCGCGCGGCTCGACGTATAGAGGAAGGGGCAGGTGAACTGATCCTGATTGGCCTCGAGGTCGAGGAAGAGCTCGAGGACCTCATCGTGTACGCGCATCGGCTCGGCGTCCTGCCGGTCGATCTTGTTCACCAGCACGATGGGCCGGAGTCCGAGCGCCAGTGCCTTCCCCGCGACGAACCGCGTCTGCGGCATCGGGCCTTCGGCGGCGTCGACGAGCAGCAGGAACCCATCCACCATGCGGAGGATGCGCTCGACCTCACCGCCGAAGTCGGCGTGCCCGGGGGTGTCGACGATGTTGATCTTGGTGTCGCCCCACCGCACCGAGGTGTTCTTGGCCAGAATCGTGATGCCGCGCTCCCGCTCGAGCGGGTTCGAGTCCATCACGCGCTCCGCGACCTGCTGGTTGGCGCGGAACACGCCAGCTTGGCGGAGCATCTGGTCTACCAGGGTGGTCTTGCCGTGGTCGACGTGAGCGATGATTGCGATGTTGCGGATTGCCAAGGAATTACGTCCTAAACTGGGGCCGATTTGGAGGGGGAAGTGTAAGGGGGGGGTGCGTTGAAAAACAAGCCGTCAAGTCACTCGCAGGTCGGATCCTTCTCCATCTGCACGGTGACGTGGCGGATCTTCAGCTTTTCCATGCGTTCCTGCACCGCTTCCAGAATCCGCTGATTGTCCGCGGGGTTCCGCACCACCAGGTGCCCGCTCATGGCCACCACCCCGCTGGTGACGGTCCAGACGTGCAAGTCATGAACCGACGTCACCCCGGGGATGTTCGCGATCTGGTCGTGGACATGTGGCAGCTCGATGTGTGCCGGCGTGGCCTCGAGGAGCACGTCGACGCTCTCCTTCACCAGCCGCCACGACCCGTTCACGATCAGCAGCCCGATCCCCACGGAAATGATCGGGTCGGCCAGGGTCCAGCCCGTCGCGATCACGACCACGCCCGCGACGATCGCGCCCACCGAGCCCAACACGTCCGACAGCACGTGGAGGTACGCGCCGCGCTGGTTCAGCGAATGGTCGTGTCCATGGTGAAGGATCTTCGCGCTGACCAGGTTCGCCGCCAGCCCGATCCCCGCGATGACCAGAAGGATGCCGGCGTGGATATGGGGTGGCGCGGAAAAACGCCGGAAGGCCTCGACCCCGATGCCGACCGCGATGACGAGCAACACCGCGCCGTTGATGAACGCGGCGAACACCTCCAGCCGCAGCAGACCGTAGGTGCGTTCCGCCGTCGCCGGCCGCTGCGCGAGACGCGCCACTACCACCGCCAACCCCAGCGAGGCCACGTCCGCCAGCATGTGACCGGCGTCGGCGAGGAGTGCCAGCGAGTGGGACGCCCAGCCCCCCACCGCCTCCGCCACCATGACCGCCGCCGTGATGCCGAGGACCCAACCCATCCGGCGCGCACTTTCGTGGCGATTGGGCGCGTGGTGGACGCAGGTGGCATCGATAGGCAGGGCGGCAGGCGCGGCCATGTCGGAAAACATATAGCTTTGGCGCCCGGTATGCCGGAACCCCTGCTCTCCACCATCGGCCTCCGCCTGGCTGCCGTTCTGGCGCTCGTCCTCGCGAACGCGTTCTTCGTCGCTGCCGAATTCGCGCTGGTCGCTTCTCGGCGGACTCGCATCGACGCCATGATCGCCGGTGGGGACACGCGCGCCCGCACGGTGAAGCAGGCGCTTCAGACCATCGACCGTACCATCTCCGGTACCCAGCTCGGCATCACGCTGGCCAGCCTCGGGTTGGGCTGGATCGGCGAGCCGGCGATTGCGGATGTGCTCGCGGCGCTTTTTGGAACCCTGCGGGCGCCTTTCAACGTCATCGCCACGCACTCGGTGGCCGTGGCCGTCGCGTTCGTCCTCATCACCTTCCTGCACATCGTTCTCGGCGAGCTGGCCCCGAAAGGCCTGGCCCTGCTCCATCCCGAACAGATGAGCCGGTGGCTCACCGGGCCCCTGATGGTGTTCACGACCGCCACCAATCCCTTCATCTGGCTTCTGCGCTCCTCCGCGAACGGCATCCTGCGCCTGCTCGGCGCGCGGAAACCCTCCGAGAACCAGCGCGTGCATTCTCCGGAGGAGATCCTGATGCTGGTCGAGCAGAGCGGCAGAGCGGGCAGCATCGACCGCGAGGATGCCCGCTTGATCGAGGGCGTGTTCGAATTCAGCGAGAAGAACGCGCGCGAGGTGATGACGCCGCGCACCGACATCGTGGCACTCGAGGCGGACCAGACGGTGGAAGCAGCCGCGGATACCGTGGCGAAGGCCGGCCGCTCACGCTACCCCGTCACCGGCGAGTCGCTCGACGACATCGTGGGCGTGGTCCACGCGAAGGACATCCTCCGCGCGCTGCGCTCCGGCGGCAATCAGCCGGTATCGTCGGTGGCACGCCCCGCCTTCTTCGTCCCCGGCACCCGCGAGGTGGAGGATGTGCTCGCGGACATGAAGCGCAAGAAGGTCCACCTGGCCGTGGTACTCGACGAGTTCGGCGGCACCGCCGGCCTGGTCACGATGGAGGATCTGCTGGAGGAGATCGTCGGGCAGATCTACGACGAGTACGACCGCTCGGAACCCACCCCGGCCGGAGCGGGATCGGTGATCGCGGGCGCGACGCCGGTCGCCGACGTGAACGAGAGCTACGGACTGAGCCTGGATCCCGGGGACTACACGACCATCGGTGGTCTCGTGTTCGGAGCCCTCGGGAGGCTTCCCAAGGTCGGGGATCAGATCAGGCTGCCCGGCGTAACCTTCGAAGTGGTGACGATGGAAGGCAGACGGGTAGGTCAACTCCGCGTGCAACCGGGGGCACCCCCTCCGCCCCCGCCCCCGCCCCCCGGAAGACCCCTCGTCTAGCTCCGGCGCGCCATCCGCGCGGCGAGGTCGATCGCCGCGCGCATCGAGCCCGCATCCGCCTTGCCGGTCCCCGCGATGTCGAAAGCCGTGCCATGATCGGGGGAGGTGCGGACGAAGGGGAGCCCGAGCGTCACGTTCACCCCGCTCCCGAACCCGGCGACCTTCACGGCCGTCATGCCGACGTCGTGATAGGGCGCCAGCACGGCGTCGAACTCCCCTTTGAGTGCCCGCACGAACACCGTGTCCGCCGGGAACGGGCCGAAGGCGCCCAGCCGCTGGGCCGCGGGAGCCAGGATCCGCTGATCGTCGTCTCCGAACAGGCCGCCCTCGCCGGCATGCGGGTTCAGGGCACAGAGCGCCAGCCTCGGCGCGGGAATTCCGAAGCGGTCCTTGAGCGCCGCCAGCACCGTCTCTCCCACACGGACCACGCGATCGGTGGTGATCTGCCCCAGCGCTTCGCGGAGCGGCAGGTGCGTCGTGACGAGCGCCACCCGCAGCGCGCCAGTCACGAGCATCATGACCGTTTCGGCGCCGCCGGTGAGCGCGCCCAGGAACTCCGTCACACCGGGATAGCGGTAGCCGGCCCGATGAAGGGCGGCCTTGTGAACGGGCGCGGTGACGACAGCGTCCACTTCCCCGGCCCGGGCGAGCCAGACGGCCCGCTCGATGGACCGGGCCGCGAGACGCCCGGCAATCAGCTCCCTCTCCGGATCCTCCGAATCCCCAATCCCCAATCCCCAATCCCCGACTCCCAGGCGGGACCGGGCCGGAATTCTCGAGAGCAGGTCGTCCGGCCCGACGAGCACGATGTCGGCGGCGGGAGGGGCAGCCGCGAGGGCCTGCGCTACGACTTCAGGCCCGATGCCTCTCGGGTCACCGAGCGTGAGGGCCAGGCGGGGACGGGAAGAACTAGTTGCGGACGTCGACGTACGTGGCGTGGCGAAGCTGATCGATGTAGTGCGCTTCGGCGAGATCCGACGCGACCCGGCTCTTGATCGTTTCCTTCACGTCGTCGAAGGTGACGTCACCCGCGGCCTGGCGACCGGTCACCTCGATGACCGCGAACTTGGGGCGCGGCGAATTGGCACCGACGACGATGACGGGCTTGATCCCCATCGTGGTGTCCTGCGTAACGGCGGTGACGTACTCCGCGGCGATCGGGGTCTGCCCGGTGAGCGGCTCGTTCTCCACCAATTTCTGCTCGTCCGGATCGGAATACCTGGCGGCCAGCGAATCGAACGACGCGCCGTTCTTCCACAACGTGTAGACCGAATCGGCCAGGCGGCGCGCCTTCTGAATCTGGGCCGCCGAGATGACGGGAACGATCAGAATGTGCCGAGCCAACACCTCGGCCGGCTGCAGCCGCTCCACCTGAATGACGTGGAACCCGAACTTCGTCTCCACCGGCGGAGAGATGTCGCCGGGCTTGAGCTTGAAGGCCGCGTCCTCGAACGGCTTCACCATGACCCCGCGACGGAACCAGCCGAGCTCCCCGCCCTGCACCGCCGAAGCGGAGTCGGCGGAGAACTTCTTGGCGAGGGTGGGGAAATCGGCGCCGGCGCGAAGGGCCTGATACAGGGAGTCGGCGAGGTGGAGGGCCGCGGCCCGCGCGGCCGAATCGGGCTGCGGCAGGATCACGATCTGCCGGTAGGAGATGTTCGCCGGCCGTTTCCCGACCTCGTTCTTGTGCAGGTCCCAGAAGGCGCGCATCTGGGCGTCGTTCGGGGGAATGGGGCGCAGCTTGTCGTTCTGGCGCAGGTTCTCGAGCAGACGCGACACCAGGATCTGCCGCCGCTGATCCTCGGCGACCTTCCGCCGCCATTCCTCGACCGTGGTGAAGCCGGCGATGTGCAGCTGGCGCAGGAACTCGTTGGGATCGGGGATTTGCGCCTTCACCGACTTCACCTGGCTCTCGACCTGATCCTGCACTTCCTGATCGGTGACCTTGATGCTCGTGTCCCGTAGGGCCTGCTGCACCTCCAGCTCCTCGTTGATCATCTGCTGCAGGATGCGCCCGCGGAGCGCGGCTCTCGCCGCGGAGTCGGCGGGAATCTGGCCCTGCTGGGCCGACACCAGGACGCGCTCCTCTACTTCAGACGCGAGGATCGGATGATCACCCACCACCGCGACGATGCGGTCGAGCGGCACTTGCGCCGGCAGCGCCGCCGGGACGGCCATGACGGCCAGCGCGGCCGCCAGGAGGATGGCCGTCATCAGCGACGGTGAAGGGCGGCGACCCACCTAGTGCGCTCCCTGAGCCGGCGGTTTCACCGGAGTCGCCTGGGGCGCGGGGGCCGGGCCCGGAGCCGGGCGCAGGGGCGGCTGACCGCCGGTGCCGGGGCCAGACGTGCCTCCGCCGGCCGCGACGCGGTCGGCCTGCGCCTGTTCCGTCGCCCGCTGGATGCCCGCGGAGTTCAGGCTCCACGGAGCGGAGGCGCGCAGCACGGTCGCGAGGAAGGGCGGGACCCCGAGGAAGCCACGGCGACGGCTCACCACATCCGAAAGGTATTGATTGACGTGCGCGGCCGCGATGGCGGCCCGCCCGTCGGGCGAAGCGCTGGAATCGTGCAACAGCTGGGGCGAAAGCTGGATCGCCTCCTCGAGATGGACGATCGTGGTGTCGTAGGCGGCCTTGATGGACTGCCAGTCATCCGCGTTCAGCGCCACGTGCGCCGAGTCCGCCTGTTGCAGGAGAATGTCGCGGGTGGTGAGCGTCTCCAGCACGGTCGAGAGCTGCGCGTCGGTCGCGCCGGGGACCGACGAGGCCAGCTGCGGATCGAGGGCGTGAAGCCAGCGGACCAGATCCTTGATCCGGAAATCGCCGCCGTCGTAGGTCACGAGCTTGGTGGTGTTGTTCTCCGCGGCATCGGCATCCTGGAGGGCCGCCCGCGCGGAGGCGAGGGAGCTCTTGATGATGGTGAGGTGCCGCTGCGAGCGGAGGCGCGCGTTGTAGAGAGAATCGAAGGTCTCGTCGATCCCCTGCTGTACGTTCAGCGCGAACGAATCGCGGATCTCCGAGAGGGGAGGCCGGCGGATGATGTGAAAGCCGTACGGCGTCTGTACCACGCCGCTCATCTCCCCCGGCGCGAGCTTCCACGCCGGCACTTCGAACGGCGG
>DASUBP010000105.1:0-2599 GCA_035763205.1 Gemmatimonadales bacterium
CAGGACGTCGCCTTCGTGCAGGCGCTGGACGTCCGCACGCCGCAGGTCTCGATTCAGGCGAAGCTGATCTTCGTCGACCGCACCGACGTCGAGGACATGGGCGTGAAGTACGACCTCGGCACCGGCTCCGGCTGCTTGATCACCGGCGCGCATCCGTGCCAGTTCTTCAATACGCTGGTGCAGCGTGCGGATCCCTCGACCCTCAAGCCGATCGACACCAACGGTGACGGCATTCCGGACGCGGTGGTCGCGACCGGGACCCTGCCCGCCAGCCAGACGGTGGTGGACCTCGGCGGCAACGCCCTGTCGGCGCTCGGCAACGCGGGCCAGGAAGTCATCAACCCGGCCCTCTCGCTCATCTTCTCGACCGCGGTCGGCAACTTCAACCTGACCAGCTTCGTGCAGGCGTTGCAGACGGTCGAGCTCGCCGACCTGCAGGCCGAGCCTTCGGTGACCACGTCGGACAATCACACGGCGGAAGTGCTGGTGGGTGACAAGGTGCCCCTCCGCGTCATCGACGTCGGGTCGATCGGCCAGAGTGGATCGGCGGCGCCCCGTGCAACGATCAACTTCCAGCAGACCGGTATCGATCTGAAGGTGACGCCGCACGTGACGGCGAACCGGCAGATCCTGATGGAAGTCCACGCCGAGAATTCGAGCGTGAAGACCGCCCCGGTCGACATCGGCTACACGATTCAGACCCAGCAGGCGGACAATCAGATTCTCGTCAACGACGGCGAAACGGCCGTTATCGGCGGGCTGACGGTGACCAACGTCACGGTAAGCAAGTCGGGAATCCCGTTCCTTGTGGACCTGCCCATTCTGGGCAAGCTGTTCGGGTTCACGAATCAGCAAGAGGAACGGCGCGATCTGCTGATCCTGATCACGCCCCACATCATCGACGACCTGGCGACTACCAGCGCCGGGAACTGAGGCGGGGGTTCCTATGTTCGCAGGACGAAACGTGCGTCTGTACGCCGCGGTGGCCTTTGGAGCGATCGTGCTCGGGGGCTGCGAAACGGCGGCCAACACCGGCGGCGTCTCGCGGGACAACATCTCACCGCGGCTCACGCTGACGACGCCGAACAAGGTGACGCCCAAGGTCGACAGCCAGACCATCACCGGCGGCCTCTCCTTCAACGTCTCGGCCTCGGACAACATCGCGGTCGACTCGGTCGACCTGACCTTCAGCATCGGGCTCATCGCCCGGCACGACACCGGATTCGCGGGCGGGGCCAAGACCGTCAGCTACGTCTTCAGCCTCAGCTCGGCCCAGCTGGCCGGCGCCGGTGGCCAGATTCTGATCGTCGGCACCGCCCGGGACGGCGCGGGCAACCGCTCCAAGCCCGACACCATCACGATCTTCCTGTCCAACAAGCAGGCCCTCGCGGCCTTCCTCCTGGCCCCGACCGCGGGTGCCGTGGCGGGCAGCGGGAAATACATCCCGATCCAGGTGAAGGCCGTTCAGCAGGCGGGCGGCATCCGGCGCCTCGGGTGGACCATCGGGGGCGTCGCGGGCCAGACGGCGACCACCGCCGACTCCATCTCTACGGGCTCGGCTCCGTTCCCCGACTCGACCATCTTCGTGGACTCGGTGCTCGTCACCGGTACGACCGGCACCTTCCAGGTGGTCGGCTTCGCCGTCGACTCGGCGGGACGCCGTGCGGCCAGCGCCGCGGTGACCGTCACCATTCAGTCGGTGGCCACGGACAACACACCCCCGGAGATCTCGCAGGTGGTGGCGCTCCGGGCGGAAGCCACGGACAGCATCACCATTCATGCGACCGATCCGTCGGGTATCACCCGCGTCGGGTTCAAGGTCACCGATTTGCTCGGGGCCCCCCTGGGCGGCGATTCGCTCAACTTCGCGGGCACCACCACCGACCAGAAGGTCACGATGTCGTTGAAGCTGACGAACATCGTGGTGTTCCCCACGCAGGTCATCGTCCAGGCATTCGCCATCGACGGCGCCACGGCGTTGAACCGGGGCGTGACGGGGGCCGTGTTCACCGTCCCCAGTCCCCCGGGCGCGTCGCGCTCCGACACCGTGACCATCGTGGCGGGACGGACGTTCGCCCTGCCGGCCGGTGGCCAGATCGGTGACGCCATCTACAACAAGAACACCAACGAGGTGTATCTCACGAACACCTCGCTGTCGCGCCTCGAGATCTTCCAGGTTGCGAACAGCACCTTCGTCGCCGCGGGCATCCCGACGTCGGGCCCGCAGCCCGTCGGGCTCGCGCTCTGGCCGAGTGACACGCTGGGCAATTATCAGGACACGGTGGTGGTCGCGAACTCCGGCGGTACCGAGCTGTCGATCCTCGACACCCGGCCCGCGGTGCGCGCGCTCGCCTACCGGCAGCCGCTGCCCAACTTCCTGATCGAGAAGTATCAGATCCAAAACGTCGGCGGCTTCTTCCAGGCCGTCATCACCTATTACGACGTCTCGGACCGCCCGCAGTATGTGGGGACCACCTGCCGCGCGGCAGGCGGCACCGCGTGCGACCCGAACCAGATCTACGCCATCTATTCGACCACCCCAACGGTCTCGAGCTCCGATCCGTTCTCGGGCCGCGCCACCCTGCGCGAAGAGAAGCTC
>DASUBP010000106.1:0-7315 GCA_035763205.1 Gemmatimonadales bacterium
GGCGACGATCCTCGCGGGCACCCCCGCGCCGAGCTGCACCGGGACCAGCTTCGCGACCGGCACACCCCGATCGGTGATGGTCACCGATTCACCCTTCTGCACCCGCTTGATCAGTGCACTCAGCCGGTTCTTGGCGTTGGAAATGGATTCGGATTTCATATGGCTATTATAGCCATGTCGATATAGCCTATCAAGCTCACTGAGTCCCCACTCGAGCCTTCAGCTCCTGCGCCCAATTAATCGCGACCAGGAGCTGACGATCCTCCGCCACGGGAAGAATCATCACGAAGCCTTTTCCGTCCGGCGTCACGTCATAATCGGGGTGATACTCGTCGGTCGCGAACGGCCCTGCGAACACGAGTGCCCGAGCGCCCACCCCCAAGGTCGGCGTCCCGGTGACCGGCACCGCATAGAGGCTCGGCCCCTGGCGATAGTAGAGCGTCCGGCTGTCCCTGGACCATAGGGGCTCGGTGCCGCCGCCATCCGACACCAGCACGCGCCCACCCGCCCCCGAGAGTGCCCGAACGTACACCTCCTCGCGGCCGTTCTCGTTCGACATGTAGGCCAGCCATTTCGAGTCCGGTGAGACACGCGGTTCCTTCTCGTCGTTGACGGTCGCGACCAGGGGTTGGGGCTTGAGGTCACCGCCCAGCTGAAGTATGAGAATGTCCCGGTTGCTGTCCTGTGTATCCCAGCGGAAAATCACGGAGCGTCCGTCGGGGGTGAACACGCCTTCCCGGATGGGCTTCGCCCCGTGGTACAGGAGCGTCCCGTCCGCGCTGCCGTCCGCCGGCTGCCACCAGAGCGAATTGTCGGGCGCCCGGGATGATGTGTACAGCACGCGTGATCCGTCCGGCGACCATTCAGGCCGGTTGTTGAAGCCCTCGCGCGTCAGTCGCTCCCGTGTGTGCCGGGCCAGGTTGGCAACCCAGATGTCCGAGCCGGTCCCTCCCTGGACTTCGTAGGCCAGGCGCCGGCCGTCCGGGGAAAGCCGCGGATGCAGGAACACGCCCGCCTCATCGAGCAGTGGCCGCGTTGCGCCATGCATGTCCACGGTGACGAACTTGCCCACCGCGCCGCCGCGCTGATAGAAGAGCGACCCGGAGGCGGAGAGTGCCACCGGACTCTCCCAAGCCGACGGCGCCACGGCCACGCTGTCGCCGACCTGAATCGGTGAGCCGACGGTGAGCGTGCTCCGGTTGAACGGAGCGGCCATCAGTGCGCCGTCTCCCCGGACGTAGACCAGGTATCCGCGCACGAGACCCACCGCGCGGATGCCTTTCAGCGTCGAAAACACCAGGGGCTTGCCGGTCGCGGTGGGAATCACGCCGATGTTCAGGTCGATGTTGCTGGCCACGGTGCTGCTGTAGAACACCAGCCGCCCCCCATCAGCGACCGTGGGAGAGAGCTGGAGCCGTTCCCCCGTCGTCGAGTCGACGACCGAGAAGGGCGTGGGCTCACCGCCATCTGACGACACCTTCCAGAACCCCCGCCCTTCCGAGTACGTCCCGCGGGCGAAGATGATCTCGCGGTCGGAGAGCCAGGCGATCCCGGCGCCCACGGTACCGCTGTTGTCGATGGCGCAGAGGGTGGCGATGGCCCCGCCGTCCACCGAGATCTTTTTCAGCTTGCCATCAGGCGCGCGGAAAGCGATCCAGCGGCCGTCCGGTGAAAACTCCTGATTCAAGGCACCTTCGGTCCCCGGGAGGGCGCGGGCGGTGAGCTGATCCACATCGCGGAGGTAGATCATCCAGTTGGTGGAGGGACCGCCAAGGTAGGCCAGGAGGCGCCCGTCGGGAGAAATCGCGACCCCGGTGGCAACGCCACTGAAGGGGAGCGCGACACCCTCCGCTCCCGCGCGCAGCTCGAAACGGACTACCGGCGCGTCACCCGATCCGGTGTGCCGGCTCCAGCCCCAGATCGCCGCGATACCGAGCACCACTGCGAGTGCGGCAAAGAGAGGGGTCCGGGGATGGGGAGCGGGAATCAGCGACGCGGCACGGGTAGTCCTGCGAGATGTCATCCCCGCCGCGCCTTGGAGCGCCTGCGCGAATTCGCCCGCGCGGGCGAAGCGATCGGCGGGGAGCTTTTCGAGCGCCCGAAGAACCGCTCCCTCGACGTAATCGGGCACGGTCCTCCGCTGAGCGATGAGCGACGCCGGCTCCGCAGTCAGTACCTTCGCCACGATCGCCTGCGCGGTGGGGCCGGTGAACGGGGCCTCCCCCACCAGCATCTCGTACGTCACGCACCCCAACGCGTAGACGTCACTCCGCGGCGTGATCTCCCGCTCTCCCATCGCCTGCTCGGGACTCATGTACGCCGGGGTGCCGAGGGACATGCCGGTCTCGGTCATCCGGGTGTCGCCGGTTTTGGCCGCGGCGAGGGCGATTCCGAAGTCGGCGACGAGCGCGTGACCACCGTGGAGGAGAATGTTTTCGGGTTTGATGTCCCGATGCACCACGCCCTGCTGGTGCGCATACTCCAGCGCGTCGGCGACCTCGGTGGCGATCCGGATCGCGGCGTCTACCGGCAGCTGTTTTTCGCGGCTCAGCCGGTCGCGAAGGGACTCACCCTCGACGTATGGCATGACGTAGAAGACCGTGCCGTCCGCTTCCCCGGAATCGAAGAGTGACAGGATGTGCGGGTGCTGCAGATTCGCTGTCGTCTTGATCTCGGCCAGGAACCGCTGGGCACCGATCACCGCGGCCAGCTCGGGGCGCAAGACCTTGAGGGCGACGGGCCGGTCATGCCGTACGTCGTGCGCGAGATAGACTGTGGCCATGCCGCCCGCGCCCAGCTCGCGCTCGATGCGGTAGCGGTCCGAAAGTGCCGCGGTGAGACGCCCGAGGTCTGTCATCCAGGTCAGGGGTGGGTCGTGTGCGGGACGACCCGGAGTGGTTGGGTGCCCAGCACGCCTCCGTCGGCCTTTCGGAGCTCCAGCGTCACCGCCCCGGTATCCGGGGACAGGAACTGAAAGTCATACGTCTCGCCGATGCTCACGAGCTGAACAGCCTGCCGGGGCACCGCCTGCCAGGAAGGGAGGTCGTACCCATCCTTGGCGAGGGGCTTCCACTGCACCGGCGCGCCGTTGCGCACCAACACGAATCGCACGCGGGGGCTCCCCGTGGTGATGTTCATGAGCCGGATGCGGTACGGAACCCCGGCCTCGAGCGAAAGCGGAGTCAGCACGCCGCCCCCATTCAGCACTGCGGCGTAGGTCGAGTCGTCGCCGGTCATGAAGACGAGGTCCCGCTCCGGGTGCCACGTCTCCGCCGAATCGAGCACAATCAGAGGTCCGTACAAGCCCCGGCTTTGCTGCCAGGGATCGTTGATGTGCGTGTGATACATGAAGCTTCCCGCGCGCGGCGGGGTCACCAGCACCTCGAGCGAGTCACCAGGCTGAATCGGCTGTTCCGTGTGCCCCACAGTCCCGCTCACTCCGGCGACACCGTCGTAAGCGCTCTCAATTTCCAGTCCGTGCCAGTGCACCAGGGTCATCGCCGTACTCTGGTTCACGACCCAGATTCGCGTCGGCTCGCCGCGATGCAGGACGATCGGAGGCCCGGGGGCCCGCCGGACCTCGGGAGTCACGGGGGCATTACCCTCTTGCAGGAAATACCCGAAGCCGCGTCCACGCTCCCCTCCGCCCGAGTCCGATCGTACCAGAAGTCTCAAGGTCCGCCGGGCCGACGTCGGCAGACGCCATCCCGCGGGAGGGCGCACGTAGATCCCGAGGACCAGACCTCCCATGGCGTGCATGGCGTGGTCGACGGGATGCTGATCGGGATAACCTTCGTGAATGAGGCGATTCCGCTCCACCTCCGTCTCGGTATCCGGCGGCAGGGCGGTATTGGGCGGCACGTGGTAGTTCAGATGACAGTGAAAAATCCAGCCGCCGGGGCGGGTCGGATGCCACACCATCCCCATCGTGGTCCCCGGCTCCATCCGTTCCGTGACATTCATTCGCCGCTGGGCGGGCCAGTAGAGCGTGTCTCGGGCGAGATCTCCACGCGCATCCACACGATAGTAGAAGCCGTGCAGGTGCAAAGGATGGATCGTGTTGGACGCGTTGACCACGCGCCAACGCACCGAATCCCCGACGTCGTAGGTAAGGCGCTCAGTGTACGGCCAAGGACGTCCGTTGATGCTGAACAGTTCGTGTGCGCCCAGATGAATCTGATCGGGACTCCAGCGCTCGATGACGAAGATCCGGTCTCCGTCCGGCACCGGCGGCCCGGAGTCCACGACGAGCGCGCCGTTCAAGTGCTCGTCCCGCGCCACCCGGTCGCCGAACGCTTCACCCGCCGTACTGCCCCAATAGTAGAAAGTCCCCGGCGCATCCGCCGTGAACTCGGTCAGTCCGGTCTCTCCCGGCGCAATCATGAGCGAATCCATCGCAGGCACCAGGCGGGAGGCGAGGCCGTGCACCACCAGCGGCGCACCGGTGAGATTCTCCACTCGAGCCCGGATCCGGGTGCCGAGGGACACGCGGACGAGCGGTCCCGGACTCTGGAGCGGCTGACCGGCCTCTCCGAACGCCAGGAGCGCGACCGCGCCACCCGTGGAGCCGTAGGGGCGCCACACGCCCGGCTGGGCGACCAATGAGATGGTCAGCACCCCGCGGGCAAGAGTGCCGGCGGAAACCCGGTTGTCGTTGAAGGCGATGGGCCTGGGCGCGGCGCGCCGCGCTCCGCGGTCGACACCCGGGATCGTCGCCAGGCCCAGGGATACGAGGAGCGCTATCCGCATTTCGCCGCCGGTGAAGGTGAGCGCCCAAGGTCCCGCCCCGGACGGGCCCTGTCAACCGTTACGGCTTCGGATGCACCCGGTCGGGAGCGGGGGGCTCCGGCTTCAGCTGCACCGGATGCTCCTTGAGCATCTTGAGAGCCTCGGCCACGCCCCGTTCGAGCTGCGGATCGCGGCCGGCGTCCAGATCGGCGGCCGTCTGCTCCACCAGGATATCCGGTGCCACACCGAGGTTCTCGACATCCCATTGCCCATCAGGATTGTAGAACCCGGTCGAGGGCGCCGAAATGAAACCGCCATCCACAAACCGCGGCTCCCCACCCCATCCGACCAGTCCACCCCACGTCTTCGTACCGATCAGCGGTCCGATCTTCATCTGCCGGAACATGAAGGGGAACATGTCGCCGCCTGAACCGCTCATTTCGTTGATCAAGAGGACTTTCGGTCCCCAGATCGCCGCGGCCGGCGCCGTTACGGCGTTGTAGTGATCGCCGAGACGCTGATTGAAGTACCCGTGGAGCTGGCGGCTCATGATGTCCACCATGTAGTCCGCAATGCTGCCGCCATGGTTGAACCGCTCGTCGATGACGGCGCCCTGCTTGTCCTGCTGCGCGAAGTAGTAGCGGTTGAAGCTCGTGTACCCGCCGCCGCCGGTGTTCGGGACGTAGACGTAGGCGAGCTTGCCGCCCGACAACGAGTCCACCTTCCGACGGTTCGATTCGATCCAATCGCGCGTCCGGAGTCCCGACTCGTCCTGGATGGGAACCACGGTGACGAGATGTGACCCTTCCCCGGATGCCTTGGGCCCGACGCGGATCTGGACCTGACGCCCGGCCGTCCCGATGAACGGCGCATACGGACTTTCCGGCGGCGCCAGCGGACGCCCGTTCACCTCGAGCAGGAAATCCCCCGTCTTCACGTCGACACCGGGCGCCGACAACGGCGCCTGGAGATCGGGGTTCCAGTTTTCGCCGGTGTAGATCTTGGCGATCCGGTAATGCCCGTCCGACACCGTAAAGTCCGCGCCCAGGAGCGCCGCCGGCTCGGCATCCGAGGAGGGCAAGTCTCCCCCTCCGGCGAAGCTGTGCCCTACCGTGAGCTCCGCCTGCATCTGGCTCAACAGCATGGTCAGGTCCGCCCGGTGCCGCACGTACGGCAGGAACACCTGGTACCTGGCCTTCATGGCCGGCCAATCGGCACCATTCAGATTCGCGACGTACAGGTAGTCACGCTCGATCCGCCAGGCTTCGTTGAAAATCTGGCGCCACTCGGCCAGCGGATCGACGTCGGTGGTCAAGCCGCCCAGGGAGAGCATCCCCTTCCCGCCGGCGGGTGGCTCACCTCCGGCGTCCACCACGGCCCAGCGTCCGGGCGCGCCGTCCCCCAGCGCATACAGCAGCTTCTTCCCGTCGAACGAGAGGGCGAATTGCCCACGCGTGGCGCCGACAAAATCCACGACCTTCCTGTCGCCGAGCTTGTACCGGTGGAGCACGTCGGGCCGGTTGGGCACGTGCTCCACGTAGAAGAACTCGCCGGCTGCCCCCGCCTTCAGCTGATCGTAGTCACGGGTCGGGACGTCGAGCGACAGGATCCGCTGCGAGAGGCCACTGAAGTCGATCCGCACCGTTACCGAGTCGGTCCCGGCCGTCTTCTTGCTGGCTGAGTCGGTCCCCGCCCGGTGCGCCCCACCCTCGCTCTTCGCACCTTCGTCGCCAGTCTCAGGCAGCAGTGGGGAGGGCTGATCGGCGGCCAGGACCGTGATGTAGATCCCGCGCTCGAGCGTGTGGTCGTACGAGCTCATGTCGAGCCAGCCCGATCGCAGCGCGAAGTCGGTGGACGCGAGGAAGAGGAGATACTTCCCGCTCCGGTCCCACGTGGGATCGATCGCGTCGGACAGGCCGTCCGTCATCTGATGGGTGGACCCGTCGGCGAGCGAGTAGACGAACACGGCGTGGTACTGCGAGCCGAGCAGACGTTTGTTGTAGGCGATCCACTTCGAATCCGGGGACCAGACGGGATTCACGCTGCGGCTGGGCCACGTGTAGTTGTCCTGGTCCACGTGGGTTTCCTTGCCGGTGGCCAGGTCCAGAATCCAGATGTTGGTCTGCGCATCCGAAAACAGGATCCGCGAGCCGTCGGGAGACCAGGCGGGCGAGTAGAAATACGTGGGATGCTCGAGCGCATACACCCGCGCCGGCGTGACACCATCCTGATCGTCCACCACCAGCTGGTATTCACCGGAACTGTCCGAGAACCAGGCGATCCGCTTCCCGTCCGGGGACCAGATGGGCGTGCGGTCTGCCACCCCCGGGGACCGGGTGAGATTCCGCCACGTGCCTTTATCCACCGGCACCGTGTAGACGTCCCCGCGCCCTTCGAACAACGCCCGCACTCCTGTCGGCGAGAGCTGCGGCGCGGTCAGCGAGCGCGCCACATTCGCGCTGTGCGGCATCGCCCACGGGAAGTCGCCCGTCACGTGGATCTCGAGCTTCTTGTCGGTGCCTGCCGCCGGGTCATACAGGTGGATGTCGCCGGCCTGCTCGTAGACCACCGCCCCGGCGCCGGCACC
>DASUBP010000107.1:0-11361 GCA_035763205.1 Gemmatimonadales bacterium
AAGTCGTTCTTCCAGAAGGATGCGCCGGTGTTCGCGCCCGAATGGCTGCGCACCGAGCGCATGTGGAGCGAGGACACCCAGCGGGAGATCGATTATTTCGTTTGCGACGACCTGGACTCCCTTCTCTACATCGCGAACCTCGGCACCATTCCCCTCCACGTCTGGGGGAGCCGGATTGCGAGCCTCGAGCGCCCCGACTGGTGCATCCTCGATCTCGACCCGAAAGAAGCGCCGTTCACGGACGTGGTGAAGGTCGCGAGGGCCACGAAGCAGCTCTGCGATCGGATCGGGCTCCCCGCCTACATCAAGACCTCGGGCTCCACCGGCCTCCACGTTCTCATCCCGATGGGCCGCCAGGTGACCTACGAACAGTGCCGCCAGCTGGGCGGCCTCCTGGCCCGGGTGGTCGCGGCGGAGTTGCCCCACATCGCGACGATTACCCGGGTGGTGGGGAAGCGCGGAGGGCGCGTCTACCTCGACTACGGGCAGAATGGCCATGGCCGCTTGCTGGTCGCACCGTTTTCCATCAGACCCCTGCCGGGCGCTCCGGTGTCGATGCCCTTGAAGTGGAGTGAGGTCACGCCCGCTCTCGAGATCGGCCAGTTCACGATCAAGAACGCCCCCGCGCGGATGAAGAAGTTGAAGCGCGATCCCGTGATCCCTGTACTGGACGAGCAACCCGACCTCGTGAAGGCGCTCGGACTCCTTCAGGCACGGGTGTGACCGCCAAGCCGCTCTCGATCGGCGTCCCCGAGCTCGGACTCGAAGTGTCGGGGCTCCTGGAGCTCCCGGCCCATGCGCGCGCGCTGTACGTGCTGGCGCACGGCGCGGGGGCGGGGATGCGTCATCCGTTTCTGGAAAGGATCGCGAGCGGCCTCGCGGCCGCCGGCATGGGAACGCTCCGGTACCAGTTCCCCTACATGGAGCGCGGGAGCGGCCGACCCGATACCCCCGACAAGTGCGTGGCGACGGTCACAGCGGCGGTCGCCAGCGCGCGAGCGGAAGCACCCGCGTTGCCGCTCGTGGCGGGTGGGAAATCGTTCGGAGGCCGCATGACCTCGACGGCGCAGTCCCGCGCGCCCTTGGACGGCGTGCGCGGACTCATTTTCCTGGGCTTCCCGCTTCACGCTCCCGGCAAGCCCGGGATCACGCGGGGCGAGCACCTGGACCTGGTGAAGATCCCGATGCTTTTCCTGCAGGGGACCCGGGATGAGTTCGCGCAGCCGGAGCTTTTGCATCAGGTTGTCGCGCGGTTGAAACTCCGGGCTACGTTGCATGAAGTCGAAGGCGGGGATCATTCATTCAAGGTGCCGAAGAAGCAGGCGACCGAGGCGAGCATCTTTGAGGATCTCGTCACCACCATCACCGACTGGACCGACCGGAGCGCCAGATGAGCTACTGGATTCTGAAAACCGAACCGACCGCCTACAGCTACGACCGCCTGGAGAAGGAAAAGACCGCGGTCTGGGATGGCGTCGCCAATCCCGTCGCCTTGAAGAACCTCAAGGCCATGGAAAAGGGCGACGAGCTGATGATCTATCACACCGGCGCGGAGAAGTCGGTCATCGGCACCGCGTCGGTGGCGAAAGAAGCCTATCCCGATCCGAAGGCCGGCAATCCGTCGATGGTCGTGATCGACATCAAGGTGGGGAAGCGCCTGACCAAGCCCGTCACGCTCGCGCAGATCAAGGCCGATGCCACCTTTGCGGAGATGGCGCTGGTGCGCCAGGGACGGTTGTCGGTCGTACCGGCGACGGCCACGCAATGGAAGCGCCTCCTGGCGCTGGCGGAGTAGTGTAACGCGGATCACAATGACGCCGCCGTTGGCCTCCCCGGCGGCGCGCTCTACCCAAGGCCCGGCGCGCTTCGCCGCCCTCCATTCTCGGCCTCCCGTGGCCGTAGTAGACTAAGCCCCATGGCCTTTCGCCCCGAGCCCGAACCCCGCGCCCGCTTTTCCTGGAAGGTCGTCCTGACCCTCTGGACGATTTACGGCTTGACCACGTCCCTGCAGGAGCTCGTCGGGGCGATGGCGTACGGGCGGCACGAGCCGTGGTGGTTCGGCCCCGCGCAGATGATGCCCCAGGCCTATCTCTGGGCGTTGCTCACGCCGTTCATCCTGTGGTGGGGGAACCGCTTCCCGCCGCGAGGACCGGGGTGGCCCGGGCGGGTGCTGATTCACGTCGCGACGAGCATCACGATCGTGACGTGCATGGACTCCGCGTTCGAGTTGTACCTCCCGTACCTGTCCGCCTGGGCCCACGTCCCGCTCTCGGACTTGAGCCTCCCCCTCGGATCCCGGATCATCCGGGTGCTGGCCTGGTGGCTGGTGTTCGATACGATGCTCTACTGGGTGGTGCTCTTCATCGGCTCGATGCGGGACGCGGGCGCGCGGGCGCAAGCGAAGGCGATGCGGGAATCACAGCTCGAGACCCAGCTTGCGCAGGCCGAGCTGCATTCCCTGAAGATGCAGCTGCACCCGCACTTCCTCTTCAACGCGCTGCACACCGTGGGGACCCTGGTGCGCACGGGCAAGTCGGCTCTGGCGGTGCAGGTGGTGGGCCGGCTGGGAGACCTGCTCCGGCGGATGTTGGACGGCGCGGCCACCCAGGAGGTGCCGCTCCGTGAGGAGCTCGAATTCGCGCGGAACTACCTCGACGTGGAACAAGCGCGCTTCTCCGATCGTCTGAAGGTCACCTGGACGGTGGAGCCGGGGGCGCAGGATGCCGCCGTCCCGCACCTCATCCTCCAGCCCCTGCTCGAGAACGCCATCCGGCACGGGATTTCCGCGGCTACCGCCTCAGGGATCCTGATCGTCGGTGCCCGGTGTACCAATGGGACGCTGCACCTGACGGTCCGGGATGATGGCCCCGGAATGGCGGACGACCCGGGCCGGAGCGTGGGATCGAGCGGCGTCGGATTGGCGAACACCCGGCTCAGGCTCGCACGGCTCTACGGCGACCGCGCCGGGCTCGAGGTTCTGAACGCGGAAGACGGGGGCGTCACCTCTCACGTCTTTCTGCCCTTCCGCCCCGCCGCCCCGGGGCGCTGACGAATGGAGAGCACGATGCGCGGCATGCGAACCCTGATCGTCGACGACGAACCCGCCGCCCGCGAGGGTCTGCGGCATCTCTTGTCCGCCGATCCGGAGATCGAGGTGGTGGGGGAGTGCCGGGACGGGAAGACGGCGACCGCCGCCATTCGCGACCAGTCACCCGAGCTCGTCTTTCTCGACGTCCAGATGCCCGAGCTCGACGGCCTCGGCGTCCTGCGCGACGTGCCCCCGGAGCGGCGTCCCGTCGTGGTGTTCGTGACGGGATACGACCGCTACGCGCTCCAGGCCTTCGAGGTCCACGCGGTCGAGTATCTCCTCAAGCCCTTCACCGACGACCGGTTTCGCGAGGCGCTGAGCCAGGCCAAGCTCCAGGTCCGCCGGACCCGCATGGGCGAGCTGGGCAAGGAGATGGCGACGCTCGCCGGCGGCGCAAACGGCGCCTCCGCCGTCACCGAGAAGTCCGCGCCGGCCGCGGGGTACCGCTCGCGTCTGGTCGTGAAGACGGGAGGCAACGTCGTCCTGGTTCCGGTTGAAGACATCGACTGGATCGACGCCGACGGAGACTACGTCCGCATTCACGTCGGCAAGGTGTCGCACACGGTGCGCGAGACCATGCACCACCTCGAGACCGAGCTGGATCCGGCGCGCTTCGTCCGCATCCACCGGTCCACCATCGTGAATCTCGCGCGCGTGAAGGAGCTGCAGCCCTTCTACCGCGGCGAGTTCGTCGCCGTGCTCCACGACGGCACCCGCCTCAAGTTGTCCCGGGGTTGCCGGGACACCTTGGAGGCCCGCCTGGGTCGCCGTTTGTAACGGTTTTTCGTCGCCCCCCTCTGACGGTTGGTCGTCAGGCCAGCGCGGCTCATCGCGCGTGCATTTCCAAGCCCCAGATACGTCTCTAGCGTCACAGCAGCCGCTGCCCCCCGGCATACCGCCGGGGGCCGGCGTGCCCTTTCAGGTGAGGAGGGTCAGTTGCCGTCTTCGGGGTCCCTGATGGTTCGCACACCGTCTTTGAAAGGAGCACACGCATGTCGTTTTCTGTTCGCTCGTTGTTCGCGTTCACCAGCGTCCTGGTGTTGGGTGGCGGGGCGTTAGCGGCGCAGACGACCGGCAAAGTTCAGGGCTCGGTTACCGGGCCCGACGGCGCACCGCTCGCCCATGCACAGGTGACGGTGACGGGAACGTCCTTCGGCGCCGTGACCGACGACAAGGGTTACTACTTCATCAACAACATCCCTGCCGGGCTCTACCGGATGCAGGCGCAGTACATCGGGATGGCGCCGGGACAGGCTGAGGGCGTCCGCATCCTGGCCGGGCAGACGCTCACGCAGAACTTCCCGCTGCAGAACAAGGCTCTCACGGTCACCGGGATCAACGTGGTGGCCGCGGCGGATGCGGCGGTGCCCCGTGACCAGGTGACTTCGAAGACCATCGTCTCCGGTGAGCTGGTGCAGAACCTGCCGGTCCAGAACGTCCGGAACGTGGTGGCGTTGACGCCGGGCGTCGTCGAGTCGGGCAACGGACTGGGCGTATCGATTCGCGGCGGCCGCCCCGGTGAGGAAGCCGTCTACATCGACGGCGCCCCGGCCATTCGTCAGGCCCAGATCGTGGGCGGCGCGATGGGCGCTTCGCCGACGAATCTGGTCCAGACCAACGCGGTGGAAGAGGCCTCGATCACCACAGGCGCCATCGCCATCAACCAGGGCAATGCGCAGTCGGGCGTGATCGCCGTGACCACTCGGTCCGGCGGCGAGAAGCTCTCGGGAGCGTTCTCCGCACAGAGCGACGGCATGTTCGCCAACACCATCAGCACCGGCTACAACCGTTTCGAGGGCTCGGTGGGTGGGCCGGTGCCGGGATTCTCCAAGCTCCGGTTCTTCCTGTCGGGCGTGCTGCAGGGTCAGACGTCGCCGTTCCGCTCGTATGGCGCAGCCGAAGTTCCGTCCTACACCATGAACGGTGTCGACACCACGGTCCACGTGGTCGGCCCGAGCGGCGCGGAAAGTGTCACGCTCCCGAAGTGGGTGCAGTACAGCGGCCAGTGCGACGCGGCGCAGAACAGCGGGGTCTCGTGCCAGGGGAACCGCCTGCCTTTCGACTGGACGACGAACCTGAACCTGCAGGGCAAGATCAGCTACTTCTACGGCTCGGGCTCGAGCATCGCGCTGTCGGCGATCGCGGAGGGCGACCAGAACCGCAACTACCCGAACCAGGTGATCGGTGACCCGGCGCTCTACACGGGCACGCACACCTGGGCCCGTGACGTCGTGCTGAACTGGGACCACTCGATCTTCAAGCAGGCCGATCGCGCGTTGTCCCTGAACCTCAACCTGTCGTACGCCACGAACCAGTCGATTTCGGGCGTGCTCGATCCGGCGACGGAAGTCTCGACGCGGAATCCAATGGGCGGCATGGAGTTCTCCACGCTCAACTTCGGCGGGTTCGGGCAGTTCGCGGGCAATTTCTTCAACAATCCCGAGCAGATCATCCGCAACATCCGGTCGAACGACGGCGAGCGGGTACCGCTGCTCAACCGGACCGACCTGAACGCGGCACAGCCGTACCGGATGAATCCTTATGCCATGCAGTCGGGTGGGTTCTTCACCGAGGGCGTGGCGGACGCTGCCCTGTTGAACAACCTCTATCACGAGCAGCGGCTGTACGGCCGGGCGCAGGTCGACTGGCAGGCGAACCGCTACCACCGGTTCAATTTCGGCGGCGAGCTCCAGCGCTCCGACGTGGCGGCGTGGAACGGAATTCTGAACAGCCAGATCTTTTCGAATGCGTATCACACCAAGCCGACCAACGGCGCGGCGTGGGTCTCCGACCGCCTCGACCTGGGCGACGTCGTGCTGGAGATGGGCGTGCGCTACGACTACTTCAACAGCAATGCGCTGTTCTCGAACACCCCGGGCTTCACGTTCTCGAATCCGACGTGGAACCAGTCGTCCGCGTCGAACGACACCGCATACACCAACTCCCTGGCCCGGACCTTCACCCCGGGCGTCGGGCACTCGACGCTGAGCCCGCGGCTCCAGGTGTCGTTCCCGATCACGGACAACACCGACTTCCGGCTGTCCTACTCGCATCAGGTGCAGACGCCGGACGTCAACACCATGCTCCAGGGCATCAACAGCGATCTGACCTTCACCAACTCGAACGACCGGTTCGGGCGGGACGTCGGCTTCGGGAAGACGATCCTGTTCGAGTTCGGCGTGCGGCACGCGTTCACGCCGGACCTGGTGGTGGATCTGTCGGGCTACAACAAGAGCAAGGTCGCCGACCTCTCGTACCGGATTTTCGGGTACAATGACCCGACCAACCCGGGCCGCATCCTGAACATCAACGTCCTCACCAACGGGGACTTCGGGTACGACCGCGGCCTCGATCTCCGGATCGACCGCCGGATGAGCAACTGGCTCACCGCGCAGATCGGGTACACGTTCGAGGTGGCGAACGGCACCGGGTCGTCGCCGTACTCCTACCTTACCACCGCGGCGCGCTCGATTTCGGGCGTCACGGGGAACGTCCTGCCCCCGGCCGAACAGCCGCGGGCGGTGAACGACCAGCGGACGCACAACATCGTGGGCGCCGTCTCGTTCACGGTGCCGCGTGGCTGGCAGGATGGCACCACTGTGGGCTCCATCCTGAAGGATGTGAGCGCCTTCGCGACGTTCCAGGTGCTTTCCGGTCTGCCCTACACCCCGCTGACCAACGTCGGCGGCGGCGCGACGGCACCGGGAACCAACTTCGGGCTCACCGCGGCGCAGGCGGGGGACATCAATTCCGCCACCACGCCGTGGACCAAGAATCTCGATCTCCGGATCAACAAGGGTCTGAAGCTGGGCCGCCTGGATGTCACCGCCTTCGCGGACATCCGGAACGTGTTCAACTGGAAGAACATCACCGGGCTGTTCGCGGAGACCAACGACGTCACGAACGGGGTCTTCGAGCACAACACGATCGCGAGCGAGTTCACGAACCTGAGCAACGAGGCCCAGCGGAACGGTGCGCTGCGTTCCGATGGCTCCGTCTCGCTGTCGAACTGCGCCTCATGGACCGGTGAGTCTGGTCCCGTGAATTGCGTCGAGCTGCAGCGCGCGGAGGCCCGGTTCGGCAACGGGGACGGCGTGTACACGGTAGCGGAGGAGAACAAGGCTCTGTCGTCGTACTACAACCTCTTCTTCGGTCCCTACGGCTTCAACGGGCCCGGGCGGAGCATGCGGCTGGGCTTCGAAGTCGCGTTCTAAGGCAGGATAGTGCAGGCCTCCGGGGCCGGGGGCGACGCCTTTCGAGGGCGTCGTTCCCCGGCCTTCGGCTTATTGGGTCACGCCGAAATTGAAGACCGTCCGGGTCCGATACGTCGAGCCCGGACGCAGGATGGTGGACGGGAACGCGGGATGATTCGGTGAATCTGGGAAATGCTGCGTCTCGACGCAGAAGGCCCCGCGATGGACGTAGGTAGTCCCGCCTTTGCCCTTGATGGACCCGTCCAGGAAATTTCCGGAATAGAACTGCAGTCCCGGCTGGTCCGTGAACACGTCGAGGGTCCGCCCCGTCGCCGGCTCCACCACACGGGCGGCGTGCGTCACTCCCGGGCCACCATGCAGCACGAAGTTGTGGTCATACCCGCCGGCGATCTTGAGCTGCTGATCGGCGTCCCCGATCCGCGCCCCAATGGTTGTCCCCTGCCGGAAATCGAAGGGTGTGCCGGCCACGGGGGCGAGGGCTCCCGTGGGGATGAGGGTCGAGTCGACCGGCGTGTAGCGCGCCGCGTCGATGGTGACGACGTGTCCAAGGACATCGGGTGAGCGGCCCGCCGAGAGATTGAAGTACGAGTGCTGGCTCAGGTTGATGGGCGTCGCCTGGTCCGTCGTGGCGTCATAGTCCACGACCAGCTCATTCGCGCCGGTGAGGGTATAGCGCACCGTAACCTTCAGCGTGCCGGGATATCCCTCTTCGCCGTCAGGACTGACGTAGGACAACAGGACCCCCACCGAATCCCCGCGCTGAAACGGGTCGGCACTCCAGACGACCTTGTCGAAGCCCTTCAGGCCGCCATGCAGGGCATTCGGGCCGTTGTTGACCGCGAGCGTGTATTCCTTCCCGTCGAGGGTGAACTTGCCCCGCGCGATCCGGTTGGCGTAGCGGCCGACGACGGCTCCGAAGTAGGGGCTCTGTTTCACGTAGCCGTCCAGCGAATCGAAGCCCAGCACCACATCACCCAGGCGCCCATGGGAGTCCGGCACTTCGACGGACTGAATGATCCCGCCATACGTCAGGATCTTCACCCGCATCCCGCCGGCGTTCGCAAGCGTGTAACTGTCGACGGCCTTCCCATCGGAAAGCACGCCGAACGACGACTTGGTCACTGAGCCACTCCCGGTGAGTGGTGCGTAGAGCTGCGACGCAGCTTGAGCGGCGTCACGAGGGAGCTTGATGACTCCCCGGTCGTACGTCATGAGCCCGTTCACTTCGACTTCGACGTCGGTGGTCTGGGTGTAGATGGCCGCCGCCAGACCCGTGGCCTCGAGGGCACGGACCTTCGTCAACAGATCCCGGTAGCCGCTCCACAGCGAGTCAAGCGTGGGGTACCGCACGTATCCCCAGTTGTCGCGGTTCACCCAGGTGTGACCGGTCACCGGGAAGCCCAGTCCGCCGAATTCGCCGAGGACGCGGGCGCGGGTGGAATCGGCGGCGGGGATCTCGGGCCCCGGGTAACTGTGGACGTCCGAGACGTCGCCGGCGCCCCGGTCGGTCCACCCCGACGCGTCATCCACCAGGCGGCTCGGATCCATGCGCTTCACCCATTGGGCCGTCGCCCGCGTGTCATGCTGTCCCCACCCCTCGTTGAAGGGCACCCACATCACGATGCTGGGGTGGTTGCGAAGGGCGGCCAACATCCGCTGCAGCTCGACCCGGTACTCCGCGCGTCCTGAATCAGAATCGATATCGCCACTGGGCATGTCCTGCCAGATCAGCACGCCCATGGAATCGGCGTCGTAGTACCAACGCTCGGGCTCCACCTTCACGTGCTTCCGCATCGTGTTGAAGCCAAGCTCCTTGAGCACCACGAAGTCGTTGCGGCGGGCGTCTTCGGTCGGCGCCGTATACAGCCCGTCGGGCCACCATCCCTGGTCCAGCGTGCCGTACTCGAAGAGGGGAAGGTTATTGAGGAAGAGCCGCAGCGCACCGGAGGAGTCGCGGGCCACCGCGATCTTCCGCATCCCGAAATAGCTCCCGACCGAGTCCCCACCCGCCGTGATCCGAACGTGGTAGAGGAAGGGGTCGGCAGGTGACCAGAGGCGGGCGTGCGGAATCGGGATCGACACCGCGCGGCCGGTGACGCCGCTCGCCACCGCCACGCTCGCGTCTCCCGAGCGGACCTCGATACGGACGGGCGTCGCGGTCCCGCCGGCCATCGCCGTCACCCGGACCAGCCCGGCATCCACATCCGGCGTGATGGACAGGTCGTCGACGTGCGTGCGCGGGACGGATTCGAGCCACACTGTCTGCCAGATGCCCGTGACGGCCGTGTACCAGATGCTCCCGGGCTTCAGGACCTGCTTGCCTCGTGGTTCCTCGCCCGCGTCGGTCGGGTCCCAGACGTTCACCGTCAACTCGTGGGTGCTACCTGGCTTCAGGGCGCCCGTGATGTCGAACGAGAACGGATCGTAGCCGCCCCGGTGCCGGCCGACCCGATGCCCGTCGACGGACACCGTGGCGTCCCAGTCGACCGCACCGAAGTGGAGCAACCAGCGACGGCCGGGTGGCTGAGGCGAAAGCGTGAAGCGCCGGTGATACCACAGGCGCTGCACCGGTGTGACGGCGCGAGTGACGCGAGACAACTGCGACTCGATCGGGAACGGCACGAGAATGGCACCGTCATACGAATCGGGCGCGGGCGCCCCTGAATCCCGGACCGCGTAGTCCCACAAGCCGTTCAGGTTGACCCAGGAGGTCCGGACCATCTGTGGCCGCGGGTACTCAGGGAGAACCCGGTCCGGCGTGACATCCTGCGCCCAACGGGTCTCCAGATGGGACGACTGGGCCCGAAGTGGTGAGGAAGGGAGGGCAAGGAGCCCGAGGATTGCGAGGATGACGTGACGGCGCATTTGGCTATGACCGGTTGCTGACAGAGAGGTAGTAGAACCTACGCGCGCCGCGGGACTCGGGAACCCCTCGAATGCAACCTTTCGCAAAGTGGTGCCGTCTGATACTCCAATGAACCCGACCACGCTGCTCCTCCTGGCCGTCAGTGTCAGTCCCCAGGGTCCCGCATCCAAGCCGGATTCTCCGGCGGCGCCCGTCCCGACGGCCGTAGCAGCCGTTCGCGCGACGGTCCCCCCGGTGCTCAATCGCTTCGATACCGATCCTGCCTGGGCCGACGCACCCGTGATTTCCGAGTTCCGGGTCTTCCGCCCGACCGATGGTGCGCAGCCGAAGTTTCGCACCGAGGCCAAGGTCATCTATGACGCGCGGGACCTGTACGTGCTGGTGCGCGCGTATGATCCGCACCCCGACAGCATTGTGGGCTTGCTGGCCCGGCGTGACGTCCAGACGCCGAGTGACATGATTTCCGTCTTCATCGACTCCTATCATGACCGGCGCACCGGCTACGAATTCGATGTGAACCCGGTGGGCGTGAAGACCGACTACGCCATCTATAAGGATGGCGACGAGGATGCCGCCTGGGACGGCATCTGGGATGTCGCCACCAAAGTCGACTCTCTCGGCTGGGTCGCCGAATTCCGGTTCCCGTTGTCGCAGCTGCGCTTCGCCGTCGGTCCGAGCAACACGTTCGGCTTCACCATCGCACGGCAGGTCGAACGGACCGGCGAGCAGGATAGCTGGCCCCCCTACCACACCAACAAGCCCGGCCTCGCTTCCCAGCTCGGTGATCTGACCGGGCTGAGCGAACTGGCGCCTCCGCGCCGGTTCGAGCTCGCTCCATACATGGTCACGAAGAATGTCTCGGTAGCGCAGGGAGGCGGATTTGGACGGGATCAGCAAGCGAGCATCGGCGCGGATTTCAAGGTCGCGGTGGCCTCGAACCTGACGCTCACCGGGACAGTGAACCCGGACTTCGGTCAGGTCGAGTCGGACCCCGCCGTCCTGAACCTCGGCGCGTTCGAAACGTTCTTCCAGGAACGCCGGCCCTTCTTCGTCGAGGGGAACGGCCTCTTCCAGTTCAACGTGAATTGCAGCCAGGTCAACTGCAGCGGCGAGGAGCTCTTTTATTCCCGCCGCATCGGTCAGACGTCGCAGCTCGACAACGGCATCGCCACCACCATTCTCGGCGCCGGCAA
>DASUBP010000108.1:0-3710 GCA_035763205.1 Gemmatimonadales bacterium
CGCGCGGTGCGCCCCCGTCAGGGCGAACGCGTACCCCGTGTGGGCCGCGGCGTCGACGGTGGATGGCCGGAAGGCGGTCAGCGTGTGGCATGTCGTGCAAGCGCCGATGCGGTCTTCGTGACCCTGGTGCGGGTCCACGTGACAACCCACGCACTGCAGCGGAGGCCGCATCCGGACACCCGCGGACCCCAAGGCGACGCGCTTGGCCGGATCGGGCTCCCGGATGTGGCAGCTCGCACACGCAACGGTCTGGTGACGACCCGCGAGTGCGAACCGCGTGGTCGCGTGCTGCGCAACGGTATAGGTCGCCGGGGTGAACCCGGAGACCGTGTGGCATCCGGCGCAATCCACCACCTTCCCGGCCAGTGTGGCGCTCCCGGCATGCGGATCGGTGTGGCAGCCGCCACACGTGGCAAAGGGGCGGTCCCGCTGGGTCGCGCCGGCCCGGAAGTCGTGGCATTGATCGCAGCGCACGGAGAGATGCGCACCGCGGAGGGGGTAGCGCGTACGCTCGTGGTCGAAGGTGGCCGTCGTGAAGGATGTGAACCCGGCGGTACTGTGGCACCGGGCGCAGGTCGCGCCGAGCCGGCCTCCATGAGGGTCCCGGTGGCAGTTGGAGCATTCCGCGTGAGGCAGTGGTCCGAAGACCGCGGGCACCGCCGGGGCCCCGGCCTTGGCCACCGCAGCGGTGAGGCCACGGTGGCACTGGTCACAGGCGACGTCGCGGTGGCGGCCGGTGAGCTCATAGGCGGTGCTGTCATGATCGAAGCCGGTAGCCGGCTTCCACGCGGTCAACTGGTGGCAGTCGGTGCAGGCGCCGGAGAGGGTTCCTCGGTGGGGGTCGGCGTGACACGAGGCGCAACGGCGATCGAGCCCCGTCCAGCCGGCGGTTCCGGGGCGGCGTTGGGAGAGCGCCGCGACCGGTGCAATCCGCAGCGCGGGTCGGTGGCAGGTCTCGCAGCGCACTTTCGCGTGTGCGCCTTCGAGGGGCCACCCGGTCTTCGTGTGGTCGAACCGGCCCGAGTCTCCTCCGGGCCACGTGATCAGGGCCAGGTCGCGCCCCGCGTGATCCGGATGACAGGCGGCACACCGCTGCGCCGTCACTGTAGCATGATATCCCCGTCCACTATCGATGAGCCACGCAATGTCCCGGTGACAGGCGAGACAGTGCGTGGTCATCTCTTCTTTCCGCGTGCCGTGGCATTGCGTGCAATTCCGAACTCCCTCCAACTGGGCGTGGGGTTGCGCGAGCGGTCCCGGAGAGATCTGACCGCTGACCCGGCGAGCCGAAATGCTTGACAGGGTCAGAGCCATGGCGAACACGACGCCGGCTGGCGCACGAGTCACCGGAACCACGTCGCCCCGAGGGCGACGACGACGGCGACGTGAATGATGACTGCGACGAGCGCGGCCAGGGCCACCGGCCGATGCAGGACGTGCCAAAGCCGGAAGAGTTGCTGGGTGGCATCCAGAAGGCTCGCTTGCTGGGCCAGCGTCATTTCGCGCTCGGCCAGCTCGAGGACCTCGCGGATCTCGGTACGCGTGGGCCGGGGGGTGGCGGCTTTGAGCGTTGCCTCGAGATGCCGGAGCGCGCGCCGGCGAGCGCCCCAATCCCGCACCATCTGCCGAAGCGCGGCGACCAGCCCGACGACTCGCGGCGATGCGCTGGCCTGAGAGAGCGTAGCGGCAGTGGCTGCCGCGTCGAGACGAACTCGGGCGGCGATCTTGCCGATCAACCGCTTCCGGTCCTCCGCTATCTCGTCGCGGGTCAGCTCGATGCCGGCCTTGCCCCGCGGGATGCGGGTATAGAGGTACCGCCCCACGATTCCCGACGCCCACACGATCATCATCGACAGAACGCCCAGGCCGATGATCCCGTCAAAACGCCACGCCGCGTGAATGGCCACCAGGAGCGGCAGGACCAGCGCGACGACCACATGCACGTCGAGCCAAGCGGCCAGTGAACCCGTGAAGGCGAGCCACCGCCACCGTTTTCTCAGTGGATAGAGCCACAAGAACAGCATCACCGCGAGCGACAGGATCCCGGCGCTCTGTCCGATGTATCCCGAGGGACGCAACCAGATGTGCAGGGGTGAGCGCACGCGCTCTTCGAGCGGCAACGCATAGTAAGGGGAGCCCCACACCGCCACGGCTCCCAGAAGGCACACGAGGAGCAGGAGCCCGCGGCGGGGTGGGGAGCGAGGTGAGGTGCGTTCGCCGCTCGATCGACCGCCAAGACTCACCGAAGGGCGTGTGGGGGAGCCGGAAGGCCGGACCGCGGCGGTAGCCTGCGTCATGAAATCCTCAGCGGGTACGACTCCTGCGTGAAAGGCAAAAGCGAGGCCACTTGCCTGGGTATCTCATTTGTCCGGAAACTGTGACCCTGCAAGTGGTTGGAATACTTGAGGTACAAGCGCAACAAGGGACTGCCTGTCTCGCCATGAGGCAGCGTGGTTCAATTCGAGGCAAGGATGACCAGTGCTCTCGTTTACGGGGTGTTCATCGCACTCGCGACCATCCCGGTAATTCGGCAATACCGACGGATTCGACGCGGGGAGCGGCGCGCGTTGGCGGCAGATGGCGGCGACGCCGAGATCCATCCGGGGCAGCATCCCCATATCGACGTGTCGCGGTGCATCGGGTGCGGAGCGTGTGTCACCGCGTGTCCGGAAGGGGACGTGCTGGGTGTGGTCGGCGGCAAGGCGGCGATCGTCGAGCCGTCGAGGTGCATCGGCCACGGGCTATGCGCCGATGCGTGCCCGGTCGGCGCGATCGAGATCGTCACCGCGCCTCCCGGGATTACGGCGGGGCTTCCGGTCCTGTCCTCCCAGTACGAGACGAGCATTCCGATGATGTTCGTGGTCGGCGAACTGGGCGGGCTGGCGCTCATCAAGAACGCCGTGAACCAGGGGCGCGCGGCGGTGGATGAGATCGCGGGGCGGTTGCGTCGCCGGTCCCCCGGCGCCGACTCGGCGGTGCACGATCTTTGTGTCATCGGTGCCGGACCGGGGGGCATCAGCGCATCGCTCCGGGCCCTCGAGCTGAAGCTCCGCTATGTGACATTCGAGCAGGAGGAGCTCGGCGGGACGGTGGCGAAGTACCCGCGGCAGAAGTTGGTGATGACCAGTCCGGTGGAGTTCCCGATGTTCGGCAGCTTCAAGAAACTCACCATATCCAAGGAGGAGCTGCTCCGATTCTGGGAGAAGATTCACCGGGAGAGCGGGCTGGTGATCCATGCCGGCGAACGAGTCGAGGGCGTCGAGCGCGATAGTTCGGACATCTTTGTGGTGCGGACGACGAAGCGCTCGGTGCGGGCCCGAGCCGTCGTTCTGGCCCTGGGACGGCGCGGCACCCCGCGCAAGCTGGGCGTGACGGGCGAGGAGCAGCCACACGTGATGTACAGCCTCCTCGACGCCGAGGCCTATCGCGGGATCCGCGGGTTGGTGGTTGGGGGAGGGGACAGCGCGGTGGAGGCGGCCCTCGGCCTGGCCTACCAGAAAGGGAACCGGATCACGTTGTCGTACCGTCGAGACGCGTTTACCCGACTGAAGGCGAGGAATGCCGAGCGGATCGCCAAAGCGGCGCGGAAGGGCCAGGTGAATCTGATCTTCAACTCGAATCCCGTTCGCGTGCAGCGGGACCGGGTACTGCTGGATGTCAGGGGCGTCCGTCGCGAGGTGCCGGCCGATTACGTCTGGGTGTTTGCAGGG
>DASUBP010000109.1:0-5213 GCA_035763205.1 Gemmatimonadales bacterium
CGGGATGTGACGCCGGAGGCGACGCGGGCCGCGGTCCAGCGGGCCGTGCCCGGGATCGCCGAGGCGATCAGGGCCCGCGGTGCGAAGGGGTTCCCCCGCGCCTGGCTCTCCCGCGGAATCGCAGGCACGCGCGGCAAGACGCTCATCGTGAACCTCGCGGGATCTCCCCGAGCGGTGAAGGACGCTTTGCCGGTATTGGACGAGCTTCTGGAGCACGCCGTGACGATTCTTCGCGGTGACCCAGCCGGTCATTGACCCTGACACCTGACCCCTGGCACCTGACCCCTGATGTCTGATCGCGTATTGATCACCACCGGCGACCTCGAGTTCGCCGTCCGCGTCAACGCCCAGCTTGAGGGCGCCGGCTTCGAGACCGAGCTGGCGACCTCCGCCGACGAAGTCCGCCAGGCCCTGCGCCGGCGTGAGCCCCCACCCGCGTGCCTCGTGTTCACCGGCGGGTTGCACGAGCCCTCGACGGCCCAGCTCCTCTCGCAGGCGCGTGACCTCCCCGTGTCCACGCTGGGGATTCTCGAGACCACCGAGCCCGAGCCCAAGGAATTCGCCCTCGAGCTGGGCCTGACGGGTTATCTCGTGAAGGGTGCCGACCTGGGGGAGGTGGCGCAGACCGTGCGCCGCCTGATCGAACGGCGCCGCCTGCAGGAGCGCACCGGCATCATCGGTGAGTCGGCTCCCATTCAGGAAGTGCTGGTCAAGATCGAGCAGATGGCGCCGGTGACATCCACGGTGCTGATCGAGGGCGAATCGGGCACCGGAAAAGAGCTGGTCGCCCGCGCCATTCACGATCTCAGCCCTCGCCGTGGAAAACCGTTCATCGCGGTGAATTGCGCGGCGCTTCCCGAAACCCTCCTCGAGAGCGAGCTCTTCGGCCACGAAAAGGGCGCCTTCACGGGGGCCGCCGAGCGGCGCCTGGGCCGGTTCGAGCTGGCCGACGGCGGGACCATTTTCCTGGACGAAGTGGGCGAGATGCCCGCCGCCACGCAGGTGAAACTGCTGCGGGTGCTCGAGGACCGGACTTTCTTCCGGGTGGGGGGCACCCAGCCCATCCGGGTGGATGTCCGCGTAGTGGCGGCGACCAACAAGGCACTCCGCGACCTCGTGTCCCTCGGGACGTTCCGCGACGACCTCTATTACCGGCTGAACGTCCTTGCCATTTATCTGCCCCCCCTGCGCCAGCGCCGGACCGACATCCCGATCCTGGTCCGGCGCTTCATCGGCGAATTCGCCAAGGCTCACGACCGGGCATTCCAGGGCATTACGCCGGAGGCCCTCCAGCACCTCGTCGATGCCGACTGGCCCGGGAACGTCCGGCAGCTGCGGAATCTGATCGAGTCGATGGTGGTACTGGCACCCGCCGGAGAGATCCGCGCCTCCGACATTCCGGCCGACATCCGGGAGGGCGCCATCCGCGGCCTGCCGATGCGGGTGGTCGGGCCGGGGCGAGAAGTGGCGGGCCAGGAGCTACAGTTCATCCTGCGGAGCCTGGTGGAGCTGAAGCTGCAGGTCGAGGAGCTGCGACGCCGGGTCGATGAGCAGCCCGCCCGTCGCGTGGAGGTTATCGAGGTCGGCCCGCACGGCTCGATTCCCGCCGCGGAAATCGAAGGTCCCGCGGACACCCGCGTCGTCTACCGGGCGGGCATGTCGATGGCGGAGGTGGAGCGCGCGGCCATCGAGGCGGCTCTGAAGGAGAGTCGCGGCAACCGGCGCAAGGCGGCGGAGACGTTGGGGATCGGTGAGCGGACGCTGTATCGCAAGCTGAAGGAGTACGCGCTGGTCTAGCGCTTCCAGCGCTCAGTCTTGACCTTGGCAAGCACCGAGGCCAGCGGATTGAAGTAGACCGCCGTAGGCGCTTCAGGGAGAGAGATAGTTCCCTCGGTGAGGGGGCCCCGGACGTTCAGGTGGATGTAGGCGTGCCGCCCGCCGGCGAACTGGAGCTCCACCGGTACCGGCATGAAGAAGCCATCCGGCACGTCGGTCTGCCGGACCCGCAGGTGAAGGGGGATCTTCCCGTTCACCGCGGTGTCGACCTGCCATGAGAACGTGTACGTGGGGATGGCTGATCCGTACACCCACTCGTCGAAGAACCAGCCCATCGATTCCTGGGTGTGCTCTTCCACCACTCGCTGGAAGTCCCTGATCGACGCCTTTCGGCCCCGGTAGCGCGTATAGAAATCCCGCATGGTGACGGTGAAGCCGTCTTCGTTGAAATCGCCGAAGTTCAGCATGAGGTTCCGGAGCATCTGGAGCACCCAGGCGCCCTTCTCGTAAACGATCAGATCGTAGTCTTTCGGGTGGTCCTCGTTCCCCACGCGGAACCCGATGCCGAGGGGTGCGACGTCCGACCCCCGCGACACCAGCTCATCCCGCCATTTCCCGATCTGGTCGTAGAACTTGGACGTGTCCCTCATGATGTGCTGCATGTACCAGAGCGCTGAGAACTCCGCGAAGCCCTCGGCGAGCCAGACGTCCCGCTCACTGGCCGGCATGACGCCGATCCCCCACCACTGGTGCGCCATCTCGTGGGACCGGAAGATCTCCTCGGCGCCGGTGTTCCGCTGGCCGATGTACGTGTAGTTCGAGAGGTAGATCATCCCCGGAAACGCCTCGCCGTAGTCGACCGGGACCTCGGTGGCATAATACCGGGAGTACAGCGGCGCGCCGAACCGCTGCGCGAAGAATGACAGGCTGTTGGTCACGTCCCCGCTGACGTCCTCGAGCGCGTTGGCCCGCGTGAGGAGCCGCAGGTTGGAGACGGCTCCCCCCGAGTCCGTCAGGGCCTCGAGGAACTGGTCGAGTGACTTGTGCGCCTCGGTGTTCATCTGCACCACCACCGGCGGAATCCGCGCATCCGCGATGTGGCGCTCCTCCATGCGGCCCACGTTGAAGCACGCCCACGCGGTCGGGCGCTCGGTCTGCCAATGAGTGATGACGGTGTCCCCGGAGCGGGTAGAGTCGGTAAGACGGCCGATGCTCGAGAACTGGTAATTACGCGGGACCCGGTAGGTCAGATCCATGTCGGTCACCTGCCAGGAACCGTACCGGGGATACCATTCGGCACAGTCCCTCACCTGGAACCACTTGTCGGGCGAGATCTCCGGTGCGATCCGGGGCATGTCGCGCCGCCAGACGTCCAGGAGCGAATAGGTGTCGATCAACTTCCCGTGGTCTACGAGCCGCACCGCGATGGTGTCGCCCGGCTGGCGCCCGTCGAGGAGCCGGATCCAGAGGTTGCCGTTGTGGGGTGCCTGGAAGAACGGGACCGGACGTCCCTCCTCCGTCAATGAATCCGCGTGGAGCATTTCCGCGAGCTCAAATTCCACCCAGCGCGTACGAATCCGCGGAGTGGTAAAGCGGAGCACCGTCGCCGACGAGAAGTCGTGCATCGGGTCCACCGCGGCGTCGATGGTGTACCGCCCGAGCCGTACATCCGGATCCGACACCATGTCCGGCTCCGAGTCGGACAGCGCCCGAGTGATGGGGAACGAGGCGACCGGCCACTCGGCGTTCTCGTGGGCGTCGTGGAGGACGGTGATCCCGTCCTGAGCGCGGACGTCATACCGCAGGGTGAGATCCTCGCCGCCGGCGCGCACCACCCGGGCCAGGAGAAACCCGGTGGTGTCCGCGTTCAGGACGCCGGAAAGAAAATCGCCGTCCCGTGCGAGCTTGGACCGGTCGTCGAACAGATGGCTCAAGAGGTGGTCCAGGACGCGCCCCGCGGCGCCGTCCTGGCCCGCGTGCCAGGCTACGGCACGGGCTCTCAGCTCCGCGACCGTCGAGTCCAGGGCCAGGAATGCGGCGGCGGTGATGGGCCACGTCGTGGAGGAGTCGTGAAGCACGCGGTGCAGCTCACGGCGCTCGACGTCATAGGCCGGCGCAACTGCGACCGACACCGAGCCGCGCCCGACGAAGACCGCGCCTGGCGCGCGCCCGCCCACCGATCCCGTGAAATAGATGATCCCGGAGTCGAGGCGGAACGTCAGCGAGTCGCGCACGAGCGACACGTCTCGTACGCTCGCAGCCGAGTCGGTGCGCAACGACAGATTGCGGAGGCTGTCAAACACCGGCAGGTAGTCGACCGCCTGGCCCGAGAGCGGTGGGGTGGAGAGAGCGAGCAGCAGGGAAATTGCGATGGTGCGATTCACGCTGCTCAGTTTACGCACCATCTCGGAGTCTGGCGAGTACTCCGCTAAGTGCTTTTACGTGAATGCTTTGAAAAACAGGCGGCATTGACAGTCCCCGAACCCGAGTCCATTTTGGGGTGCCCTTGAAACCCGAAGGCCGACAGGCCGCTTTCGCCCGAGAGGCCCGGACCTCCGAGTGGATTTTCGCGTCGTTCCAGAGCATTGCGTCACGTGTTTGGCTTGCGTGCGAGTCTGCCCCGCGGATGCCGTGGCGGTGGATGCGGAGCGCGTCCGGATCGTCGACGAAGCCTGTACCCGATGCGGCCTCTGTCTTCCCGCCTGCCCCCACGGGGCCATCGTCGCTCTTGGCGACTACGAAAGGGCGGTCGAGCTCGCCGCCGGGGGCAAGGCGACGCTCATCCTGAGCGTCGAATCAGCGGCCTACTTTCATCCCAACACTCCTGAGCAGGTCGTCAACGCCTGCTATCAGGCGGGTTTCCGCACCGTCCACCGGGGCGTTCTGGGAGACGAGCTGGTGGCCAGGGAGTACCTGAGGCTGTTTGCCGAGCCTGGGTGGGGCACTCTGATCCGCAGTACCTGCCCGGTGGTGGTCGAGCAGATCAGGACCGAGCACCCCGAGTTGGTGCCCTATCTGGCGCCTGTGGATACGCCGATCGCCGCCGAGGCGAAATACCTCAAAGCTATGTATGGCAATGACTTAAAGGTCATCTACGCCGGCGTCTGCCTTACGGAAGGGGGGTCTGCGGTTGATGCGGCCATCACCTTCGATGACCTGGCCAGGCTTCTCGAGGCCCGGGGCATTAAGGTAGAGGACCAACTGCCCCATTTTGAGCGGCTGCCGGAGGAACGGCGGCGGCATTGGAGCACGGCGGGGGGGTTGCCCCTCGAGCTGTTGGCCGAGCAGACCCAAGCATCGCGCCGATTCAGGAAGGTGCGCGGGCTCGCTCAGCTCGACGCGATGGCGCGGGCGGTGACGGTGGACCGGATCGACCTGGGCTTCGTGGACATTCTGCCCTGCGACGGCTGTCTCGACCACCCGCTGCTGGGGTCGAA
>DASUBP010000110.1:0-18085 GCA_035763205.1 Gemmatimonadales bacterium
CCATTCCGGTTCTTCACGACCGCCAATTCTGTCGCACCCTCCACACCGCCTGACGGGGCATACATCTCCTCGCGAAAGATCGTCAGCACCAGATCGGCGTGCTGCTTGACCGCACCGAGCGTACCGAAATCTTCGAGGGTCGGGCGGGGGTTGGGGCGGCTCGTGGTGAACGCGGGCAGCTGCCCGACCACGAACACCGCGGCCTGACGGTTCACCGCGAGCTCTTTCAGACGCCTGAGCGTCAGTGCCAGCTCTTCATCCTGGGTGTGTCGGCCGGCCGTCGCGGGTGAGGGCACGAGCTGCAGGTAGTCGATGATGATCAGGTCGGCCTCGCGCGGCGGTTCGAGCTGCACCGCGAGCGATTCGAAGTCTCCCACGGCGAGCGGCAGAATCGTGAGCGGCAGCCCCCGGAGGCGGACCGCGGCCGCACCGATGCCGGCACGGCCCTGATCGCTGACTCTGGCCACCCGCAACTCGTCGACGGTCACGCGCCCTTCGATCGCGAGTGCGCGCTCCATCAGCCGTTCCTCCGTCATTTCCCCCGAGAAGAAGACGACCTCCGCGCCCGACTGCGCCGAACGCAAGGCCATGCCGAGCGCCAACGCGGACTTGCCCGACCCGACATCGCCGCCCAGGATGATGAGATCGGTACGGCGCACGCCGCCCCCCAGCAGGCGATCGATGGACGGGAAGCCGGTGGGGACCGTGTCGTCGAGTGGGGCCCCGGGACGCTGGGCGTCGACCCGGGCGACGAGCCGTTCGACCGACGATCCGCGGGCAATCCGGCGCGGGCGCATGGCTTCAATCTATCCTCGCGCCCTTGACCGCGACGGCCACGGCGTCGGCCGCCTCGGGACCCAAGACCTCGCGCGCCGGCGCCACGAGCTGAGCGAGCACGACGGCGGCCGCGGACGGCGTGGCGGGATCGAGGTGGGTCCGCGCGGCGGCGAGCGCTCGCTTGAGCGGTGCCGGAAGCGCCAGTGACGCCAGGCGGCTTTCGAGCGCCTGGAGCCGGCGCCGGTGGTTTTTGGGCGATACCGGCGCCGGGGGCAACAGCGCCTCGGCGGCACGCAGGGTCAGCCACAGGGCGTACAACCCATCCCGTTTGGGCCCTCGCGGCGCCGCGGCCACCAATGTGACGAGACGCTCTTCGGCGGGACTGGTGGCGCGCATCATCCGACGAGCTGCTCGGCGGCTCGGTCCACTTCTACCGGCGTGATATCGTCGAGACAGCGGTGGTGGCCCATCGGGCACCGGCTCGAGCCCATCGCGGAGCAGGGACGGCAGTCGAGGGAACGCTCGAGCACGGTGGCGCGGGCGCGGTACGGCTGGAATCCGAACTGCCCCACCGTGGGACCGAACAGCGCCACCACCGGAGTACCCACTCCGGTGGCCATGTGCATCACACCCGTGTCTCCCGATACCACCACGCGGGCGCGGGCGAGGAACGCGCCGGTTTCCTGAAGCGAAAACGTGCCCGCCGCGCTCCGCACCCCGTCGATCTGCGCCGCCAGTCCCCGGTCCGCCGCGCCACCGACGATCACCGGGGTCATGCCCCGGGATGTGAGTCTGCCCGCGAGTGCCGCCCAGTGCCCGACGGGCCAGCGCTTGGTGACGTGCGCCGCGCCCGGAGCCAGGACCGCGAGCGATTCTCCCTCAAGTCCCTCGCCGCGGATCCATTCTCCTACTCGCGCGGCCGCTTGCGGTCCGATCGTGAACTCCGGCGGACCCCCATCCGGTTGGACGTCGAGATGCCTGGCCGCTTCGAAATAGCGCTCCGGCACCGGTGCGTGGGTCCCGTACCAGTCGAGCTTGGTCGAGATGAGCCAGCCGCGGGCGAGTTTCCGCTTGCGATACCCCGCCCATTTTCCCGGCACGAGCAAGCGAAGCGCGCGGCTCCGCAGGGACCCGTGGAGATCGAGTCCGTGGGTCGGAGCGAGCGGCTTGAGACGGCGGGCCAGGTGCCGGACCGGCTCGTCGGGCTCGAGGGCCACGACGCGGGTCAGGTTGGGGTTGTCGGACACCAGGGGTACGAAGGCCCGCTTGGTGACGAACGTCAGCTCGGCCTCCGGGTGACGGCGGCGCAGGGCGCGGACGAGCGGCGTGGTGAGGATGACATCGCCGATGGAGCTGAAGCGGACCAGAAGAATGGACAACACGGGGAGATTGTACCCTCTCGTTGCCCGGCTCCGCCAGCCGGGCTAGCTTTGCCCGACATGGCGCGCCCCAAGAGCATCCTGTGGGTCGATGACGAAGTCGAAGGCCTCGCCGGGCACCGCCGCTTCCTCGAACAGCAGGGATTCGCCGTCGAGCAGGCGGCGCACGGAGACGATGCCCTCGCGCTCCTGCGCCGGCAGCCGTACAGCGTGGTGCTCCTGGACGAGCAGATGCCCGGCAAACGCGGGCTCGAGCTGCTCGGCGAAATCCGCAGCATCGATCCCGCCATGCCCGTCGTCATGGTGACGCAGAGCGAAGATGAAGGCACGCTTCGCGAGGCCATCGGCATCCAGGTCGACGACTACCTCGTCAAGCCGGTGCACCCCCGTCAGATCCTCTCCGTGGTCACGCGGCTCCTCGAGGGCGATCGCATCCGGCAACAGCGGCTGGCTCGCGATTTCGTCGGACGGTTCCGGGAGCTCGAAGGGAAGCGCGCGTCGACACTCGCCTGGCGCGAGTGGATCGAGCACTGGGTAGAGCTCGCACGGTGGGAGGTCAAGCTCGCCGCGGCGTCGGAGCCCGGTCTGGCCGACGCGCTGCATTCGCTGCAGGTGGCCCTCCGCAAGGACTTCACGGAATTCGTGAAGCGGCAGTACACCCGGTGGCTCGCGCATCCCGAGGGGGACCGGCCGCCGCTGTCCGTGGACGTCGGCGCGGAATTCCTGCTCCCGGTGCTCAAGCGGACGGGCAAGGTCCTGTTCATCGTGGTCGACTGTCTGCGGCTCGACCAGTGGGAAGCGTTGCGCGACCTCGTGACGCCGATGTTCGACATCGAGGAGTCGCACTACTTCGGCATCGTGCCGACGGCGACACCGTACGCGCGCAACGCCATTTTCTCCGGGCTTTACCCCATGGAGATCGCGGCGCGCCACCCGGAGTGGTGGGGGCACGCGTCCGACGACGAAAGTCTGAACGCTCATGAAGCGGAGCTGCTCACCGAACAGCTCGCCGATCTGCTGGGCCGGCCCGTGCCGGTGCGGTACGAGAAGCTCTTCACCGCCGCGGACGGCGCGGAGCTCCTGAAACGGCTTCCGGCGCACCTGGCCCAGGAGGGCGTCACCGCCCTCGTCTTCAACTTCATCGATCAGCTGACCCACGGCCGCTCCGAAAGCGCCATTCTGTACGAGGTGGCCCGGGATGCCGACGCCTTGCGCGGCCTCACCCGGACCTGGTTCGAGCGGTCACCGGTGATGGCCGCCCTCGCGGAAGCCGAGCGGCGCGGTGTGCCCGTGCTGCTCACGACCGACCACGGCTCCATTCACTGCGAGACGCCGGCCACCGTGTTCGCCAAACGGGATGCGACCCAGAACCTCCGCTACAAGTTCGGTGAGGACTTGCGGGCCGAGGATCCCGAAGCGGCCGTCATCGTCGAGGATCTGAAGTCCTATGGACTCCCTTCGATGGGTCTGGGGGTGCGGATGGCGCTCGCGGCCGGGGACCGGTTCTTCGTGTATCCCACCAAACTGCGGGAATATCAGGCCCGATATCGCGGTTCGTTCCTGCACGGCGGCGTGTCCCCCGAAGAGATGATCCTTCCGGTCGCGCTCCTCACGCCCCGCGCTCGCGGGGGAGGACCGCGCTAGATGCGCGGGGGCGCGCGCCTCTACTCGCTGCTTCGCCCGTATGCCTCGCTCTTCATCGCCACGATGCTCGTCACCGTGGTGGCGTCCGTGCTGGACGGCTTCTCGCTGTCCATGCTGGTGCCGTTCCTCCGCACCATCTTCCATGAATCCACGCTGCTCCCGGTGGGCGGCTCCAAAGCGCAGGCGATCATCGCGTGGATCATGGGCGCGATCATCTCCACCGGGTCTCCCCAGCAGGCCCTGCGCAGCGTGGTACTGGTCCTCCTCGTGGCGTTGGTCTTCAAGAACCTCGCGGAGTACCTGGCCGCTTACTGGAATGTGGTGATTCAGGAGAACGTGGTCCGCGATCTCCGGGTCAGGCTCTTCGGGCACCTCCAGACCCTCCCCCTCGGCTACTTCCAACAGACCAAAGGGGGACAGACCATTGCGCGGCTGATCAACGACACCGACCAGGTGAAGACGGCGGTGACGGCCGCCCTGGCGTCGTTCTTCCAGAACATCGTGATGATCATCGTCTACCTCGGGATCATGCTGTCGATCTCGGTGCGTCTGTCACTCGTCGCCCTGGTACTTGCGCCGGTGTTGCTCGTCGTCATTCGCCCCTTGATCAACCGGCTGCGGCGGCGTTCGCGTGAAATGGTCGCCGAGCGCGGGGACCTCACCAGCGTCGCCGGCGAAATGGTGGGGTCCATCAAGCTCATTCGGGCCTATGTCGCCGAGCCCTACGAGGGGCGGCGCTTCCTGGAGATGGCGAACCGGTACCGGAAGCGGGTGCTCCGGGCCCAGCGATTCTCGTCACTGACCAGCCCGGTCAGCGAGGTGTTCGGCGGAGTCGTTCTGGTCTGCGTGCTCTGGTATGGGACCACCCTCGTACTCGCGAACACGATCCAGGCGGAGGAGATGATGCTCTTCCTGGTGATGGCGCTCCGGCTCATGTCCCCGCTCAAGTCGATCTCGAATTATCCCGGCGTCATGGCGGGGGCGCTGGCGTCCGCGGAGCGGGTCTACGAAGTCCTCGACCTGCCTTCCAGTGAGCGTGACGTCCCGGGCGAAGAGCCGGCGTCCTTCGACAAGACCATCGAATACCGGAACGTGTCGTTCGCGTACGCCGGGAACGCCGGGGTGCTGCACGACGTCAGCTGCAAGGTGTCGCGAGGGCAAGTCCTCGCGATCGTCGGGCCGTCGGGGGCGGGGAAGACCACGATGGTGGATCTGCTCCCCCGCTTCTACGAGCCGACCGCGGGCGCGGTGCTGATGGATGGCACCCCGCTCACCAGATTCACCCGGTCGTCACTGCGCGGCCTGATGGGCATCGTCTCCCAGGAAACCATTCTCCTGAACGACTCGGTGTTCGCGAACATCGCCTACGGCCGGCAGGACTTCACGCTCGAGCAGGTGCGCGCCGCGGCCCGCGCCGCGAACGCGGATGACTTCATTTCGCGGCTCCCCCAGGGCTACGACACCATGCTGGGCGAGCGGGGCACGCGGCTGTCGGGAGGCGAGCGTCAGCGGATCGCCATCGCCCGCGCGGTGCTCCGGGACCCGCCGATCCTCATCCTCGACGAGGCGACCAGCCAGCTCGACACCGAGTCCGAACGCCTGGTGCAGGACGCCATCGACCGGTTGATGAAGCACCGGACCGTGCTCGTCATCGCGCACCGCCTGGCGACGGTTCAGCATGCCGACCAGATCGTGGTCCTGAAGGAAGGGCGCATCGTGGAGCGAGGCACCCACGCCGAGCTGTACGCGGCTGACGGACTCTATCGTCGACTCCATAACCTGCAGTTCAGAACCTGACCCCTGACCCCTGACCCCCGACCCCTGATGCTTTCTGGATTCACGATCGTACGCAATGCGGTGAAGCTGGACTTCCCCATCATCCCCGCCATCAAGTCGGTTCTGGCGGTCTGCGACGAAGTCGTGGTCAACGTGGGGAAATCGGAGGACGAGACTCGGGACCTGGTCACGTCCATCGGCGACCCGCGCATCCGGATCCTCGACACGGTCTGGGATTTCACGAAGAAGAATGAGATGCTCGGCATGGAGACCCTCCGCGCCATGCAGGCATGCAAGGGCTCCTGGGGCATCTACATCCAGGCCGACGAAGTGCTCCATGAGGACGGGGCCAGGATCTTGAAGGAGACCGTCGCCGAGTGCGACGGGGACGAGCGGGTGGAAGGCTTGCTCGTGAAATACCTGCATTTCTACGGGGGCCTGGACATCGTCGCGCAGAACCGCCGCTGGTACCGGCGCGAAGTCCGGTGCCTCCGCCTGGGCCGCGACATCCGTCCCTACCAGGGCGCTCAGGGCTTCCGCGTGGGCCCCGAATACCGGAAGATCCGCGCCCGCCCCACCGACGCCGTGATGTTCCACTATGGCTGGGCCCGTCCAGCGAAGGCCATCCGCGAGAAGTACGAAGCCTCCAAGGTGATCTACCCCTGGAGCAAGGAGCGCTCGGAGATGGAGCAGAAGCGCGGATACCTCGAGTGGCTGCCCCTGCTCAAGAAATTCAAAGGGCGCCATCCGGCGGTCGCTCAGCAGTGGGTGGACGAGCGCGCCCACGACCCGGAGCGGATCATCGGACCGAGGGTCTTCAAGGCCGAGCACATCCGCTTCTACATCTCCGACTGGATCGAGCGGCTCACCGGCGCCCGGGTGTTCGAGTTCCGGAACTACACGGTGGTGTAGGGGGTCGCGCGGCCGTCGGGCAGTGAGCCGGTTTCCTGCAGGTGCTTGTAGAACCGCACGTATTCTTCCGCCATCACCAAGTGGGTGAAGTACCGCTCGGCGTGGGCCCGGCAGTGGGCCGGGTCACGGTCGTCGATGGTCTTCGATGCTTCGACCATCTCGTCCAGGGTGTCGCACAAGGCACCTACCTCGGGCGTCAGGATTTCGGGGAGAGCCCCGCGCCTGGTACCCAGCACCGGCGTTCCCGAAAAGAGCGCCTCGATGTTGGTGAGACCGAACGGCTCATCCCAGAGCGCGGGCATCCAGAGACAACGCGCGTTCGCGAGGAGCTGGGATTTCTTATCGCCGTCGACTTCTCCGACGAACTTGATGCCCCGGGAGAACGTGGGCCGCCATCCACCCGCCAGGATCAGGCGCCGGCCCGTGCGCTGTGCGCCTTCGATGGCCCAGTGATATCCCTTGGCCTGGTGGAGCCGTCCGATCCAGAAGTCGTAGTCTTCTTTCTTGCTCTGGAACTGGAACTCCGCTGGGTCGAGCCCGGCATACACGAAGGCCTTGCTGCCGTTGCGGCCGGCGTGATTGGCGGAGAGGAACACGTTTCGGGGCGGGACCGGCTCGCCGGACCGCAGGTTGCCGTACAGCGTCTGGAGAAAGGGAGGTCCGGCTGGTACCGCCGTGACGGGAAAGTGCGCGTGGAGAATGTCGGCGTCGCGGGGCGTGTAGGACGCGAGCGAGAACCTGGGATCCTTGTAGGCTTTGGCGGTGAAGGAGACGAGCGCGGTGCCGGGGATCGCCGTACCGGGGGGCGCAATCATCGTGACCCGGTGGCCGAGGGCCACGAGGCCCCGCGCCAGGGCGGTGACGATGCGCTCCGTGCCTCCATACCCCTTGACCGGCAGCCGGTGGTGTGAGGCGACGGCCACGTGCATGGAGCGAACTCTATCACTACCTTCGTTTGCATGCCAGCGGGGCCAGCAGCGCCACTGAACATTCTGCAGCTCACCTTCCAGGGTGACGGCGCCGGATCCACCCAATCCATTTTCAATCTCTCCGACCATCTGCGCCGCCGCGGTCACCGGGTCATCCTCGGCGTCCGGGACGAATCCCTGCTGGCGCGCATGGGGCGGGAGGCCGGGCTTGCGGTCATCCCGCTCGACTTCAGGCGCCTGAGTCCGCTCGCGAGCCGTCTCGCCGAGGTGATCGCTGCCGAGCGGGTGCACGTCGTGAACAGCCACGCGACGCGCGACCGCCGCGCCCTGACCTGGTTGCGCTGGCGGGGACGCTTGCGAGCGGGATTCGTCGTGACTCGCCGCACCATGCCCCGCACTTCACCGCTCGAACTCTTCCTCATCGGACACACCGCCGACCGCACCATCGCCGTCAGTCAGACGGTGGCTCGCGCGTTGACGGCGCGATTCCATCCGGCCCGGCCCCTTCGCGTCGTTCCCAACGGCATCGACCTCGCCCGCGTCGATGCAGCGCCGAGCGCGGAATCAATGGATTTTGCGCGCAAGACGGTGGGAGACTCCGGCCGCCCGGTCATCGCGATCGTCGCGAGACGAAAGGACCAGGAGGTCGCGATCCGGGCGCTGGCCGGGGTGGAGCGCCCGGTGGTGCTGGTATGCGTGGGCGTCGAAGAGGACCCGGGTCTTCGAGACGCGAAGGCGGTGGTGCCCGACCGGCATCTCGTGCACTTCGTCCCGTTCGTGCCGGAAGCACTGGCGTTCTATCATGTCGCCCGGATCGCCGCGCTGCCGTCGCGGATCGAGGGGCTGTCCCAGGCGTTGCTCGAGGCGATGGCGCTCGGACTCCCGGTCGTCGCCTCCCGGGCTGGCGGGAATCCCGATCTGGTGACGGAGGATGCCGGAATGCTGGTGCCCCCGGGTGATCCGGCCGCCTGGGCTGCCGCCTTCACACGCCTGCTTGTGGACGAAGCGCTGGCGGCCCGATTGGGGAAAGCGGGACGGGCCCGAGTCCGCGGGGAGTTCACGCTGGAGCGAACGGCCGAACGAACGGAAGCCGTATACCGCGAGGCCCTGGCGGCCATTAGGATTGTCTAGGGTATGCCCGCGCCGGTCACGGTAGTGATCCCGACGCTGAACGAGGCCGCCCAGATCGAGGAGGCCGTCAGGCACCTCGGCTGGGCCAGTGAAGTGCTGGTGGCCGATGGGGGCTCCACCGACGGGACGCAGGCGTTGGCCAGGAAGGCGGGGGCGCGGGTGCTCGACGTGCCCGGCCTCACGATCGCCGGCCAACGGAATGCGGCGATCGCAACCGCCCACACCGACTGGGTCTTCGCGCTGGACGCGGACGAGCGGATCACGCCGGCGCTGGCGGCCGAGCTCGAGCGGACGGCGCGCCAGCCCGCGCACGAGGCCTACGCGGTAGGACGCCACAATTACTACCTGGGCCGGTTGATGCGGCGCAGTGGGTGGGGCGACAACTGGGCCGTACGCTTTTTCCGGAAGGACCGGCGGTTTGTCGAACGACGGGTGCACGAAGGACTCGAATCTGTGGCCGATACGGGGCGCCTGGTGGAGCCCCTCGAACACACTCCGTACCGGGATCTGAGCCATCACCTCAAGAAGATCGATCTCTATGCGACGTGGGCTGCACAGGATCTGCGTGACCGGGGCCGGCGCGCCCGGATCACCGACATCCTGGTCCGGCCGCCGTTCACGTTCTGGCGCACCTACTTCCTGCAGCTCGGCATCCTCGAAGGATGGCACGGCGCCGTCCTCTGCGGCCTCGCTTCCGTGAGCGTGTTCCTGAAGTACACGCGGCTCTGGGAGCTCGACCATCGCTCCGATGGCTAAGACCTTTCTCTTGACCGACGAATTCCCCCCGATGCACACGGGGGTGGCCCGAATGATGGGGGAGATCGCGCTCCGCTATCCCAAGGGTGAGCTCCTCGTCTCCACCGGCCAGAACCGGGACGCGGTGGAGACCGACTCGGCGTTTCCGTCCGTGATCGACCGGCTGCCGATCCCCACGCGTTCGCTGTCCAGCCTGGCCGGGTTGCTCTTCTGGTCCCGCCGGGTCGCGACACTCGCGCGCGAGGCCAAGCCCCGGTTCGCGTGGTGTGACTCGATCCGCCCCGCTGCATACGCCGCCAAGTGGACGCACGAGCGCCTCGGCACCCGCTACGGCGTGCTCGTGCATGGCGGCGACGTGCTGAAGGAGCTGCACAAGATCCACCACTCGGCATTCGCGCGGCGCACCGCCCGCGCTCTCCTCGGCTCGGCGTCGGTCGTGGTGGCGAACAGTCAGTGGACCAAGGAACAGGCGCAGACGGTGCTGCGGGAGCTGGGCCTCGATCCCCACGCTGAGCGGGTGCGCGTCGTCCCGTTGGGAACGGACCCGACGCAATTCCGTCCCGGGCTCGATACGCGCGAGGTGAGGGCGCGGCACCGGCTGGAGAACGGGAAGTGGGTCGTCACCGTGGCGCGGCTCGAGCCCTACAAGGGGATCGACACGTCACTCAAGGCGGTGGCCGAAGTCCGCAAGGCGGGCCACGAGGTCGGGTACCTCGTGATCGGCGCCGGGAAGAAGAAAGACGCCTACAAGAAGCTGGCCCAGGAGCTCGGGATCGCCGAGGCGGTGCGATTCATCGGCACGGTGCCCGACAAGGAGCTGCCCGCGCTGTACAACGTGGCCGAGGTCTACCTGGGCGTGTCACGGCGCGCCGAGGGCACCCGGGTGGAAGGATTCGGCATCGCCTTGGCCGAAGCGAGCGCGTGCGGCCTGCCAGTGATCGCGGGGCGGAGTGGCGGTGTAGCGGAGGCGGTGAAGGACGGAGAGACGGGCTTCGTGGTGGATCCGGAGGATCCGGCGGCTGTGGCGCAGGCGCTCACCCGGCTCCTGTCCGATCAGCTCCTCGCCCGGCGTCTCGGACAGGCGGGCCGGAAGGCCGTCGAAACGAATTTCAACTGGGACCGCGTGGTACGTGACCTTCGGGAGATCGAATCACAAGTCTCCTCCTGAGCTTCAATTTCCCTCCGCATGGCGGCGGCATCGCCAGAATGATGGGGGAGCTGGCCCTCCGCTATCCTCCGAAATCTCTCGTCGTCTCGACCGGCAGCTACCCCGACAGCGCGGCATCTGACGCCCGCTTTTCGCAGACCATCGACCGGGTCGGTATTCGGGCCACCCGTCTGCGCACCCTCAATGGATTGGCGCTCTGGACGTGGCGGGCATCGGCCCTGGCGAGGACGTTCCGGCCCGGCTTCGCGTGGTGCGGTGAGCTCAAGCCCGCGGGATACCCGGCCCGGTTCCTCTCACGGTGGCACGGCGTGCCGTACGGCGTCGTGGTCCACGGGACGGAGCTGCTCTTGCTCGACGCGAAGATCAGGCGCTCGCGGTTCAAGCGGTGGACCGCCGGCGGACTCCTGTCGGGCGCGGCGGTGATCGCCGCGAACAGCACCTGGACCGGGAATCTCGCGAAGGCCGTCCTGGAGCTGCTCGACCGGCCCGACCTCGCGCAACGCGTGCGCGTCGTTCCCCTTGGCACGGAGCCCCGCGAATTCCGTCCCGGCATCGATCCTCGCGATGTGCGCGACCGCTACGGGCTCACCGGTGGTCCCTGGATCCTCACGGTGGCACGCATCGAGTGGCACAAGGGGATCGACACCATGATCAAGGCCATGCCCGCGATTCGCGCCGCCCATCCCGGGGCGCGATACGCCGTCGCCGGGACCGGCCCGCGCCAGCCACAGCTCGAACAGTTGGCCCGAGAAACGGGCGTCGCGGACGCGGTGCGGTTCCTGGGTCCCGTATCGGATGCGGATCTGCCCGCCCTCTACAATGCGGCGGATCTCTACGTCGGCGCGTCGCGCCGGCACGATTTGCTGGTGGAAGGGTTCGGGATCTCGCTAGTCGAGGCGTCGGCGTCGGGCCTGGCGGTGGTCGGCGGCAGGTCGGGGGGAGTGCCGGACGCCGTACGCGACGGCGAGACGGGGATTCTGGTCGATCCCGACCAGCCGGCCGCGGTGGCGGAGGGGGTGAACCGGCTGTTGTCGGATGAGCCGCTCCGGAAAAAGATGGGCGCGGCGGGTCGGGTCGCGGTGGAGAAGTACTACAACTGGGATCGGGTCGCGAAGGACTTGATCGACATCGACCGGGAGTTCCGGAGGCCGGATAATCCCGTGTAGCTAGAGCTCGTCGATCGCCTGCTCGACTTCCTCGGCATGTCCCTTCGGTTTCACCTTCTCGAAGATCTTCGCGACCTTGCCGCTCTTGTCGATCACGAACGTGGTGCGCGCGATTCCCATGTAGGTCCGTCCGTACATCGACTTCTTCTGCCACACGCCGTACTTCTCGGCGATCGCATGATCTTCGTCCGCGAGCAAGGTGAACGGCAGGTCGAACTTCTCCTTGAACTTCTGATGGCTCTTCACCGAATCGGGGGAAATGCCGAGGATGACTGCCTTGGAGCCCTTGAAGCGGGGGAACGCGTCGCGGAATTCGCAGGCCTCGACCGTGCAGCCGGGCGTGTCATCCTTCGGATAGAAGTAGAGGACCACGGGGCGGCCCTTCAGGTCTTTCAGGGACAGCGTTTCACCGGCGTCGGTGTCGAGTGAAAACGCGGGCGCGGATTTTCCGACCGAGATCATTGGCGATCCTCTAGGCTTGCGCGCGTTCCGCCGCCTGGGGGGCGGGGCGGGCGCTGATGGCGTACGTGGGACAATGACGGATGAAGCCACCGTCGGCGGGGGACCACTCCTGCTCCGGTTTGGTGACGACCGCCTTCCGGTCATTGTCCAGGACGAACATGCCCTGCGGCGCCTGCACGAGGCACTGCCCGCAACCGATGCAGCGATCCCGCTCCACCCGCACGACCACTCGGCGCTTCGGGAACACACCCACCGCTCCGGGGCCGGGCCATTCCGCTGGCCGGTCCAGGGCGGCGATAGTCGCGCGGTAGCCTTCCTCCACCACCTCGCGAAGGTGACTGAACGAGAACATCTGGATGTGCGCCACGCGGGGGTGGATGTAATAGAGCGGAGGCGTGGACCACTCCCGGAGCCTGAGCTCGAGCAGGGTCTGCATCGCGATTTCCGTCGCCCGCGCGAATACCGAAGCGAACCCTTCTTCCTGTGTGTCTTCCCGCAATGCCGTCGAGGCCGAGACGTCCACAGCGAGCACCATGCGGCCCGAGAGCGCGCGCGCCGCTCCGATCGGGAGATTGTCGGAGGTCGCCCCATCCACGTAGTAGCGCCCGTTGATCTCGCGGGGCGGCAGCCAGCCGGGGAGCGCGCAGGACCCGAAGATCGCATCCACGAGGGGCGCGTCATCGAGCCCGTGCAGGCCCCAGAGTACCTGCATGCCGGAGTTGATGTCCACGGTGTTCACGATCACGGGCGGATCGAGATCGGCGAACGTCGATTCCCCCACGAGGGAGCGGATCAGATGCTCGAGGGGTTCGCGCCGGAACAGTGCGGGGGAGTGCATCCGCTTGAACGCCATATCGGCGTGCGCGACCACGAAGACGTCCTTCCGCTTCAAGGCCAGCGCCATGTCTCTCAGCTGGGGGATGCTGCGTCCGGCAGCCCAGGCGGCTCCGATCAGTGACCCGACACTGGACCCGACGATGTGGGACGGACGGAGACCCCGCTCCACCAGCGCCTGAAGCACGCCGATGTGGGCCAGTCCCTTCATGCCGCCCCCGCCCAGGACGAGGGTGAATTCGGTGTTCTCTATCACCAAAGGGTCCGCTTGTTTCGAGAGGTGTTCCCCGGGTAAGGTAGAAGAGTCCCCAGCACGTGCGCCACTAGGGCGCGAGGCCGTTCATGACCGACGTCGTTTCTCATCCGACCCGTGTGAAAGCCGTGCGCGAATCCCTGCGCACCCTGCGAGCTACCGAGTTTCCGTGGACCGCGGACACGGTCTATTTGAACAATGCCTCGATCGGACCTCTGCCGGAGCGCACCCGCCGTTACCTCGACCAGTTCAACGCCAAGCGCACCGCCCCTCACCTGCTTCCCGACCGGGACATCTTCGCCGGCCTGGCCGCCGCGCGTGAGGCCGTCGCCCGGCTGATCAACGCCGAGGCGGCAGAGATCGCCCTCGCGACCAACACGACGTACGGGCTGAACGTCGCGGCCACATCGCTGCCGATCCAGGCCGGTGAGGTGGTGCTTGTGTCAGACCGGGAATTCCCGGCCAACATGTATCCGTGGCTGATGCTGGAGAAGCGGGGCGTCACGGTCGAGAAAGTCCCGACCACCAAGGACGGGTTCCCGGACGAGGCCCGGATCCTGGAACGGCTGCGCGATCCGAAGGTCCGGGTGCTCGCGATCTCGTTCGTGCAATTCTCGAACGGGTTCAAGGCCGATCTCAAGAAGCTGGGCGCCGCGGCCAGGGCGAACGGTTCCTACTTCGTGGTCGACGCGATCCAGGGGATCGGAAACTCGGCTCTCGACGTGAAGGACACGCCGGTGGACATCATGTCCTGCGGCGGGCAGAAGTGGCTCTTGTCGCCCTGGGGCTCCGGATTCGTCTACGTCCGCAAGGAGCTGATCGCGAAGCTCGAGCCGGCGGTGGTCAGCTGGATGGCGTTCGAGGGCACCGACGACTTCTCGCATCTGGTGGAATACAATCCGGTGTTCCGCGAAGACGCCCGCCGGTTCGAGATGATCACGCTGCCCTATCAGGACATCCTGGGGTTTGCGACCTCGCTCGAGCTTCTGGAGGAAGTGGGTCTGCGGAACGTGGCCGAGGTCACGCAGTCCCTGCATCAGCCGGTGCTCAAGTGGGCGGATGAGCATGGCGTGCGGATCGCTTCACCACGCGACGAGCGCCACCGGTCCGCCATTCTCTGCGTCGCCCCGCCGAAGCCCGCCGAGGCGTTCCATCATGTGAAGCGGGCGCGCGTGGTGTGCGCCCTGCGGGAAGGCGCGATCCGGCTTTCGCCGCATTTCTACAACACCGTGGAGGAGATGGAGAAGGTCGTCGAGGTCCTGGACGACGTCCTGCACGACAAGGTCTAGATCCAACTCTCTTCCGTCGCGTCTCGTTCCCACCCTCAAGGGTGGGCCCGATGCGGCACTACGCTTCAAGCGTCAGGTTTTGAGCTGCAGCAGGGCGTAGTCCTTCTTGCCCTTCCTCAATAGCGCGTATCCCCCGATCCAGTCGGCGGACGTGAACTTCCGGTTCACGTCGTTTTCCCGCTGCTGGTTCAGGTAGATCCCGCCCTGTTCGATGGACCGCCGCGCCTCGCCGTTCGATTTCACGAGTCCGGCCGCGACCACCGCTTCCACGAGCGTCGGGGTCGCCGACGGCGAGTCGGCTGTGGGGACCTCACCGGCCAGAATGCCGAAGACACCGGCCGGCGCTTTCCGGGGATCGAAGTCGCCGAACAGCACCTGGGAGGCGCTCACCACGCTCGCGAGCGCGTCCTTCCCATGCACCATCTCGGTGACGCTCCTCGCGAGCGCGATCTGCGCGGCGCGTGCTCCGGGGTTGCTCTTCATCTGTTCTTCGAGCGCCTCGATCTCTCTCCGCTCGAGGAAGGTGAAGGTCTTGAGGTAGCCGATGACGTCACGGTCGTCGGTGTTCAGCCAGAACTGGTAGAACCGGTACGGCGACGTCATCTCCGGATCCAGCCAGATCGACTCGCCTTCGGATTTTCCGAACTTCGCGCCCGACGCCGTGGTGATCAGCGGCGCGACCAGCGCATGGGCTTCGCCCCCTTCGACGCGGCGGATCAGGTCGACGCCCGCGGTGATGTTTCCCCACTGGTCCGAGCCGCCCACCTGCAGGGTGCAGTGCTGTTCCCGGTACAGATGCAGAAAGTCGTACGACTGGAGCAGCATGTAGCTGAATTCGGTGTATGACAGCCCGCCTTCGAGGCGCGCCTGAACCGATTCCTTCTGGAGCATCACGTTGACCGAGAAGTGCTTCCCGATGTCCCGGAGAAAATCCACGAGCTTCTGCTCGACCAGCCACTTGGCGTTGTCGAGGAGCAGGGCCGAAGAGGGACCGGGATCGAAATTGAGGAACCGCGCCATCTGGTCGCGCTGGCGCTGGAGATTCGCGCGGATCTGGTCCTTGGAGAGCAGGGGGCGCTCGCTGCGCTTGCCCGAAGGATCGCCGATCAGGCCGGTGCCACCTCCCATCAGTGCGATGGGGCGGTGCCCCGCGCGCTGGAGCTGCGCGAGGAGCATGATGGGCATCAGATTGCCGACTTGCAGCGACGGGGCGGTGGGATCGAAACCGCAATACGCGGTGCGCGAGCCCCCGGCCAGGTGTTCCGCCAGCTCTCGGGTCGCGTCGTGTACGAATCCGCGCCAGCGAAGGTCGTCCAGGAGGGTCATAGGCTCGCGAATCGTAAAGGCGGGCTCCGACGCTGGCAAGCGCTTCCCCCCGTCAGTAGGTTGTTAAACGACGATGGCCGCTCTTCTTCCCGCCGCTCCCGCCTGGTGGCCGCGCTCACTGACGCGAGGCCGAGTCATCCTGATCGCCGTCGTCGGGTGTTTTTTCGTCGCGGGCACCGCCTACGGATCCTGGACCCGGGTGTGCGCGGGCACGCGTTGTCCCTCGATCTCCCGCCTCATGGGCCCCAAGACTCCGTCGCAGTCGGCCAAGGTCTACGCGGCCGACGGCCGGCTGATTGCCGAGCTGGGACTCGAGCGGCGCACCGTCCTGAAATTGACGGACATTCCACTATTTGTTCGACAGGCATTCATCGCCACGGAAGACAAGCGCTTCTACAAGCATCACGGCATCGACTACTGGCGGATCCTGGGCGCCCTGAAAGCCAACATCCTTACGCTCGGCTACAGCCAGGGCTTCTCGACCATCACGATGCAGCTCGCCCGGAACGTGTTCACCGATCAGATCTCCCGGGACAAGACGCTCACCCGCAAACTCAAAGAGGCACGGGTGGCGGTGGAGATCGAGCGGAATTTCCCCAAGGACACGATTCTCCAGATGTACCTCAATCAGATCGACCTCGGGTCCGGCGCGCACGGTGTGGAGGCGGCCTCCCAGGTCTATTTCGGCAAGTCGGCCAAGGACCTGAACATCGCCGAGGCGGCGACCCTGGCGGCGCTCCCCAAGGCGCCCGCCTCGTACAATCCCCGCCTCCATCCGGACCGCGCGGTGCGGCGCCGGAACGTGGTGATCGACTTGATGCGCGATCAGGGGTTCGTCACGCCCGAGGACGCGGAGCTCTGGAAGGCGTACCCACTGATGCTGACGAATAACCGCACCAACTACGGCGACGTCGCGCCGTACTTCGTGGAATGGATCCGTCAGACTCTCGAGGCCGAGTTCGGCCAGCAGCTGTACAACGGGGGGCTCCGGATTCATACCACGCTCGACCTCGACATGCAGGACGCAGCCGAGCGGGCCATCGAAAACCAGCTCGAAACGATCGAGTCCGGGGTGTACTCGAACAACCGCTTCCCGGGGAAGACGTACCGGGATGTGCTCGAGAATCAAAAGGCCTCCGGGGAGAACTCGAGCGGATTCACGACCTACCTGCAGGGCGCGCTCGTCTCCCTCGACGTGCACTCCGGCGCGATTCTGGCGATGGTGGGTGGGCGGGACTTCGACGACTCGAAGTACAACCGGGTAACGCAGGCGCTCAGGCAGGCGGGGTCCACCTTCAAGCCGTTCGTGTATTCGGCCGCGATCCGCGCCGGTCACCCGGTGACGGAAATCCTGGACGACACGCCGCTGTCCCAGCCCATCTTGCAGAAGGACAGCCAGCCCTGGAATCCGAAGGACGACGACGATTCCGCCTGGGGCGCCATCCCGATGCGCCGCGCGTTGTACGGGTCGCGAAACCTCGCCACCATCAAGCTGGGCATGTCCCTCGGTGAGCAGACGGTGATCGGGGAGGCCCGCCGGTATGGGCTCACGACCCCGATTCCGAACGTCCCTTCCATTCACATCGGGTCGGCCGCCGTACGGCCCATCGAGATGGCCTCAGCCTATACGTCGTTCGCGACGCTGGGGACGCGATCGGCGGCGTACGGCATCGACTACGTGGAAGACTCGAAGGGCAACGTGCTGCGCCGGTACGCGCCCGACCGCACGGTGGTGATGGACAGCTCGCACACCTGGCTGATGGTGGACATGATGAAGGACGTCGTTCGCCGCGGCACCGCGTACAGCGCGGTGTGGGGCTCGGGATTCACGATCCCGGCTGCCGGCAAGACGGGCACGACCGACACGTACACGGACGCCTGGTTCATCGGGTACACCCCTCAGATCGTCACCGCCGTCTGGGTCGGATACGATCTGTTGCAGCCGATCCTGCCGCACAACGCCGGTGGCGGCCGCATCGCGGCGCCCGCGTGGACGGCGATGATGAAGGACGTTTATGACCGGCGTCCCGCGCCCGCCGACTGGCCGCGCCCCGACTCGCTGATCACCCGCGAAGTCGACTGGTCCAACGGGTTCCTGGCGACCCCATTCTGTCCTGATTCCCTGCACCACTGGGACTGGTTCTATCCCGGCACCGAGCCTACCAAGCTGTGCCCGGTCCACTCGGGGCTCGGCACCGGCATCAACCCCTGACCATGCTCCGCATTCGCGCGGGGCGCGTACACCCCGTCACGGCGCCGCCCATCGAGGACGGCGCCGTTCTC
>DASUBP010000111.1:0-16571 GCA_035763205.1 Gemmatimonadales bacterium
GCGATCTCGCCGCCCATTCCCGCGTCTGGCTCGCCCGCCCCGCCGGCTACCTGCTCGGCGCTCCGGAGGCGCGCCTCCTCGAAGCTATCGAACGCGCCGGATCCATCAAGGAAGCAGCCGTCGCCGCGGCGATGAGCTACCGCACCGCCTGGGCCCGGGTGCGCGAAATGGAACGGGTGCTGGGGCGTCCCGTCGTGCGCTCGCGCGCGGGCGGGCCTGGCGGCGGCGCCACCACGCTGACCGACGACGCGCGCAGCCTCGTCTCTCTCTTTCATGATCTCGACCGGCGCGTCACCGAGCACGCCCATCGGGAATTCACTCGCGTCATCCAGCCTCCCCCCTGACGGCCCCTCGCTCACTTCGAGACAAACGCCACGTAATTCGTGAGACTCCGCAGCGAGTAGTCCGACGAGCTGGCCACCTGGTTTATGGTGGCGAGGTACTGGCCGTACTGGTTGACGTCCGGGACGTCGAAGCGGAGGATGACGCCGCTCCCGACGGGCCCGGTCAAGACCACCTTTGTCGTCGTGCTGCTGAAATCGTTGGTCCACAAGGTGTCCCCGGTGGCCGCCCGCACGTTGGTCACCGTGGTCGGTCCCGACAACGTGAAGAGCATCGCGCCGTCGAACCCGCTGTTCGGAGTCTGCAGCTGGACCGAGAGCGTGCCGGGCTGCGGCCCCGTCGGGGTGCCCTTCGAGCAGCCGAGCACCGCGAGGGCCGCCGCGAGAATGAGCTTCGACGCAATCCGCTTCATGGCCGGCCTCCCTTCACCGCCATGGTTCGCGGCGCCGGCGCCGGGGGGGATGACGGCACGGCGTGTGTCAGGCGGACCCAGGCAAGGAAGTCACCCACGTCGTCGAGCACGCCGTTCTTGTTGCCGATCTGATCGAGCCAGTTCCGCTGGGCCGGGGTCAGGGGACTGAAGCCCTGCAACAGCTGCTGCTGCACCGCGGCCAGCAGCAGCGGCGCCGAGAACTGCGCGTGCAGGCTGTAGGGCTTGGTGAGAGTGAGGAGCAGCGTGCTATCCGTCGTGTTCGTATCCCCCGCCCAGCCCAGGAAGAACGACCCGGGGTGGGAGTGCTCCGCGAGGTTCACGGTCGTGCCGGGAATCATGTAGGCGCCGGTCAGCGCGCTGTCCCGATCGGTCGTCACCGAGCCGTTGGTGTCCACCACGACCTTGGTCCGGAAGCCGAGGGCGAGCTGGGCCGAAATCGAATCGGTGTTGCCGGTGACGACGATGCTGTGCGAAAGCGCCCCGCCATCGGACCACGATTGGAAGATGTACCGCACCAGCGAGTCGCTCCGCACCTGGGTGTCCGCGACCGCGATCACGTGTGTCGACCCGCTGTCCAGTAGCACCTGAATGCGGTTGTGAGGCACGCCATCCAGTCGAATCACGGCCCCGACGGGGTCATTGGAGGTGATCGTCGTCAGGGACGCGAAGCGAAGTGCGAAAGACATCTGGCCGCCCGGCGTCACCTGCGTGATCGAGTCCACCGTGAACCCCACGAAGGAGCCACTGGAGTTCATCACCGCCACCGGCGGGCCGTACGTGTGATTGTTCGTGACCCCGGGAAACGGATCACCGGCGTCGCCCCGGTTCGAGCCGGGACTGCTGGGGTTCACGTCCAGGGAGCCCGCTCCATCCGCCTGCATCACCGCGATGCCGTGAATCGTCCCGGGACCGCCCACGTTCACGCAATTGCAGCTGTGAATGGAGCCGTCCTGCGCCACCAGCATCGAGTCGATGTGCCAGATCAGCATCCCGCCACCGCACGTCGGCGGCGCGTTGCTCACCAAGCAATGCAGGCGGATCATCGCTGAATCGGCCTCGACCCCCTGCCGGTTCTCGAGCAGGAAATACTCGCCGCGCGGATTTGAGCCGCGCGGACGAATCAGGAAGGCCGTGTCCGACGTGGGAGCGGCACCGAACGAGTAGTCCCCGCCGCCGGTGAGAGGAACGACGGTCACCCAGCCGAGCTGACTGAGGGACCACACATCCATCCGGCTGGGGCTGTACGGTTCGGTGTAGTTCCCGCTCCCCATCAGGCTCCATTCACCCACGCCTTCGGAGAGCCCCTGCGTGTCATAGAGATCGGGGAGCCCGAACGCATGCCCGGTTTCGTGCGTCGCCGTGCCGATGGGCATGATGCTCGAGGCGTCAAAGCACCCCTGCGGCCCGCCGACACCGCTTTGCAGCGTGTAGTCGGAGATCTTCAGGAACTGCCCAGCATGGCCCGGCCACGGCGTCTTGGTGGTGTAGGGACCACCCTGCAACGAGAATCGGTGGGACCACAGATGGTTGGACGGAGCGCCCTGTGGCCCGCAGGCCCCATCCAGCGCCGGCTGAATGAAGATCACCAGGTTCAGGACCCCGGTGGTCGCATCATAGTCGTAGGTGGACCAGTCGGGGTGGATGATGCTGTCGACCTTGCGAAGGGATTCGACCAATCCGATCTGCATGTGCTGGACCGCCGTGTTGCTGAACAAGCCGTTGCACTGGGTCCCGCCGTAGGGACTCCCGCTGCACGATCCCGGCGTGCCGGCGTAGTAGTTCTCACCGGAATCGAGGGTGACGTACCCGAGCGCATTCCCCTGCATGCTGAGCAGTCCGTTCGACATCTGCTCGTAGAACGTTCGGACGGTGTACGGATTACCCGCGGGGGGAGAGGCGCCGAACAGCACTGTGCTGTAGCTCGCGGTGTCGAAGCCGGGCTGTGGGAGCGTCCCGCCCTTGAACTGGAAGAGCACGGCCGGGATATGCAGAGTGGCGGACACGGCCGCCGAGCTCGGCGCGGGAACCCCGCCGGCGACGGGAGCGTTCAACTGCGCCATCCGGCCCCCCGAGAGCAGGGCGGCGCGAGTCGCGGCCACCTGGCGTGCCCATTTACGGTACGCACCATCCGGGCGGAAGTCGAATCCTGGAATCTCCCATTTCGGAGTCATCCGGGACGGCCGGGATTGGGCGGACGCCAAAGCCGGGAACACGAGGACCACGGCGAGCAGGACGCTCGCACTCGGACGACGCATCTGGGAACGCCTCCTGGAGATCCTTATGGTAGACCGGCAGTCCGTGCGGCGGCTGTGGGCTTTCTCACAGACCCTTGGTGGGCAAGGACCCACCCGATGACCATGAACCCGATCACGCCCCCCACCACCTTCAGCTCGAACGCGACGGGGCGTTCGACGGCCGGGGGAACGAGTGATACCCCGATAGAAAGGAGAACGGCTCCCATCCCCACCCACCCGGTCAGGAGCCCCATCAGGCCCCGGTCCCGCCGCAGCTTCAGGTAGGCCGCGAAGATATATAGATAAGGAATGAAGAAGAGGATGATGGTGGTGCTGGTCAGAGTTACGTAAGCGTCCCGAACCGACTCCCCCGACAGCCCCCACACAATGAAGACGCTGGCCAGCCCCCCCTGCACCAGAAACGCCACGTAGGGCGTTTGCCACTTCGGATGCACCCGCCCGAAGGCGGCCGGAAGGGCGCGATCCACACCCGCCGCATAGGGGAGGCGCGCGGACCCCGCCAGCCAGGCCCCGACCCCGCCGATGTTCGACACCGCGAGGAGAATCGCCACGATCGCGGCCGCGGGGGCGAGCGCAGGCACGCCGACGCGATCCACCAGGGCGGCCACCGCCTGCGGCATGCCGTTGGTCACCGAAATGGTGGCCGCCGGCAGCGCCACCAGCATCGCGAGCGTCCCGAGGAGGTAGACGGCGACGATCACGAACCCGGAGACCACCACGCCCCGGCGCAAGGTCGCCACCGGGTCCTGAATCTCTTCCCCGAGCGAAGGAGCCAGTTCGAGTCCCGCGAACGCGAAGGTCATCGTCGCGAAAAAGTTGACGAGGGTGAAGTCAAAGCGGGCGGGGAGCAGATCGTGGACCGTGAAGGTCGTGGAGCTCCCCCGCGCCACCAGCGCCCAGAGCGCGAACGCGACGAAGAAGAGGGCCGGCACGTACGTCGTATACCCGCCGACGTTCTGGAGCCACTTGCCGATCCGCAGGCCCACGATGTTCAGCCAGATGGCGAGCCAGAGTCCGCCGAGGGCGAGGCTTCCGACGAACCAGGAGTTGTCGGCCCAGTGCACGCCGCGGGGGCCCGCCGCGTAGGCGGCGATGGCGGCGGTCGACACGAGGAGTGACGGGAAATAGAAAAGGTTGTTGACCCAGTAGCCCCACCCCGCCACGAACCCGTGAGTCTGACCGAAGGCGCGGCACACCCAGCGATACATCCCACCCGACCGGGGATCCAGATCGGTGAGCTCGCGGACCGCGCGCGCCGAGGGCAGGAAAAAGATCAACATCGCGAGGACCCAGAGCAGCAGGCTCGAGGGTCCGAACTGGCTCGCCGTGGTCAGCCACCGGAGGCCCACGATCGCCGTGACATTGAAGAGCACGACGTCCCGGAGCCGCATGACGCGCGGCAGCGCTTGTGGTTCGCTCATGGATGCACCGTGACGGCAGCCCAGCTGACCGCGGATCCCAGAAGGGCGCCACCCAGGACGTCAGTTGGGAAATGCCGGGCCGCCGTGACGCGCAGGGTGCCCACGATGACGGCCGCGGTGTACAGCAAGACGGCGTTGCGGGTGGCATGCGGAAGGTGTCGGCGGCGGGCGATCACGGTGTACGCGGTGGCGGCCGCGAAGGCCAGCTCCGCGTGGCCTGACGGGAACGATTCACGGTTGTCGCGAATGTTCGCGGCCTGCGGCGCGGCGCTGGTGTACAAGATGGGCCGACTGCGATGGACCGTGACTTTCACCCACTGATCGGCGACCGCTGCCCACGTGATCGCGTCGGCGAATACTACGGCATTGCCGAACGCTTCACGGCGGTCCTGCCCCCAGACGGTGCTCAGGCCGGCGGCACCACCGGCGGCGAGCAGCAACAGCGTGGAAGCCCGATCGGCGGTGCGGTCAGGCTGGTGAATCGCCACGCGATCGATGCCCCACACGTTGTTCGGATCGCACGGTGCACAAGGCGCCGACCCCGAAGGGAGATGCAAGGCGATGGGGAGCGCGGCGAGCACCCCGCCCGCGCCGATGGAAACGGCGTCGTACCAGCCCACGCGATAGGGGGCGGGTCCCTGAGCGGCGAGCGTCGCGACCAGGGGACTCGTCGCGAATGCGAACAGGAGGAAGGTCCCACGGGAGCGAAACACGATGGGAAGAAGTTACGTATGCGTGACGACGTGTGCTAACTCGTGACGGCGTGTGACCTTGCGCAATCCCCGGCGGCGGGCTAATCTGTAGCCGCCTTTCCTTTTTCTACTCACTGACGAGGCCCTGTGGGCAGCCAAACCCTCCAGCACGCCGCGTTGTTCGAAAAGTGCAAGTCCTTCACCCGCGCGCGCGAGATCCAGGCCGCCGGGCTGTACCCCTATTTCAAGCCGATTTCCCACTCCGAAGACACCACGGTGGTCATCGAGGGGAAGCCGCGGATCATGATGGGCTCCAACAATTACCTGGGGCTCACCCACCATCCGGACGTGCTCTCCGCCGCCAAGAGCGCGCTGGAGCGTTACGGATCGGGGTGCACGGGGTCACGCTTCCTGAACGGGACGCTCGACTTGCATGAGCGGCTCGAGGCCGAGCTGGCCGAGTTCTTCGGCAAGGAAGCCTGTCTGGTCTTTTCCACCGGCTATCAGGCGAATCTGGGCTTGATCTCGGGGTTGGTGGGCCGGGGTGACATCGTCTTCCTCGACAAGCTCGATCACGCCTCCATCGTGGACGGCGCCAAGATGTCGCAGGGCGAGACCATCCGGTTCAATCACGGCGACCTGGGCGGCCTCGAGCGCAAGCTCCAGCGGGTGCCCGAGGGCACCGGCACCATGGTCATCGTCGACGGCGTGTACTCGATGGAAGGGGACATCGCCGACCTCCCCGCCCTGCTCAAGGTCACGCAGAAGTACGGCGCGGCACTGGCGGTGGATGACGCGCATTCGGTCGGCGTGCTCGGCCCCAAGGGCGACGGCACCGCGGCCCACCACGGCGTCGTCGACGAGGTCGACCTCATCGTGGGGACCTTCTCGAAGTCCCTGGCCTCCATCGGCGGTTTTGCGGCTGGCTCCGAGTCGGTGATCCACTATCTCCGCCACCATGCCCGGCCCATGATCTTCACCGCCGCCCTGCCCCCCGCGAACACCGCCGGGGTCTTGGCCGCGTTGCACGTCCTCCAGCAGGAACCGCAGCGCCGCACCCAGTTGTGGAAGAACACCCGCCACCTCCAGGACGGGCTCCGGAACCTGGGCTTCGACATCGGCCCGACGGAGACCCCGATCGTGCCGGTGCTCATCGGACCGCTCGAGAAGACCTTCCTCTTCTGGCGGAAGCTCTTCGACGCCGGCGTCTTCACCAACCCCGTGGTCCCGCCCGCGGTGCCGCCGTCGCAATGCCGGCTGCGCACCAGCCTCATGGCGACCCACACCCCGGAGCAGATCGACAAGGCGCTCGGCATCTTCGCCGAGCTCGGGAAAGAGCTGGGAGTCATTTGAGTCCGGTTCGGGTCGCGCCCGTGAAAGACGGGCGCGACTTCGACCGGTTCGTGGCATTTCCGTACGACCTCTACAAGGGAGACCCGCTCTGGGTCCCCCAGCTCCGGATGGACGTCCGGACGCTCCTCTCCAAGAAGAAGAACCCCTTCTTTCTCCACGCCGAGGCCGAGTATTTCCTGGCCTGGGACGGGGACCAGGTCGTCGGACGCATCGCCGCGATCAAGAACGACGCGCACAACAAAGAGCACGACGACAAGGTCGGGTTCTACGGCTTCTTCGAGTGCGTGAGCGATCAGGCGGTCGCCAACGCCCTCTTCGATGCCGCGGCGACCTGGGTGAAGGGCAAGGGCCTCGATACGCTCCGTGGCCCGATGAGCCCCTCGGTCAATGACGAGTGCGGCCTCCTGGTGGACGGCTTCGATACGCCCCCCACACTGATGATGCCGCACAACCATCGCGACTACGTCACGATGACGGAGAAGGCCGGGTTCACGAAGGCCAAGGACCTCCTCGTCTACGAAAGCACCACCACCAAGCCGCCGGAACGGATCCTCCGCGCGGCCGAGGTCGTCGCCAAGCGCAAGGGCATCACGCTTCGCAGCTTCAACCTGAAGCGCTTCAAGGACGAGGTGGAGATCATCAAGAGGCTGTACAACGACGCCTGGGAAAAGAACTGGGGCTTCGTGCCGATGACCGACGCGGAGATCGATCATCTGGCGAAGCAGCTCAAGCCCGTGGTGGTACCCGACCTCATCTGTTTCGCCGAGCGCGAGGGCAAGGTCATCGGGTTCGCGGTGGCGCTCCCCGACATGAACGTGGCCCTGAAGAAGAACCCGTCCGGCAGGCTGTTCCCGGGTCTCCTGAAAATCCTCTGGGCCGCGCGAAAGATCTCCCGGGTCCGCATCCTGCTCCTCGGAGCCCTGGCCGAGTACCGCGGGACCGGCGTCGACGCGCTCATGTACCACTGGATCTGGACCAAGGGCACCGCCAAGGGCTACAACTGGGGCGAGGGCGGGTGGATTCTCGAGGACAACCCCGCGATGAACAACGGCCTCCTCCGCCTCGGCTTCCGCGTTTACAAGACCTACCGGATCTACGATCGCAAGCTGTGAACGCGTTCGTGACGGGGGGGACCGGATTCGTCGGTGCCCACCTCGTGCAGGCGCTCCGCGCCCGCGGCGACCGTGTCACCTGTCTCGTCCGCTCCCCCGCCAAAGCGCAGGCCCTCGGCTGGACTGACGTCCGCATCGTCCGGGGTGACTTGCGGGATTCCCGGGCACTCACTGACGGGTGCGCCGACGCCGACGTCGTGTATCACGTCGCCGGCCTCATCGCCGCCCGCAACCTCGATGAATTTCTCGCAGGCAACCGCGAGGGGACCAGGCAAGTCCAGGCGGCGGCCGAAGGAGCGCCCCGGCGGCCGCGGCTGGTGCTGGTATCCTCCCAAGCAGCCGGCGGACCAAATCCGCGGGGCGTGCCTGCGACCGAATCCGCGCCGCCCGCGCCGGTGACCGACTATGGCCGGAGCAAGCTGGCCGCCGAGGACGTGGTGCGGAACGGGGGTGGCCCCTGGACCATCGTCCGTCCCCCGGTCGTGTACGGCGAGCGGGACACCGAAACGCTGAAGCTCTTCCGGCTGGCCCGGTGGGGCATCGGCGCGGTCTTCGGCGACGGCCGTCAGGAGTTGTCGGTCATTTACGCGGGAGATCTGGCGCAGGCGCTCATCGCCGCCGGAACCCACGACGCGGCCCTCGGCCGGACGTATTACGCGTGTCATCCGGAGATCCACACCAGCCGTTCCCTGGTGCTGGCCATTGGACGGGCCGTCGGCAAGATTCCCTTCGTTCTGCCCGTGCCGGCACCGGTGGCTCGGGGCCTTCTGTGGACCATCGGGTCGGCCGCCGGGCTCTTCGGCCGGGCGACCATACTCACGGCGGACAAGGCCAACGAATTCCTGGCTCCCGCCTGGACGTGCCGCGCCGACCGGCTCACGCAGGACACCGGGTGGCGTCCGCAGACGGACCTCGCCACCGGTCTGGCGCGGGCGGTGGCCTGGTACACGACGGAGCGTTGGCTGTGACCGGACCCCGGTCGTTCACGAAGCACTGGCTGCCCATCGACTGGGCGTGTGCCTGCTATGTGGGCGCCGCGTCCGTCGCCCTCACGCGTGACGCGAGCGGGGTGGCCGGGTGGGGCTGGCTGGCCGTGGCCCACGTCCTGATGGCCGGGTTGATCTGCGTAGCGCCATCGGCGCGCGCCCGCGGAGGCAGTGCGCGGTTCTGGGGCGAGTGGTACCCGATGTTCCTCCTCGCCGGACTCTACGGGGAAGTCGGGATCCTCACGGTCAACGCGGGATTCCACAACGATGCATTGATTCAGCGGCTGGAGGTGCTCGCCTTCGGGTCCGAGGTGTCATACCGCTGGATCCGCGAGATGCCCGTGGTGTGGTTCTCGTGGCTGGTGCATTGGTGCTATCTGTCCTTCTATGCGATGCTGTTCGCCGCGCCCGCGGGTCTCTGGATCGTCGGGAAACACATCGCGGCCCGTCAGACGATCTTCGCCATCACCGTGACGTTCTTCATCTGTTACGTGATCTTCCTGTTCTTCCCTGTCGCCGGGCCCCGATACGCCTTCGCTCTGGCGCACAACGCCGCCACGGAAGTCACCCCCGCCCGGATCGCGCAATGGCTCCTCGATCGCGGGGACTCGTGGGGCGCGGCGTTCCCCTCGTCGCACGTCGCGGCCTCGGTCGTCGCCACGGGCATGGCGTGGCGTCACTGGCGGAAGCTTGGCCTCGTGCTCGCGCCGTTTACGGTGGGGCTCGTCCTGGCCGTGGTCTACGGGCAATTCCATTACGCCGTGGATGCCTTGTCGGGTTTGATGCTGGCGGGCGTGATGCTCGCCGTGATGCAGCTGCAGAAGGTACCGGTGGAGGAGCTGCCGCCTTACCTGGGCATCGAGGGCATGGCCGCCGCCCCCGAATCACCGACCTGACGCGCGGCCCCCGGCACGAGGCGGAGGGCCTGCCGGAGGTCCGCCTGGTACAGTGAGTCGTGCTGGTCGACCTGAGGCCACGCGGCATGTCGGTCCGGGGCGAAGAGCCCGCCGACCACCCCCATCCCCCCATTCGTGATGGTCTGTCCCGTCGGGTTGTCGTAGCGCACCGTCAACCGGTAACGGTGCGACGGTTCGATGTGGACGCCGAGGTGCAATAACCCGTACAGTTTGCCGATGGGGATCTTCACGACGTGCCCCGCCCCGTCGGTCACGGGCTTGGCGTGCCAGATGACCTTCCCCGACGTCACGTCCTTCAGCTCCAGATCGGTTCCGTAGTCGTGCAGGTGCCCGCCGATGGCGACGATGTCTCCGGGAATCGCCGGGCTTCCCTCGTACCAGCGCTCCGAACGGCCTGGCGGCAAGTCGAACGACTTGTCCCCGACGGGAAAGAGCACGTCCATCTGCCACGTGTACGCGTGGAAGAAGGGCCAGGGACGGCCCTTGGGGGTGTAGTCGAGGATCAGTCTGACCCGCGCGTCAGGGTAGGAGACGCCGGTGGGATTATGGAGCATGGCGCTGAGGATGAGCGTCTGTCCGGCCTGTACCGGGTGTCCGAACAGAAGCCACGGGACTCGCTGCTCGCCCGTCTCGCTCCCCGCCGCCAGCAGGCGATGGGAGATCGGGACGAAGAGCTCCCGCGCCTCCGGGTCGATCACGTTGAAGTGGTGAATCAACGACTTGGGCAGCTCGCGGCCAAGGGAGTCGACGACCTCCACCCGGAAGCCGTACACCGCCCCTCCGGACGGGACTTCGATCCGCGACACCGGCGGCTGAAGGATCATGTGGTGCATGGTGTGCGCCGGGAGGTTCACGCCCCGGAGGTCGACGATGAGCTCGCCGGCGCGCGACGCCTCGACGTGGGCCATCGGTAGCGCGGCGACGGCCGGCGGGACGTCATGACCCGCAAAGGCCATCCAGATCCACAGGGGCAGGGCGAAGAGGGCGTTCATCGAACCTCAATTATACACCGGCAACACACCGGCCCCGAGGGAATCCCCCGGGGCCGGTGCCGTTCCAGACTGCGCTGCCTTACTTCTTGACCGTGATCGTGATCTTCATGCCCAGCGCCTGGTGGGGCAGGCAGAAGCCCTTGTAGACGCCGTCGGGAGCGCCGGCGAACGACACGTCATAGTGGTCGTTGGCGTTGACGAGCAGCGCGCCCTGGAGGTTGTCGATCCGGTTGGCCATGGCGGCATTCAACACCGCCTCGGCGCCGGCGGGGATCGAATCCTTGTAGAACGAAATGTTGTGCGGGCCACCGACCACGTTGACGAACCGAACCGTGGTGCCGGGGGCGATGGTCAGGGTCTTGGGCTCGAACGACGCCTGGCTCGTGCCGTTGCCCGTCATCTTCACTTCGACCACGGGACCGGCCGGAGCGGCCGAGGTGGTCGTCGCGGCAGGGGTCGCCGCGGGGGTCGCCGTCGCGGGAGCCGCGTTGGCATTCTTGTCACCACCACCGCACGCCGCGGCGCCCAGCGCCACGAGTACGGCCAGAGCAGTCAAACGCATCGTTCGCTTCCTCCAAAGGAATACGGGTGCTTGTGAACTCATTCACAATGTACCAAAGCCCCAGCGCCAGCGGGAGTCCTGTCGTCCTTCACACTCCCCCCGTGACATGGCGCACAGCCGAAGACCCCCTCCAAGCGCATCGTCTCGCCACCGCACGCCCGGGGGCTCCGGCCTTCCGGACCACTTACTTCACGCGAGGGATGTGTGAGAAAGCTCCATCTGCTGGCCTTGGGTAGCCTCCTCCTGGCGGCTCCCGCTGCTGCCCAAAAGAACTGGGACACCGAGTTCGGGATCCAGGGTGGGTTCAGCCGTTTCAAGCTGACCGGGGTCCCCGGCTCGAACAGCATGATCGACGTCTACGGCATCCCGACGTCGCAAATCATCGGCGTCTTTCCCACTACAAACGCCGTGTTCGCCGTGTTCCCCTTGAGCGACAAGCTCGCCCTTGAACCGGGTCTGAGCTTCATGCAGGAGTTGGGATTCCCTGGGGGTGGGCCTGTGCCCAACATGGCCACCATCAGCTTGCGGGCCGACTACGCCGTGACCAGGCAGTTCTACGGCGCCCTTGGGCTGTTCAGCCGGTATGTGTCGGGGCTCTCCGGCACCCTCCCGAACGACAATCCCCACTTCCAGTTCGGCCTGGAGGCCGCGGCTGGTTTCCGGATGCACCTCAGTCCCCGACTGAACGGCCGCGTCGAGATCCAGGCCATCACGGTCAAGAAACAGGGTGTCGCGCCGCCCTTCAACGTGTACTCTCTGCTCTTCGGCCTTTCGACGCCTCTCACCGAACAGCCCGCGGCGGGCAATCGGCGGGGCGCCGCCCCGGCCCAGCACGGAGCCTGGACGCCCCAGCTGGGCGTTGCAGCCGGCTACTCCAGCGTGCACGTGGTCGGTGGTCCCGACCTCGCCGTGTTCTCGTTCCCCAGTGCCGGCGCATCGTCCTATGAAGGCCTCGTGATCGCTCCGTCGGCTCCGACCATCTTCGGCATCTTCCCCCTGAATGACCGCCTGGCGGCCGAAGTCGGCCTGGACGCCCAGAACCTCCGCACGGGCAACGGCACCATCGCCTCGTTCCAGCTCGCCCCCCGTGCCGACCTGGCATTCGGGAACCGTTGGTATGGCGCCCTCGGGCCGCAATTCCATTTCCTCAAGAACACGTCAAATGGGAAGGCGATCGTCGGCATCAGCGGGGTCTCGGTGGCATGGGGCTACCGCTTCCATTTGAGCGGGGCCCTGAACGGACGCATCGAGGCGAACTACGGCATGAACGCCAAGCGCAGAACGGGCTTTGCTTTGGGTGGCGGGCCGATCCCTCCCACCACGGCCTTCGGCGTGAACCTCGGGATGATGATGCCTCTCAAGTAGCCCTTACCCGACCGAGTCCACGATGTGGCAACGGCTCCCGGAAACGGGGGCCGTTGCGCATTTCGGCACAATTCGCAACAGTTGTTCCACTTCTCACCACGTGAGGGACGTGTGCATAAGGTCCATCTGCTGGCTGTAGGCAGCCTCCTCTTGGCTGCCCCGGCGGTTGCCCAACAAAGCTGGGATCAGGAATTCGGCATTCAAGGCGGATACACCCGGCTGAAGGCGACCGGGACGAACTCCGGCAGCGCCAGATTCGACAGCTATTCCATCCCGTCGGCCACGGTCATTGGGGTCTATCCGACGGCCACCGCCGCGTACGCCATCTTCCCGGTCGGTGACAAGATCGCCATCGAACCCGGGTTGAGCTTCGTGCAGCAGGAGAGTCAGATCGCCATCGGCGGCTCGTTCCCCACCCTCGCGGGGGTGAGCCTCCGCCTGGACTACGCCATCACGCCGGCCATTTATGGAGCCCTCGGCGGCTATACCCGCTACACCGGTGGATCGCCGGGGAGCACCGTACACTATTCCCACTTCCAGTTCGGGCTCGAGGCCGCGGCCGGATACCGGCTGCACCTCGGTCCCCGCCTGAATGGCCGGATCGAGCTTCAGGCCGTCACGGTGGCAAAGGCGTCTCAGCAGATCCCCTTCAACCTCTATTCCGTGCTCTTCGGTGTCTCGGCTCCGCTGTCGGAGCCGCGCCAATCGGCTGGTGCGCGCCGCTCACAAACGCGGACTCCGAATGCCGGTGGCTGGACTCCTGAGCTCGGCGTTTCGGCGGGCTACTCGAACATCCACCTCACCCAGGGACCGGACTTCACGGTGCTCTCGTTCCCCGGCGCGGGGTCATCCTCGGTTCCCGGAATCCTCGCGGTACCGGGCGCAGCGACGCTGTTCGGAATCTTCCCGCTGGCGGACCGGGTGGCGCTGGAAGCGGGCTTCGACTGGGTGAACTTCGATCTCGCGAGCACTCACCTGACGAGCTTCCAGCTGGCGCCCAGGGCTGATCTGGCCTTCGGCACCCGGTGGTATGCCGCGCTTGGCCCCAACGTCCACTTCCTCCGGGCGTCCGGTGGGAAGTATGAAGGGGTCACCGGCGTCACGGCTGGGTGGGGCTACCGCTTCCACCTGGCGGGCGCGCTCCGGGGCCGCTTCGAGCTCTCCTATGGCGTGAATGCCAAGCGGCGGACCAGCTTCGGCTTGGGAATCCCGGCTTCAGTGCTGGGATTGAACTTCGGCATGATGTTGCCCCTGAAGTAACGAATCTCGCTTCATGTATCCGCCAACGGCCTCCGCGTCTCGCGGGGGCCGTTGCATGTCCGGGTGACGCGCCGGTGACGGCGAGCACCGAGCATTTCGGCATGAAAAATCGACTGGTGGCGCCCCTCGCGGCACTCGCCCTGCTCGCCCCGCTCCGCCTCCCGGCCCAACAGTGGGGCCGAACCGCCCTCGGCCTCGAAGGCGGGTTTACGTACATCAAGTATGCGGGCACGAAGTTCTTCGACTCGGAGCTGCATCTTCCCGGCTTCTCGGACGGCACCGCCCTCCCCACACCCCCATCCCTCTACTTGATTGTGCCCATGTCCGGGCGGCTCGCCCTCGAGCCGTCAGTCACCGTGGGACTTTCGAGTAACCTCTTCTTCTGGGGCACACACTTCCAACTCGGACTCAGAGCGGATTACCTCATCACGTCGACCTTCTACGGAGCCGTGGGTGGCGTCCTCGTACGCCAGGCGGGGGGCAACGGGGTGACCAATACGTCAGGGTACAGCGTCGGTGCCCAGGCGGGCCTGGGCGCTCGCTTCCATCTCACCAATGTCATCGACGGCAGGGCAGAAGCGCAGGCGCAATTCTGGGGGAAGACCAGGGTCGCCGTGGCGCAGAATGCCTACTCCTTGATGCTCGGATTCTCGGCGCCGCTCGACGGAACGCCGGCGAGCCGCACCGTCGGCGGCGATGCCCGCCACACGCACCGAGGGATCCGTTTGGGAATCGCGGGAGGGCTATCCGACGAGCACATCACCAACGGGTCGGATCAACTGCAACTGTCTGTTCCGGGCAGCGGCACTCAAGCGCCCTTCGTCTCGCCTCCGGCGTTCTTTGTAACCATCCCTCTTTCAGACCGGCTCACACTCGAACCGGGGTTCGAACTGCACCGGACCCACTACAACGGATTCACCTATGCGACCGGGGCCCTCGCGACGCACCTCAACCTCGCTCTCGGGAGTGGCTGGTATGGGGGAGCGGGTCTCGTCGAGGTCACGAAGAAAGCCACCCGAACACCGATCGTCGGCCTCACCGGTTTGAGCGTGCAGGGCGGCTACGAGTTCAAACTCGCCGGCGCCTGGGACGGTCGCCTCGAGCTCAGCCATATCATCCTGGCCCGGCAGCGCGCGTGGCATGAGCCGCCCCTCTCGGTCACCTCCCTGATGGTGGGAGCCACCGTCCCCGTCAACTAGAGCAGCCGTAGCAGATCCGGAGGCGGTTGCAATTCGAGCCGCCTCCGGCGACACTATGCGCGTGACCCATCCAGTCGTTCCCCAGCTCGCGCCCGAAGATCTCGCCCGCCGCCTCGACTCGGGCGAGCCGGTCCAGGTCCTGGACGTGCGCGCCCCCGAGCGCCTCACCTCCGGTCGAGTGACCCTGGGGGAAAAGCTGGCGTTCAAGAACCTCAAGGGCTCGACGCTCTACGCCATGCCCACGCTGGACGGTCTCGGGCTCGACACCGGCGCCCCCATCGCCGTCATCTGTGGACATGGCAACTCGAGTCAGCGTGCCACGCGCTTTCTGATGGAGCATGGTGTCACCGCGTTCTCCGTGACCGGTGGCATGGCGGCCTGGGAGCAGGTCCTCATCCCCCGCGCTCTCCCCGTGCCCTCGGGACTTTCGCACCTGATACAACTCGACCGGGTGGGCAAAGGGGCGCTGAGTTACGTCCTCGGTTCGGACGGCGAGGCCGTCGTCATCGACGCCGCTCGCCACCTTGAACCGTACGAGGCGATTTTCAAGGCGGAGCGACTGACGCCCCGCGCGGTGATCGACACCCACGCGCACGCCGACTACGTCAGCGGCGCCCGGATGGCCGCGAAGCGCTGGGGTGTCCCCTACTTCCTGCACGAAGCCGACACCCGCTCACCCTACGACGGCACCCCGGCCCGGATGGACGTGAACGCCGTCGGCGATGGCGACGTGATCGCGTTCGGCAACAGCAACCTCCGGGTAGAGCACACTCCCGGGCACACCCTCGGCAGCATGACGTTGGTCACCGCCGGAGGCCCCGCCCTCACCGGAGACTTCATCTTCGTCCGCTCGCTGGGCCGTCCCGACCTGGGCGGTCGGGCCGACGAGTGGGCACCGATCCTCTGGCGGACCCTCGAGCGCTCGCGGAGCTGGCCCGCCGATCGCCTCATCCTCCCGGGGCACTATTCGTCCGAAAGCGAGCGCGCCGGCGACCGGTCCATCTCTCGGACCCTGGATGTCCTGCGCAAGGAGAACTCGGCGCTCGCCATCCCCACCGAACGGGAATTCCTGGACTGGGTATCTCGAACTCCGCCTCCCCCTGAGACTTACCGCACCATCAAACTCGCCAACCTCGGCCTCCTGGAGCTCTCGGACGCCGATATCGACATCCTGGAGGCCGGCGCCAACCAGTGCGCCGCGGGGTAGTGTGCAACTGCCGGCCCGGCCGGCGTCTCTCTAGGTGTCTCACAAGTCCTGTTCGTTGGCTGCGCCACCCTGGCCCCTGAGCGTCGATGCCGGACGATCTCGCGGACGTTTATCGCACCACCTACCCCGCCCTGGTGCGCTTCCTGTACCGCAAGGTATGGGACGCCGAGCGGGCGGAAGACCTCGCGCAGGAGGCCTTCTCCCGCGCGTTGGCGCACCGTCCCGAGAACCCGCGGGGCTGGCTTTTTGTCGTGGCCGCAAACATGGCGCGTGACGAGGCCCGCAAGGCGGCGCGCGAGCGCCGGCACCTCACGCTCCTCGCCGCGGAGCCGCAGGACCATCGACCGTCACCTGAAGAGATCCTCGATGACGAGGCACGCCGGCGCCGGGTGCGTGAAGCCCTGGATCAGCTGACCCCGCGGGACCGCGAGGTGCTGCTTCTCTGGGATGCCGGACTCTCGTACGACGAGATCGC
>DASUBP010000112.1:0-6370 GCA_035763205.1 Gemmatimonadales bacterium
CCCAGGGGATCCACGAACTCCGACACCCCGTCGTTGGCCGCCCGTGCGATGCCCATCCGCGTTTCGATGGCGCGCATGATCAAGTGCGCGGCGTGCTGGTAGGGTGCGGTGGTTTCTCCGTACCAGGCGTCGTTCGTGATGTTGAAGACCACGTCCGCACCCTCGGCGCGGTACGTCCTCGTCAGATCCTCGAACGCGGATTCGTAGCAGACGATGACCCCGACCTTCCCGACGGGCGTGGGATACAGGGGGAGCTTGGTCCCAGGGTGAAAGCGGCCGGACCAGTTGGCGATTCCGGGAATGGCCTTGAACCAGCTCAGCGGCACGAAGGGCGTCCGTTCCACCACGGGGACCAGGTACCGTTTTTCGTAGACCGGATACAGGCCCCAATGCCCCGTCGAGTCCATATAGAACGCGGCGTTGTACATCTGGTAGGAGCCGGGGTCGGAGCTGGGGACACCCGTGTAGTACAACCCCCCGATCACCATCGCGGTGTGGCTCTCGCGCGCGAAGCGCGACAGCGCGGAGTCCCACGCCGGTTCCTGCTGGAGAAATCCGGGTAGGGCCGCCTCCGGCCACGCGATGACGTCCGGACGGGACATCGCCCGCACCCGGCGCGAGAGACTCATCAGGAGGTCGACTTCCCGCTGGACCTCGGATGGGTCCCATTTCTCGTGGAAACCGATGTTGGGCTGAACCAGTCCCACCACGCCGGCCGGCCGCAGGCGCAACGTGGCCATCCGGTGCGCTCCGTACGCCCAGGACGCGGTGACGGTCGCCATCACGGCGGCACCCCGCCACGCCGCGGACCGGACGTGGCCGCGAACCGAAAGCCCGGCCTCGACCAGCAGGACCGAGCACCACATCAGCCAGACGCCGATCCCGCGCGCACCCGCCAGGTCGGCCCACTGCACGAGCACCGGCGCATCGGTGAGAGACGTGCCGATCCCCAGCCAGGGAAACGCCACGTCGCCGGCGTGACCAACCGCCCATTCCAGCGTGGTCCAGACGAGCGGCAGCGTCACCCAGAGCGGAACCATCGGCGCCTTCATCCGGAGCCTGGTGAGCAGCCAGAATACGCCCCCCGTGAACACGCCCATCATCACGATGGTCACGAGGTACCCGAGTCCGGACAGGGGGGTGAAGTGCCAGAGCGCCACCACCAGCCAGTAGAGGACCACTCCCTGACTGACGAACCCGTACCACCAGCCCCACTGGAAGGCGAGGCGGGTATCGCCGCGCGACTCGAGCTCCCGGAGGAGCAAGACCGCCGGGGCGAGGACGACGAACGAGAGGATCGGGACGTGGAACGGAGGATACGCGAACAGCAGGAGGACGGCGCCCAGGCCCACCAGAAGGGCCACGCGCGCTCTGCTCACAGGAGCACGTCGCGTCCCTCTTCGGCGGACCGGTAGAGGGCATCCATGACGCGCTGCAGCGCCAACTGGTCCTTGGGAGGAGGTGCGTTCACGTCACCGCGCAGCACCGCCAGGAAGTAGGTCCACTCCGCGCGATACGACTGCTGGAAGACCGTCTCCCGCGAGCTCGCACCGGTGGGCGTCACATCGGTTGGCGTCCCGTGCACGTCCTTGAACACGCGGAGCGGCTGGATCGAAGCGGCACCCTTCTTCCCCACCACGTCGAACCAGAAACGCTCTCCCGCCCCCATGTGGCGCCAGCTGACGTCCACCGAAATCGCGGTGCCGTTCTCGCACACGATCAGCGCCGAGCCCAGGTCCTCCACGCCTCCCGCGGAACGCCCCAGGACGTTCGCCGACACGCGCTTGGGCAGCGGCCACCCCGTGAGCCAGAGTCCCAGGTCGATCAACGGCATGCCGAGGTCGAGGATCGCGCCCCCGCCCGCTTCCGGGCGATGGAGTCGCCATCCCAGCTGCTGGCGGGAGGGCTGGAAGGTGTACCAGCCGCCGCGGATGGCGTCGACGGTCCCCAGCTCGCCGCCGTTCACGAAGTTGCGCACGGCCTGCACGTCGGTGCGGAACCGGTGATTCATCCCCACCATGATCCGCTTGCCATACCGCTCCGCCGCCTGGAGGACGACCTCCACCCCTTCGGTCTTGAGCGCCAGGGGCCGTTCACACAGGACGTGCGCGCCCGCCGACAGGGCGGCGACGGCGTGGATCTCGTGCAGATGATTCGGCGTGCAGAGGACCACCGCATCCGCCTCGGCGTATTTCAGGACTTCTTCGATGTCGTCGTAGGTGTTCTTGACCTCGAACCGGGACGCGAGCGCCTGCGCTTTGGAAAGATCGTTGTCACAAATCGCGGCAATCTCCACGCCGGGCAGCCTGCGGAGCACGGGCAGGTGGGCTACCTGCGCGATCCCGCCTGCACCGATGATGGCAACCCGGATCGGATCGTTCAACGCGGGCCTCCCGCTCCGTGAAATCGGTACATGAGTCCGACTGACAGTGACGCGGTGGACAACCCCTGGGACACGACGCCGCGGCCCTCGGCCGACAAGGCCACTTGCGAGGTGAGCCGGGCTTCGACGCCGACCGTCACGTTGGCTGCTGGAAAGAGGCCATCGAGTGCGTCCTGCACGAACGTGCCGTTGATGGCCGAGCCGGAGCCGTGGCGCAGATGCACGCCGACGCCGGCCCCTAGAAACGTGGTGAGGGTCTGGCTCTGGGGGAAGGCGTACTGCAGGTCCAGGTCTCCCGCGAGGTCCGACCACCGGATCTGTCCCACATTCACGGTAAAGTTCGAGTCCGGGTCATTGACGAGCGCCCGAATCTTGTTCGCGAAGTCGTTGAGCGAACTCTGGTTGAAGTTCGAGCGGAAATAAGAGAGTCCCAGGAGCACCCGCACCCGGGGGGCGATGTTGCCGGCGTCGAACCGCAGAGCCCCCACCATGGCGCCCCGGAGCCGGCTGGCGCCCAAGGCACCGAACTCGAACCGGAGCCCGGTGGGTTGGAGGTTGTCGTAGGAGAACTGCTCCAGAAAAGACTGGGATGATAGACGGCTAGACGGGTAGACGGGTAGGAGGGCGAAAGCCGCGAGGAGACTTCTAGCCGTCCAACCGTCTAGCCGTCTGGTGTGTTTAGTACAGTTTTTCAATGTCGGTCCCCGGAAAGTACGTGGTAATGATGTCGTGATACCCCTGCCCCGCGCGGGCGCGACCGATGGCGCCCCACTGGCAGAACCCCACGCCGTGCCCGGATCCCGCGCCCGCCGCGACGAGGCTCGTGACCTGCCCCGAGTCGGTGGTGACGAACACCTGGAACGCAGCGCTCTGTAACAGCGATCCCGAGGCGGAGCGGAGCACGCTGCGGACGTCCGGCTCGGGAATCCGCGCATCCCCGTGGGGGAACACGATCCGCAGCTCCGCCACGCGCCCCGACGGCGACGTCTTTGACACCTCGATGTTCACGATCCGCTGCAGATCGGGGATGCTTCGGGCCAATATAGTGCGGAGCGTGGCCCCATCCCATTCTTCGCGCCACCGGAACCGCGGGGAAATATCGCAGTAGTAGTGCCCGCCCCCCGACGCGTCCGACACGGGACGCAGGTAGGGACGGGCGACGCCGTTCCGAAACGCCTCGGTCGCGTCCGCGGTCCGGAACCCGCAGGTCGAGTGGAAAAACGCGTCGATCAGGTCACCGTGATACATCACCACCTGCCCCGCGGTCCGCCGTACGGCCGCCCAGGCCTGTGGCGTCTCAGCCGCCACGCCCCCGTAGACCTGGTCCCGCGTGTCGTCCGTCAGGTCGAACCCCTGGGCCTCCCAGCGACCCCGGTTCTTCAGGGCGAAGGTGCGGGACACGATGGCTTGGGCGTCGAGGGCCTGAAGCTCGTCCTGATGCCGGGGCCCCATTTCCGGGCCAATGACGGCTGCCACGTACCCTTCCAGCCCGATCCGGTTGATCAGCTGCAGTCCGCTGCCCGTCCGGACCACGTTGACCCTGCCCCGGTAGCGCTTCCCGTCGGCCGCGACGAAATGATTGTTGGTGACACTCACCGCGGAGATGCCCTGATGATGGCCGGTGCGCGCGCCATCGGGCGCGATCAGCACCAGGGCGCCCGAGTCGGGCACGATGGACCAGACGGACCCGGCGGGGATGCCGGCCACGGCGGACCCGTTTGCGTCGTCGGTGACGAGGACCTGAGCGTCGCCCCCCAGGGTGATCCGCTGCAGGCCGTCGGCGATGCCGATGCGGAGCTCGGGTTCGGCCCCGGGGAGTGGGGGCGGACGGTGGGGATTGCAGGCGGCGGCGCCGAGAAGCGCCACGGCCATGAGGACGCGTCGGGCGCGGGCTGCCCTCACGCCAGCGCGACCGCCCGGAAATCGTAGTCTTCGCTCTCCGTGACCCGGGCCCGGATCATCCTGCCGGGGCGAGCCCAGCCGCCTGCCCCGACGTAGGTGACGCCATCCACATCGTCCGCCTGCCAGGGCACCCGTCCCACGTGCGTCGCGCCCCCGTCCAGCGGATCGGCCACCCGGTCGATGAGCACGTCCACCTCGCGCCCGACGAACCGCGCGAGGCGGTCCCCCGACACGGCGCGCTGGACTTCCATGAGCTCCTCCAGGCGCTCGCGTTTCACTTCCTCGGGCACGTCGTCCGGGTACTGCATCGCCCGCGTGCCCTCCTGCGGGGAATACGTGAACGCGCCCATGCGGTCGAACTGCGCCTCTTCGATGAATTCGACGAGCTCACGGAACTGCTCGTCGGTCTCACCCGGGAATCCCACGAGGCACGTCGTCCGCACGGCGAGGTCGGGCACCGCGGCGCGCAGCCAGGCCAGCTTCTCCACGATGGTCCGCTTCCGCTCCGGGCGGCGCATTTTCTCCAGCATCTGGTCGTTGGCGTGCTGGATGGGCATGTCGATATAGGGCACGATGCGCGGGTTGTCGGCGATCACGCGCACCAGCCGTTCCGACAAACCGGCCGAATAGACGTACAGGAGCCGGTACCACGGCACCGACGTTTGCGCGAGGAGTGCCTCCAGAAGATCCGGGAGCTTGGGACCACCGAGCCCGAGATCGCGCCCGAAGTGTCCCAGGTCCTGCGCGACGAGATTGATCTCCACGGCGCCCTGCGCTTCGAGGGCCTGCGCCTCGCGTACCAGGCGCTCCACCGGCTCGGAGCGATGCTTCCCGCGCATGAGCGGGATGGCGCAGAAGGCGCAGGTGTGATCGCACCCCTCCGAGATCTTGAGATAGCGGACGTGCGGCTGGTCGCCGAGGAACTGCCGCACACCGGGATGGCCGGTCACGGGGTCGGCGATCAGTCCCCGCTTGGCGAGCTCGGGGACCAGATGATGAAGGTCGGAAAATCCGAGGAAGAGATCCACTTCCGGCATCTCAGCGGCGAGCTCAGCCTTGTAGCGCTGGACGAGGCACCCGACGGCGACCACCGCCTTCACATCCCCGTCCTGCTTCAACCGGGCGGCACCGAGGATGGCGTTGATGGACTCCTGCTTGGCGGCGTCGATGAACCCGCAGGTGTTGACCAGGATGACGTCCGAATGCGGCAGGTCGGGCGTCACGACGGCCCCATGTCCTACCAGGTCCCCCACGAGGCGCTCGGAGTCCACCGTCGCCTTGTCGCACCCGAGGGAGATGACGCCCAGCTTCATCCGCGGTAGTTCCCGTACTTCAGCTCGATGCCGAAGTCCTGCGTGCGCAGGAAGGCCATGACCTCCTGGAGCTCGTCCTTTGAGGGAGACTGCACCCGGATTTCCTCTCCCTGAATGGATCCTTGGGCCTTCTTGAACTTCTTGTCCTTGATGGCCTTGATGATGGCCTTCGCCTTGTCCTGCGGAATGCCCTGCGTGAGAGTGATCTCGCGGCGGACGGTGTCCCCCGTCGCGGGCACGATCTCCCCCAGCTGCAGGTTTTTCACCGGGACCCCGCGCTTGATCATCTTCCCCTGCAGGATGTCGAAGAGCGCTTTCATCTTGAAGTCGTCGTCCGCGACCAGGGTCAGGAGCCCCTTGGTCCGGTCGAAGGTGATCGACGCCTTGGACCCCTTGAAGTCATAGCGCTGCATGACCTCTTTGGTCGCCTGATTCACGGCGTTGTCGACCTCCTGGAGGTCGGCGCCCGTGGAGATGTCGAATGATGATTGGGAGGCCATTGGCGGGGAATATAACGGGAGCCGGGAGTCGGGAGTCGTCTGCCTCCATGAAACAGGAAGCCCCGCCTGCCTAAGCGGGGCTTCCACTTTTCGGACTCCGACGACTCCCGGCTCCCGACTCCCGCTAGAACAGGAACGAGTCGAGCGCCCTGGCCCGCGAGACATGCCGGAGCCTCGCCAGCGCCTTCTCCTTGATCTGCCTCACCCGCTCCCGCGTAATGCCCAGTCGCGCGCCGATCTCTTCGAGCGTGAGGGGTTCAGGGGTTTCGAGG
>DASUBP010000113.1:0-5238 GCA_035763205.1 Gemmatimonadales bacterium
ATTCCCGGCGCGCCGGCGACTCCCGGCTATTGGTATCGCTGCAATTGAAGTTCGGAATTGACCTGAAACGAAGCGCGGGAGCCAAGGCCCCCGCGCTCACTGCTTACAGGCCCGGCAGGAATCGATGCGTAGCACAAGGCACTGGCGGGCCTGCGAACACGAGCGCACGCGAGTGTGAGACAGGCCCGGCAGGACTTGAACCTGCAACCCCCGGTTTTGGAGACCGGTGCTCTACCAATTGAGCTACGGACCTAGGAATTGATGCCGCTGGAAATTACCGAATCGACGCCCCGCGCAACACCCTCTCCGTCCCCAAGTCGCCGCCCCGGCCCCGCAGCCTCCTCAGCGCGGCGCGCACAATCCCGGAACTGCTCGGCAATCAGCCGCACGTGCGGCTCGTGAAGCATCACGTCCCCCTCGCACCCGTCCGGCCCGGAATACATCTCGCAGTCGCCCGCGACCTCCCGCCAGCGCATCGAGTGGCCCCGGTGCCGCCACTCCCGGTTCGGGAGAAATACGGCGACCCGGCCGGGGTACCGGCGAGGGCGAAATCGCCGCAGCGCCTTGCGGGTCGCGGCCTCGATCCTGGACCGCTGAACCAGCACCGGGTCCGCCATGGCGTCGTCTCGAGCCTCCCGCGCCACCCGGCGCTGGTGCCGGCGTTCGGCGATCTTGGCGGCGACATAGAGCCGACGCTCCCGGTTGGACAGCGATGCCAGCGTACGGAGATGCTGGCTCACCCATGTCACATGCGGGGCCAGATACTCCAAGAGCTGCGGCGGGAATCGGAACCAGGTCGGATACGGGCTGCCGAACAGCGCCAGAACCGGGACGTCCGCACCGCGATCCAGCAGCTGGTGCGCCAGCTCGAGCGCGATGCCCCCACCGGCGCAGTGGCCGACGATGATGTAGGGACCGTCCGGACGGAATGCCACGATCCGCGTAGCGAAGTAGACAGCCAGTTCTTCCACGGAGGTGAGGGGCTTGCACTCGCCGTCCACCCCCGGAGGCTGCAGCCCAAAGAACGGCTGATCCTCGCCGAGCTCCCGCACCAGGGACCGGAACGAGAACACGTTGCCATTGTGGCCGGGCACGGCAAACACCGGTGTCCGTGTGCCCTCGGGCTGCATCGGCACAATCGCCCGCTCCTGCCGAGCCAGCGCGTCCGCCGCACGAAGGAATTGAACGATGGCGTCCTTTTCCTGTAGCAGCCGGTCCCGAAGGGCCGGCGTCAACACCCCGGCAGGCGCAGTACATCGAAGGGTGTCCCCCTCCGTCCACACGCGGATGTCGTCGCGGCGCAGCTCCTGAAGGAAAGACGATACGGTCACAGGGCGATCTCTTCGCGCTCACCAGCTTCGGCGGCCCCGGCCCCCGCCCTCCCCACCCATGACAACCCATCGATGACCTCGGCCAGCCCCGCGACCGTCGGCCGCTCGAACAGATGGCGGAGCAAGAGCTCGACCCCCGCCTTGGCACGAAGCCGGGAAACCAGGCGAGCCGCCCGGAGCGAATTGCCGCCCCAGTCGAAAAAGTTGTCGCATACTCCGAAATCCGCGCGGCCCACCACGTCCGAGAACGCCGCCATCACCAGCTCTTCAGTGGGCGTACGCGGCGCTACGGCGCCGGCAGCCGGCACCGCACCGGGCGCCGGCGCCGGAAGTGCCTTCCGGTCCAGCTTCCCGTTGGCGGTGCGCGGCAACGCTCCGAGGATGACGAACTCCGAGGGCACCATGTATTCCGGGAGCACCGCACGAATGAGCGCGCGCACCTGGTCGATCAGGTCGGCCGGCGCGTCCCCCGCCACGAGATAGGCCACCAACCGCTTCTCGCCGGTTCCGTCCTCGCGCGCGACGACCGCACCCTCGCGCACCGTGGGGTGGCGAGCGATGGCCGATTCGATTTCTCCCGGTTCGATCCGAAAGCCGCGGATCTTCACCTGCTGGTCGTTCCGCCCCAGGCACTCGAGGCGGCCATCCGGCAGCCACCGTCCCAGATCCCCGGTGCGATACAGGCGCGCCCCGGACGAGAAGGGGCTCGGGATGAAGCGCTCGCGAGTCAGCTCGTCGCGCCCGAGGTAGCCGCGCGCGACGCCCGCGCCACCGATGTACAGTTCGCCCACCAGGCCCGCGGGAACGAGCTCGCGATGGGAATCGAGCACCAGCACCTGCGTATTCGCGATGGGCCGACCGATCGACACCGGCACATCGGCGGACGTGATTCTTTCGACAGTCGACCAGACGGTGGTCTCAGTCGGGCCATAGAGGTTCCACAGCTCGCCGCACCGGGTCAGCAAGGCTTCCGCCAGGTCCCGGGACAGCGCTTCGCCGCCGCACAGCGCCTTCAGACCAGGCGACCCCGTCCACCCGGCGCTGACCAGCGCCCCCCACGTGGCGGGCGTGGCCTGCATTACCGTGCATCCGGAATCCCGCATCAACTCCATCAGGCGCAGGGGATCGACGACCTCATCCCGTCCGGCAATGACCACCCGCCCGCCTGTGATCAGGGGCAGATACAGCTCGAGTCCTGCGATGTCGAATGAGAGGGTCGTCACGGCGAGCAGTGCGTCATTCGCCGTGAAACCAGGCTCTCGCTGCATGGACAAGAGGAAGTTCACGATCGCGGCATGCGGGATCTCCACTCCCTTGGGCTTCCCGGTCGAGCCGGATGTGTACAGCACGTACGCCAGCTGTTCCGGGCTCGACTCCGACCCCACGGCTCGATCGCCGCGGGGCCGCGCCATCTCGTCCGCAGGCGAATCCAGACGCACGATCACGTTCGGCCGCACGCTCAGCGCAGCGTCCAGGTCGCGGTGCGTCACCAGCATGCCCATCCCACTGTCTTCCACCATGTAGGCGAGGCGGTCCGGTGGAAAAGCCGGATCGAGCGGCACGTATGCCCCGCCCGCCTTGAGAATCCCCACCAGCGCCACGACCATCTCCGGGGAGCGCTCGACCAGGAGACCCACCCGCACGTCCGGACCGACCCCGAGCCCCTTCAGCTCGAGCGCCAACCGATCGGCGCGATGGTTCAGGTCGCCGTATGTCAGCTGCCGATTCTCGAACACCACCGCTACCCGATCGGGCGTGCGACTCGCCTGGGCTTCGATCAGCCGGTGCAGGTACCGATGCCCATCCGGGAATTCCGTCGTCGTATCGTTCCAGCCCACCAGCAGTTGCCGGTGCTCAGCGGCGGTGAGCAGGGACGCGTGCGCAATGCTTTCGTCCGGAGTCCGGGCGAGAGCTTCGAGCAAGGTCGTATAGTGCCGGCACAGGCGCTGGATGGTCTGCCTGTCGAACAAGTCGGTGCTGTACTCGATCATCCCGTCGACACCCTGCTCCGTCTCCGAAACCAGCATCGTGATGTCGAACTTCGACGTGCCGGTTTCGAGCTGCCGGTTGCCCGACACTTTCGATACCTGCGACATGCCCGCGGCGTCGTGGAGCACGAACATGACCTGAAACAGAGGCGAATGGCTCCCACCCCGCTCGGGCGCGAGATCAGCTACGACAGCATTGAAGGGAACGTGCGCATGTGCATATGCTCCCCGAGCCCGGTCGCGCGTCTGCCGTACCAGGCTCCGGAACGTCAGCTCTTCGGTGAACGTGGATCGCAGCACTACCGTGTTCAGGAAGCAGCCGACCAGACGCTCGGTTTGGCTGTGGGTCCGCTGGGAAATCGGGGTTCCAACGAGCAGGTCGTCCTGGCCGGTATAGCGGTGCAGCAGCGCCGCAAAGCTTGCCTCGAGCACCATGAACAGCGTGGCCTGCTCTTCTCGCCCCAGCGCCTTCACCCGCTCCATGAGCTCACGAGGTATTTCGAACGCCTCAGTCCCACCTCGGAAGCTTTGGACTGCGGGACGAGGCTTGTCCGTGACGAGGTCCAAGACGGTCGGTGCCCCCGTCAGCTGGGCCTTCCAAAACGAAAGCTCCTCGTGCAACTCAGGCCCCTTGAATTGCTCGCGCTGCCAGGACGCAAAGTCCGCGTACTGAATCGGCAACTCGGGCAAGGGCGCCGGCCGGCCGTGTGTGAACGCCTCGTAGAATTGATTGACCTCCTGCTGGATCAACTCCATCGACCATTCGTCGGCGACGATGTGATGGATGGTGAGGAGCAGGCGATGTTCGCGGGGGGACACGTGTACCACCGTTGCCCGGAACAGTGGCGCGCGAGACAGGTCGAATGGCTTGCGCCCCTCCTCACGTACCACGCGGGTCCATTCGCGCTCCCGCTCCGGCGCCGGCAATGCGGTGAGATCGACCTCTGGTACGGCCAGGTCGATCTCCGGCAGCACCACCTGGACGGGGTGGCCGTCGCGTTCACAGACGATGGTGCGCAACGCCTCGTGGCGGCGGACCACCTCCGCGAGCGCGCGATGCAACGCGGTGGCGTCGTATGAAGCCAGCCTGATGACGTCCACGATGTTGTACGCCGGGCTGCCGGGGTCGAGCTGACTCAGGAACCAGAGCTGTTCTTGCGCGAACGAGAGCGCGCAGGGCCCCTGCCGGGGGCGCCGCTCCAGGTGCGGCCCATCATCCGTCGCGCCCCCGGCGTCGGCCACGAGCTTCGCCAGCGCGCCTAGGGTGGAGTTCTCGAACAGCGCGCCCGTTTGCAGATCCACCCGGAACATGTCCCGGATGCGGGATACCGCCCTGATCGCCAGCAGCGAATCGCCGCCCAGGTCGAAGAAGTCGTCATCGACCCCGACACCTTCCACCTTGAGGAGGTCGGTCCAAATGCCCGCGAGGGCCCGCTCGGTCTCCGTGAGCGGGCGGTCCACATCACGCGCCGGTGGCAAGGTCTCGGCTGAGACCGCCGGGAGCGCCTGGCGATCGATTTTCCCGTTGGCGTTGAGGGGAAACCGTTCCATCAGGACGAACGCCGACGGGATCATGTACTGGGGGACCCGGGCCTTGAGGTAGGCGCGCAGCGTCGCGGGTGCCAGCACCTCCCCGTCCCTGGGAAGCTCCACCCGGGCCTGCGGTTGCCCCCGGATGAGGCGCGCTGCCCCGTCCGCTGACGGCCTGATCGCGTACACGTAGCACAGGTCGGTATTCCGCAGCAGCGGGTCCTGCTCGACCAGGGTCTCGAATCCCTGCCCCTCGAGCAAGGTCGTGATCGGCTCGAGATCCTCCTGTTGATCAACTTCGATCACCAGCTGGCGCACTTTGGGCCAGTCCGTGGAGGACAGGCCTCGGAGGAGGTCGAGCTCGCTCTTTTCGACGTTGATCTTGAGCA
>DASUBP010000114.1:0-2466 GCA_035763205.1 Gemmatimonadales bacterium
CTGCTTCACGGCTACGCGAACAGCCTCGAGGGTTGGTCAGGTCTCGGTGATTCGCTGGCCCGCGATCATGAGGTGATCGCGCTGGATCTGCGTGGCCACGGTCAAAGCACCAAGTTCACGCGACAGAGCGATTACGGACGATACATCGCAGATGACGTGGTGCACCTGCTCGATCACCTCCATATCCGCCGGGCGCATCTGGTGGGCCACTCGATGGGAGCGCTCGTCGCCGCCGACATCGTAGAGCGGTACCCGAACCGCGTCGCGAGTGCCACGCTCCTGGCGGGGCCCTTCTGGCCGGATTCGGCTGCGGCGGCACACGCGGTGGAGCGATGGGACGTCGACCTCGACGCCGGGCGGGGCCTCACGGCGCTGATGCTCTGGCTGGTTCCCGGCATGGACACCGCAACGGCGCAAGGGATCAATCATGATCTGATGGCAGCGAACGACCCCCGCGCCCTGCGTGCGGTGTTGCCTACACTCGGTGCGCTGACGGTCGGTCTAAGCCACGCGCCCGCCGTGCCGGTCCTGATAGCTGCGGGTGGAGTGGACCCCTTGAGGGAGTATTCGCATGCCCTGGCGAGTCACTGGCCCCGGGCGCGCATGCTCGACCTCCCGACGGCCAATCACGTGACCATTTTGAGCCGGCCTCAGGTGCTTGCCGGTATCCGCGAACTGATCAGCGCGCGGCGTGACTAGAGTCAATGCCCCTCGGCCGTCAACGCTCGCTCGTAGGCTCCCAGCAGGTCTTGTCGGCTGACGACGCCGACCAGTCGATCCCGTCGAGCCGGGTCAACAACTGGTAGTACATCGGCGTCGCGCTTGCCGAACCGGCGCAGCGTGGTCAGCAGCGTGTCGTCTCCCGTGATGGGATCCGTCTCGGGGATCGTCAAGTCGGCCGCGAGGACAAGCCCTGGCGGAGAGCCGTCCGCAAGGGCATCGCGGAGACCGACCGCGGACAGCATGCCGACCAGGGCTCCATTCCCGTCGAGCACCGGGAAATCCGTTCCCCGATTCTCCTGAATGATTCGCCTGATCTCTTCCAGGGGAGCGTCGTTCCGGATGACGGTGGGATTTGGGTTCAGGCATTCGTGCACCGAGATCCGCGTGAGGACGGCAGCGTCCGCACCATTGCTCAGGACCACCCCACGACGGACCAGCCACTCCGTGTAGATCGACTCCGGGTGCAATCGCCGCGCGATGCCGTAGGAGATGACGCTCGTCAGCATCAGGGGAAGGATCAGACCGTAATCTCCGGTCATCTCGAAGACCATCATGATCGCGGTGAGCGGCGCGTGAGTCGCACCGGCCACGAGTCCCGCCATGCCCACCAGCGCCAACGCCCCGGGCCCCTCGGCGCTCATGGGGAGCACTCCGTGGACCGCCACGCCGTACGCCGCGCCCAGGGTGGCGCCGATGTACAGGGCGGGGGTGAACACGCCGCCCGTTCCTCCGGCCCCAAACGTCGCCGCGGTCGCGACCAGCTTTGCCCCCGCGAGCGCGAGGAGAAAGAGTGCTCCCCGTCCCATCAGCACGCCCAGGTCGATGCTCTCGTGCCCATGGCCCCAGAGATCGGCGCGGAAGGCCAGGTCCAGGCCCCCGACCACGAGCGTTCCAAGGGCGATCCGGACCCATGGTGACCGCAGGCGGTCAGACCAGTCCTGCGTTCTCCAGACGCCGCGGGAATACAGGACCGACACCACGCCGCATACGATGCCGAGGCCGACGTACAGGAACAGCTCCCAGGGAGACCCGAACGCGAAGGCCGCCGGGAGCGCCAGTACCGGGTGATTCCCGAAGGCGAGCCGACCAACTGTCGCCGCCAGGATGCTGGCGACCACGAAGGGCCCGAGCGCCATGCCTCCAGCCGCGCCGAGGATCTTCTCGATCCCGAAGATCACGCCCGCGATGGGCGCGTTGAAGGCGGCCGAAATTCCGGCGGCGGCTCCGCAGCCGACCAGGGTGCGGAGCCGGTTGGGGGACGCTTTGAGCCAGCGTCCGATTCGGGAACCCGTGGCCGCACCAAGGACGACGACCGGTCCTTCCGCGCCGACCGAGCCGCCGGTTCCGATGACGAGCGCGGCACCGAGCGTCTTCGCCAGCACGGGGGCGAACCGGATCACGCCGCCTTTGACCGCGAGCCGGTACATGACGTCCGGGATGTTCTCGCCCGGAGAGTCCTTCGCGCCCCAGCGCATGAGGAGGCGGCACGCCCCGATGCCGAGGGCGACGAACGCGGGAATGAGGACGACAGCGGGGATGGGGACCCCGAGGGCGCCGCGCAGCACCAATGATTGGATCTCGTCGATGGTCTTGTAGAAGACGACCACCGAACCGCCCGCGGCGGCACCGATGATGACGGCGAGAGTCAGGAGTTGGGTCTGCTCATCGCTTCCCAAGGCGGCGACGACTCGAGAGAGCGCGCGGGGCGCCTGCTGTACGCTTCGGAGATGGCGGGTGAGAGGG
>DASUBP010000115.1:0-15644 GCA_035763205.1 Gemmatimonadales bacterium
CGCCGCCGCGGGAGTCGCCGTCCATCTTGGTGAGAATCGCGCCGGTCAGGCCCACGCTCTCGTGGAATCCCTTGGCAATCTTCACCGCGTCCTGGCCGGTCATGCCGTCGGCCACCAGCAGGACGTCCTTCGGCTTCACTGTGTCCTTCAGCGCCTTGAGCTCATCCATCAGCTCGGCGTCGATCTGCAACCGGCCCGCCGTGTCGACGATGACCGTCCGGCACCGCGCGTGCTCTGCCTGCCGGAGCGCATCGCGTACCAAGGAGGCGACGGCTCCCGGCTCCCGGCGACCGTCAGGGAGTCCTTTAGGGCCCCCGAAAACTGGGACCCCAACCTGCTTCCCGAGCTGCTCGAGCTGTTCCGCCGCCGCTGGGCGATACACATCCGCCGCCACCAGACCCGGTGCCTTCTGCTCCAGCTTCAACCGGCGGGCCAGCTTCGCCGCCGTCGTCGTCTTTCCCGAACCTTGCAACCCGACGAGCAGAATCACCGTCGGGCCTACGGAGGCGAAGGAGAGGTCCCGACGAGCCCCGCCGAGCATGCCGGCGATTTCGTCGTGGACCAGCTTCACCACCTGCTGGCCCGGCCGGACGGTGTCGATCTTGAGCGCCCCAACCGCGCGCTCCTTCACCCGATCAACGAAGTCCCGGGTCACCTCGAAGCTCACGTCCGCTTCGAGCAGGTGGCGCCGGATCTCGCGCAGCGCCTCCGTGACGTCCGCTTCGGACAGCACCCCCCGGCCAGTCAACCGCTTCAGCACGCCGGAGAGCTGTTCCGAAAGGGCCGTAAACATAAGCCTTACAAATTACTTAGCGAGTTGCTCGAAACCAAGTGGGGGGTTAAGAATCGACCATGCCGGAACCCCTGTGGTGGCAAGGGCTGACCATGATCGGCGTCGGCACGCTGGCAGGTGGGATCACCTCGAGCGTGAACGTCTGGCTCCTCTTTCACCCGAAGGAGCCCCGCCGGCTGGGCCCGCTCACGCTTCAGGGAACCATCCCCAAGTACCACGCCCGCATCGCCGAGTCCGTCGATCGCTGGGTGTCCGAGGGCTTGGCCTCGGCGGCCCTCGAGGCGGGGGCCCGGCATTTCATCACCGCTCAACGGGACGCCCTCCTCCACGATGAACGCCCCCTCCTCGAACGCCTGCCCCGCGGCCTCCTGGCGGCCGTCGAGCAGGGAATCACCGACTACCTGCCGCTGGCCGTCGAGCAATTCGGCGCCACACTCGAAGATCCAGAGGCGCGCACGCGCATCACGGAGGCGCTGAAGGGTGTCCTCGACCACGCGGTGGCGAATCTCAAGGCCCACGAACGTCTCGTGGCGAAGCTCGTCGTCACGCCGGAGCGCGTGGACCGGATGGTCGCCGAGCTGGGACTGGTGTTCGAGTCACCCGAGTTCAAGGCCCGCCTCTCGAAAACGGTGAGCGACGCCGTGATGCGCTTCCTCCGGACGCCCATCGCCGAGCGCCTGTGGACCCTGGGACCCGACCGTCTGGACGGATTGGAGAGCGCCGCCTCGGACTACGTCGTCGCGGTGCTCAAAGCCCCGGAAACAGCCGATTGGGCTGCGGCACGCGCCCGTGAGGCGGCCGATGCGCTGCGCGACTACCCGATCGGGTTGCCGCGGTCGTTGAAGCGGAGTGTGGCGTTGGGATTCGCGCTGGGAGCGCTCATCGGCGCCCTTGGGTGGGGACTGACCTTACTGTTGAGCTGAGATATGGACCGCGGGAAGGTGTTTGAATCCGGTCCATCCCACCGGCGCATCGACCACGACCGTCGCGGGTCTGCCGTCGAGTGACAGCTTGTCCACCCGCCAGGTCCGACCCGGCTCGACCCGCCGCGCCCATCCTTTGGCGAGCCATGCCGCGAACTCGTTCGCCGCGTCCTGATTCCGCCAGACCACGTACCAGACCAGCGCCTCGGCGTGTCGGCCGAACACCGCATAGCGGTCCCCCGCCCACCCGTTCGCCAGACTGGTTGCCTGATCCGCGGAGCCCAAGGCCTGCTGGAGCACCAAGCGGGTTTCGAACTCCCCCAGATCATCTGTCAGGTCGGGTCGATCCGCCCCCGGATCAAACGCGATTCGGACGGGGAGCTCGTGCGCCGCGAAGCGGTCGGGATGGAGAATTTGCGAGGTCGACACCGGCATCAGCTTTCCGTACGGCTGCTCCCCCGGGTGCTCCGCGATGAACCACTTCACGAAGTCCCCGCCGGCAAGGTACGGGAAAATCAGCGTCTGCTTCACCCACAGCGGTGCGTTCGAGAAGTTCGGAAACTGCTCCTGCTGCATCTGGACCGCTCCGCCCATATCCCACAGAGACGGCAGGTTCTCGATCTTCTGTTCGGGCATCAGCACGCGGATCTGACCGAGGGTCGCTTGCCCTTCGAATATCGCCTGCGCGGCACTGCGGCGGTCGTTCTGATGACGCTGGTGGATGACCGAGTCGATGGGGGAGTACTGATCTTGTAAGGCGTGCACGAGCTCGTGGGAAATCACGGTGGTCCGCAACGTGGCCGTATCGGCATCGGTGGGAATGAACAGCGCGCCCGAGTCCGGGTCGTAGTAGCCCGCCACCTGCTCGGTCAGGACGTTCACGAGCAGCTTGTGCAAGTCCATGCTGTCAGGGATCAGGCCGAAGTGCTTGTAGGCCGCCTCGTAGCTGGCGAATTCAGCAGGCGGGAGATCCTCGTCCAGCTTGTGGAGCACATAGCTCCGGATCTGATCCCGGGTGCGGATCTCCACTCCCGGCTCCCGCTTGAACTTGAGTCCGACGGCCGCTTCCACGGCGGGCATCGTCTGGCGGACGAGATCACGCACGGCCGTTTGGGTCTGCACCGCTTCGGCACGCTGGCGGCAGGCCGCCACCGTGACCAGCGCCGCCACGAGCCCCCCGACCCGCGTCATCCCGCCCACTCGATGTCCTTGCCGACCGATGCTCCGACGACCCGCGCGATCTCACGCCCCGTCACGACGAGTCCTTGCGACTCGAGCTCCGCCCGCAACAGCCGATCCAGCTCGGCGCGGCGGTCGCCCAGCGTCTGGGGAGTCTGGGCAGTCCGGGACGCCGGGGATGGCGTTGGGGCCCCGCGCTCCCCCGAAAACATCCGGTCCAATTCGGCCCCGATCCGCTCGAGCATGGGGACGATCTCCGCCGCCAGGTCGGCGCCGGGCTCCCCCGCGGGGTCCTCCGCGCTCCCCTGCCGGATTCTTTTCTCCACCTGCCGGCGCTCACGAATCAGACGCTCCAGGTCGGGCGACACCTTGGCCGTCGCCTGCGCATGGGCGCACGCTTCATCCAGGACGTCGATCGCCTTGTCGGGGCGGGCGCGGTCGAGCACGAACTGGTCGGTCAGCACGATGGCGGCCTGCAGGGCGTCGTCGGAGATGGCCACGGCGTGGTGCCGCTCGAGCCGGGGGCGCCGCGCCAGCAGTACCTCTCTCGTCTGCGCCGCATTCAGCTCTTCGATCGCCACCGGATGAAAGCGCCGCTCGAGCGCGGGATCGCTCTTGATCCAGCGATCGTATTCGGCGCCCGTGGTCGCCCCGATGATCCGGATGTCGCCGCGCACCAGGGCCGGCTTGAGCATGTTCCCCGCGTCCATCGCCGACCCCACGGCGGTGCCCTGTCCCACGAGGTTGTGGAGCTCGTCCACGAACAGGATCGAATCAGGATTGGCGGCGAGCGACTCGACCACCCGGCGCAGGCGGCCTTCGTATTGGCCGCGGAACGAGGTGTCGGCCAGGAGCGCGACGTGATCGAGCGCGAGAATCTGCGCGTCTTTCAGGGCCGGCGGCACGTCTCCCGCGGCGATACGCTGGGCGAGGCCTTCGACGATGGCCGTCTTGCCGACCCCCGCCCGGCCCACGAGCGCAGGGTTGTTCTTCCCCTGCCGGAGGAGGATGTCGACGACTCGCGCGATTTCGGCGTCCCGGCAGCGCACGGGCTCGAGCTCGCCGCGGCGGGCTTGCCGCGTGAGGTCGAGCGCGACGCGCGCCATCACATCGCCTTCGCCGAACAGATTGAAGGGGCTGCTCACCGGACTACGCCCCGTGCAGGAACTGCATGTACCAGGACAACATTGAATCCCTGAAAAGGAAGGTCACGGCTCCACCCACGGCGAGGAATACCCCGAAGGGCACCAGTCGCTTCTTGCCCATCAGCTGCAGGGGGAGAAAGATGACCGACCCGGCCAGCGCGCCCAGGAACACGGTGAGCAACACGCCGCGCCATCCGACGAACGCGCCGATCATCGCCAGCATCTTCACGTCGCCCCACCCCATCGCCTCCTGTTTCAGGACGTAGCCGCCCACCGTCCGTACCACCCAGAGTAGCGCCCACCCTGCGGCGGCACCGATCAGGGCGTCGACCAGACCGGTCGCACCGCCGAACAGCGCGAGGGCCAGCCCCACCACCAATCCTCCATACGAGAGTTCGTCGGGAATGATGTAGTGGCGGGCGTCGATGATGGCGATGCCGAGGAGGATGGTTCCCAGCACACAGCCGTCGATCATCCGGGGCGTGGGGCCGTACCACAGGGCGCAGATGAGCCAGAGGAGACCCACCGCGCCCTCGATGATGAGGTACTGGGGAGAGATGGGGTTACCGCACCACCGGCATTTGCCCCGAAGCAGCAGCCAGGAGACGATCGGGATGTTGTCGTACCAGGCGATGAGCTTGTGGCACTTCGGGCACGATGACGGCGGCCGGATCAGGGAGCGGGCCTTCGGATCCTCATTCGGGAGCCGGATGATGCAGACGTTCAGGAAGCTCCCGAACACCAGTCCGAACAGCGTCGCGACGATCAGAAAAAATGCTTCAACGCCCACGCAATACCTCGTAGAGGAGAATGCCCGCCGCCACACCGACGTTGAGCGACTCCGCGCCCCCCGCCATCGGGATGGCGACGCGCTGGGCCGCCACCGCGTTCAACGCCGGCCTGATCCCCGCGCCCTCATTGCCCACGATGACGCCTATGGGGCCCGTGCCGCGCTTGACCCTCCCGATGGGCACGCCGTCCGACGCGGTGGCCCACAAGGTCACGCCGGCGACCCTGGCCCAGGTGATGAACGCCGCATCATCGAGGGACACCACGGGGTGCCGGAAGTTCGCCCCCATCGCCGCGCGAAGCGTCTTGGGCCCCAGGATGTCAGCCGTTCCCCGAAGCGCGATGGTGCCCTGGGCACCGAGGCCGTGGGCGGTACGCAAGAGGGTGCCGACGTTGCCGGGATCCTGGACGCCATCGATCACCTGCACTACACCGCCGGCGTCGAGCTTCAGGTCGTCGACGGTCCAGCGGCGGGGTTCGATCACGGCGACGATCCCCTGCGGGGCGTCGGTGTCGGCGAGGGGCGCGAACACCCGTGCCGAGACGGCTTCAATGGGGACGGCGTGCTTCTCGAGATCCTCGCGCAGCGATGCGCCGCGCGACGTGCGTTCGAGGTCGGCGGCGATCACCGCCCCGTGGATGGGGACCCCGGCCGCGAGCGCCTCCTCCAGCAGGCGCACGCCCTCCACCAGTGCAAGTCCGCGGCGCCCCCGCGCCTTGCGCCGTTGTAGATCACGGATCAGAGACTGCAGATTAGTACCTATGGGCCTCCCCGTGCCTCATAACATCGCCGCAAGACTCCCTTTCGCCAAGCACGAAGAGGCCAAACCGTGAGAATCGCCCTGACCGTCGCGGGCTCGGATTCGGGAGGGGGGGCCGGAATTCAGGCGGACCTCAAGACCTTCCATCAGTTCGGCGTGTTCGGGACGAGCGTCATCGCCGCCGTCACGGCCCAGAATACGAAGGGCGTCGCCGCCTGGGAACCCGTGAGCGACGCGCTGATCGCCCGGCAGCTCGACGCGCTCGCCCAGGACCTTCCACCCGACGGCATCAAGACCGGCATGCTCGGATCGCGCGCCGCCATCGAGACGGTCGCGGCGGCGCTCCAACGCATGCCGACCAAACCCTACGTCCTGGATCCGGTGCTGGTCGCGACGTCGGGACACGCACTCGCGGACGAGACGGCGGCGGCGGCCATGGTGGAGCATCTGGTCCCGCTCGCCACGCTGGTGACCCCGAACCTCGATGAGGCGGCGCGGCTCACGGGACTGGAAGTCACGACGGCCGAGCAGATGGAGCGGGCGGGGCGCGCCCTCTTGAAGCGCGGCACCGCCGCCGCGCTCATCAAGGGGGGACACCTCGAAGGCGACGCGGTGATCGACGTGCTGGTCCGGCCGGAGGGGGTTCGGCGCTTCCTGCACCCGCGCATCGCCACCAGCTCGACGCACGGCACCGGGTGCACCTTGTCGGCCGCGATCACCGCGGGACTCGCCCTGGGCCGCAACCTCGAACGCTCGGTGGAAGATGGAATCGATTTCGTGCAGCGGGCGATTGCGGCGGCACCGGGGCTGGGTGCCGGGAAAGGACCGGTGAACCATTTTGTTCCGGTGCCCCGGGGAGCTCCGAACGACCTGCTGGGGGGATAAGGGGAACGCGGAACTGGGAACTCGGAAGGCGGAACCTCCACCCCTGTTCCGCATTCCGACTTCCGCATTCCGCGTTCAGTCCAACTTTCTAACCACCGCGGTGATCAAGTCACCAAGCCTGGCACCCGCGTTCGCTCCGACCTCCAGCACTTCCTGGTGAGATAGTGCGGCCCCCGACAATCCCGCCGCGGGATTCGTCACGATCGAGAACCCCAGGCACCGCATCCCCCGCGCGCGTGCGACGATCACTTCCGGCACCGTGGACATCCCCACCGCGTCGGCCCCCATCCTCCCGAGCATGCGCACCTCGGCGGGCGTCTCGTACGAGGGACCCAGGAGCGCCGCGTAGACCCCCTCCTCGAGCGGCACCTTGAGCTGCTCCGCGGTGGATATCGCGAGCTTCCTCAAACCCACGTCATACGCCTCGGTCATGTCGGGAAACCGCTCTTCACCGTCGACCAGCGGTCCGATCAGGGGATTCCGGAACATCAGGTTGAGGTGATCAGAGAGGAGCATCAGGGTGCCGGCTCCGAAGCCGGGTCTGATGCCACCGGAGGCGTTCGTCACGACCAGCGTCTTGATGCCCAGCCGGGCGAAGACGCGCACCGGGAGGCCGGCGGTGACGGCGTCGTGGCCCTCATAGAGATGAAAGCGTCCCGCCTGCACGAGGACGGGCACCCCGCCCAGGTTGCCGGCGACCAGCTCTCCTTTGTGGCCCTGGACGCCGGGCTCAGGGAATCCCGGAATGTCCGCATACGGCACCCGTACCGCCCCTTCGACTCGGTCGGCCAGGAAGCCCAGTCCCGAGCCCAGGACGATCGCAACCTTGGGCTTGCGGGGTGCGATGCGGCGCGCGACCGCGTCGGCGGCCACCTGGGGCGATGCCCCGGACGGCCCGGACGGCCCAGACGGCCCAGACGCCCCGCTCAAAGCAGCATGCCCGCGAGGGTGGCTGACAGGAAGTTGGCGAGCGTCCCGGCGAGCATGGCGCGGAAGCCGAGCTTCGCCAGGTCGTGCTTCCGGTCAGGGGCCAGCGCGCCGATGCCGCCGATCTGAATTCCCACCGACGACACGTTGGCGAATCCGCAGAGGGCGAACGTCGCGATGGTGAAGGACACGGGGTCGAGAGCCCCCTTCAGTGGACCGAGCTGGGAATACGCGATGAACTCGTTCAACACCATTCGAGTGCCAAGGAGGCCACCAATGGTTCCGGAATCGCGCCACGGCACCCCCATGACCCAGGCGATGGGCCGGAAGATCCAGGCGAGGATGGTCTGCAGATCGGCGGGGAACCACGGGAGCCATCCGTGCACAACGCCGAGGATGCCATTGGTCAAGGCGATCAAAGCGATGAACGAGATGAGCATCGCGATCACGTTCAGCATGAGATGCAGGCCTTCGACCGTCCCGCGTGACGCCGCGTCCACCACGTTCACGTCGGTCCTGGGAACGTCGAGCCTCACGCTTCCCTGAGTCTCCGGAACCTGCGTCTCAGGCTCAAAAATCTTGGCCATCATGATGGTACCCGGAGCGGTCATGATCACGGCGGTCAGCAGGTGCTCGGCGCTGATACCGAAGGCGATGTACGCCGCCATGATGGAACCCGAGACGTGGGCCATGCCGGAAGTCATCACGGTCATCAGCTCCGACTGCGTCATCTTGGGAAGAAAGGGCCGGATGGTGAGTGGGGCCTCGGTCTGGCCCATGAAGATCGACGCCGCGACGTTCAGGCTTTCCGCCCCGCTCGCCCCCAGGACTTTGTTCATGACGATGGCGAACGCCTTCACCACCACCTGCATGATGCCCAGGTAGTACATGATCGCGAAGAGGGCCGACACGAAGATGATGGTGGGAAGGACCTGAAAGGCGAACACAATACCGATGCTCGAGTGCTGCTTGCCAAGCTCCCCGAACACGAACTCCGATCCCGCGTAGGAGAAGCCCAGGAGCTTGGTCACCACATAGCCCAACTTGGAGAAGGCGTCCCGGGTCCAGGGCACCCGAAGAACGAACACCGCGAAGACGAACTGCAACCCCAGTCCCCAAGCCACGACGCGCCAGCTGATGGCGCGACGGTTCCGGGAGAGCGCGACCCCGATTCCGAGAATCACGAACATCCCGATCAGGCCCGTCAGCCGCTGCGGGATGCTGCGCGGAGCCGCGACGCGAGCGGCCGTGTCCGCGGGCGCCTGTGGCATTGGTGCCGGGGCGGCGGTGGCCTGCGCCGCCGCCGGCGTCTGTGCGTGCAGCGTGTTCCACACCGCCCGCGGGAGCATGAACACCAGAAGCGAACACAGGAAGGTCACGCCGAACGCCATCACCACGCGTCGCCAGGTCAAAGAGCCTCCAGGTCGCTTTGGATGCGCGCCACCAGGGCCACGCGCTCGTACTCAGGGAGAAACGCGCTCTCACAGCCGTTCAGGACCACCCGCGCCAGCTCGGCCTTCGTGAAACCGAGCGCGGTGTGGGCCAGATGATACTCGTCGGTGAGCGTGATGCCGTCCATCAGCCGCCCATCGGTATTCAGCGTGACCCGGGCACCCTGAGCCAGGTACTTCCGGGCCGGATGGGTCGCCAACGTCTCGACGGTATGGGTATGGAGATTCGACGTCAGGCACATTTCGAGCGCGATCTGCTTCTCGACCACTTCGGCGAGCAGGCCTGAGTCCTCTCCGACGCGGGTCCCGTGCCCAATCCGCGTCGCCCCGCACACGTGGATCGCTTCGCTGACCGAGTCGGCCCCCGCCCCCTCCCCCGCATGACAGGTGCAGAACATCCCGTGTCCCGCCGCGTACTCGAACGCCGCCCGGTGCTCCCCCGCCGGATGGCCCCGCTCGGCGCCGGCGAGATCGTACGCCACCACCCCCGCACTCCGGTACCCGGCCGCTGCTTTAGCGAGCTCGAGCGATTCGGCGGGCGAGCGCGTGCGGATGCCGCAGACGATGACGCCGACCTTCGTACCGGTCTCCGCCATGCCGCGCTCGAAGCCTCTGAGCGGGGCCTCGATCGCTTCGGTCAGCGTCATCGCCGGCCGGTGCAGGAGCGGCGAGTAGCGCACCTCGACGTACCGCACGTTTTCGGCGGCGACATCCTGGACGAATTCGTACGCGATCCGCTCGAGGGCCTCGGGCGTCTGCATCACGGAGAGCGTCGTCCCGTAGGAGAGCAGGTATTCCTCGAGATTCTTCGCGCCCTTCACCGAGAGCTTGGCGGCCAGGGCGTCGGGAGTGTCGGCCGGCAGCTTCACCCCCTGCATCCGCGCCAGCTCGATCATCGTTTCGGGACGCAGGCACCCGTCGAGGTGGACGTGAAGCTCGACTTTGGGCCAGCGACGCAGCATTTCCTTCGACAACGCCGCGCCCCCGGGACGGGCGGACACCACCACGCGATAGACCGACCCCGCCTCACCAACCGGGTCATCGCCGGCGACCTGGATGCCGCGCGCGTCGGTGACGTACGCCTCGCCGGCGGCCACCTGGTCGGCCAGGCGCAGATCCAGTGCGGCGATCGCATCCCGCACCCGTGCACCCCGCTTCACCTCCACGGGCCGCTCGTTCACGAAAGCCCGCAGGGACGGCTCAGCCATCAATGCTCCAGGTGGAATCGGGCCTCCGCGGGGGCATCCACCGGCTGGGGCAAGACTCTGAGATAGGAGATGAGGGCGTCCAGATCCGTGATCCCGACCGCCACCGCGGGCACGCCCTTCAGCATGGCGAATCCGGAGCCCCCCGCCGCCATGAAGTCACTGACGATCAGGGTGTAGGTCTGCTTGGCCTCGATTTTCCTGCCGTTGGTGAGCCGGGTCTTGGTGATTCGCTTCCCGGGTTCCTTCCGCGAGTCGTACCAGACCTCGACGCCGCCGAGCTGCGCCCGTTCCTGGCCCCCCGCCACCGCCCAGTCGAGTGCCGAGAGCAGGACGGCTCCCGAGATCGTCAGCTTGACCAGCTTGTTGCCGAAGGGTTGGACCTGGAACAGGTCCCCGTACGTGACCGTCCCCGCGGGCAGGTCGGCGCGAATGCCGCCGTTGTTCATGATGGACACATCCCCACGGCCCACGTTCAGCTGCGCGTCCGCGATCAGGTGACCGAGCGGGTATTCGTCACCCTTCCGGACCAGCGCGAACCGGAGGCTTGCGACGGGGCGGCGGGTGAGGGAGTCGACCCGGGCCTGAGCGTGCGAGACCAGGCTGGCCACCGCGGTGTCGTTCCCAACTTGATCCGCGTAGGCGTCGATGACTTTCGTGCGGACGGTGCAGCACCGTCCCCCGGAACGAATGAAATCGGCCACCGCCACGTCGCGGGCGCTCGAGGCGGCTTCGACGATCGGGATGCCGTTCACCCGTGTGTCGACCCGGCGGTGGGTGTGCCCCGCGACGATCAGGTCCACCGAACCCGAGTCGAGCTGCCGCGCCAGGTCGATGATGTCGCCATGGCAGGCGCCCGAATCACAGATCGCACCCTCGTGCGCCAGTACGATCACGAAGTTCCCCGCCTTCCGCGCCGCGGGGAGCTCGCGCTTCACGGCCGTCGCGAGGTCGCCGAAGGTCAGGCCCGCGACGTTCCGCGGATCCGTGCTCGTCGGCGTCGTCGTCGTGGTGAGACCCATGACCACGATTTTCAGGCCGCCACGGGAGATGATGGTCCACGGCTCGATCCAGGAGGGCCGCGCACCCGAGGCGTCGGTGATGTTCGCGGAAAGGAAGGGATAGGTGGCCTCGCCCATCCTGGCGCGCAGGGTATCGATGCCCCAGTCGAACTCGTGGTTGCCCAGCGCCGCGGCATCGATCTCGAAATCGTTCATCGCCCGAATCACGGGCCGGCCGAACGCGAAGTTCGACACCGGGGTACCCTGCATCTCGTCGCCGCCGTCGAGACGGACCGCGGTGCATCCACAATCCTTCGAGAGCGAATCGATCCACACCTTCAGCGCCACCGCTCCGCCCACCGGCCTTCCCTGAGACCAGTCCCAGGTCCGGGCCGCCAGCTGGCCGTGGAGGTCCGTGATCGCCACGACCCGGAGCATCGTCGAATCGGCGGCGGAGACGGGCGGCGCCGCCGGCCCGAAAGTCTGCCGCACCGCGGCGTACGCGGGCGTCAGGATGGACCAGTTCCGGTGGTAGTAGGCGGCCGCGGTGACGTTGACGTCCTTCTTGATCTCGGCCGCGAGAAGATCCCGGATGTCCTCGCCCCGGTCGTAGACGACCTTGGCGCCCTTCAGCATGTCGTAGCCGCCACCCCCGGCCGCGCGATAGTTGGACAGCGCGATCGTGAACGTGTCCACGCCCGTCACCGGACGCCCTTTATAGAGGAGGCCGCGGATGCGCTGCCCCTCGGGCTGGCTCAAGTCGATCTGGTAGTCGACCCCCGCCACGATGTCGTAGTTGTAGCCGGGCACGGCCGGGTTGATCACGGCCTGCCCCGGAACGTAGGTCCGGAAGTACTTCGCGCTCTGCTCGAGGAACTCCTTCAGCTGCCGGCCGGTGATTCGCACCGCCATCAGCGTATTGTCGAATGGATAGACCCCCGCCAGGTCGCGGAGGTGAATTTCGCCCGGGAAGGACGCGCCCGGATCAAACGACGGGGTCGCGGAAAGGTCGGCCCCGGCGTGGCGCCGCATGACCTCGTTCACGAAGTCGATCAGCGGCGTGTCCTCGGCCCGCGAGTAGCGTCCCTCGAATCCGGCTGCGGCGTTCCCCAGTGTCTGGTCGGCCCAGATCCGGACCCGCTCGTGCGACGGCCCCTCCCGGCGCACGAATGACGGCAGCTCGGCGACGGTCGCGAGCGGAATGAGGTCCGCCCGCATCTGGTCCACCGCCCACTTGCCGTTCGTCCGCTTGAGCGAGACGTGGACCACGGAGAGCGAGCGCCCCCAGAATCCCGGCTGAACGAAGTGAACCCCGTTGATCACGCTGTCTTTGACTTCCCGATGCGTGTGGCCGAAGACCACGAGGTCGGGCTTCGAGGGCATCCCCGCGAGTGCGGCGGCGTTGTTCTCCGGCCCCACCCCCGTGGTGTCGTAGGACGACGCTTCGTTCAGGCCTGCATGCACGAGCACCAGCTTGAAGTCCACGCCCTGCCGGTCCAGGCCCGCGAGCGCGGCGGGTGCCGCCTGCGCGATGGGGAGAACCTTGATCTTCCCCCCGAGCTGCTGGCGATCCCAAACCATGACCCCGGGGGTGGTGAGGCCCGTGATGCCGATCCGGATCCCGTTCCGGACGATCACCGCCGTCGTCGAGAAGAGCGGCGCATCCGCCCGCTCCGCCTGCGTCGCCGGAACCATGATGTTGGCGCTGAGATATCGGAACGTCGCGTCGGCGACCGCGTTGCGGAGTACGTCCACGCCGAAGTCGAACTCGTGGTTCCCCGGAATCGCCGCATCGTAGTCCAGGGCGTTCAGCGCGTCGATCATCGGATGCGGACGAGCCGGCGCCACGCGCCCGTAGTAGGTCGCGTAGAGGTTGCCTTCGATCAGATCCCCCGCATCGACCAGAACGACCTGTCCCGGATACTGCGAGCGGAGGGTCGAGAGGATCGTCGCGGCCCGGGAGAGCCCGCCCGGTGCTTCGGCGTCCCGGACGTCGTCCCAGCCGAGCAAGCGCCCGTGGAGATCGGTCGTCGCGACGATCACCAGGTGGGCCGTGTCGGGCGTGGTTGCGGCGGGCGGAGACTGCTTGGGTGCGGTCGTCGTCTGCAAGAGCAGCAGCAGTGCGGCAATTGTCGTCATAGTGCGGTCTAAATTGCCAAGCCACTTCGCTTCGCGCTACCTTCGTCACAGTCGTGTCACGGGCATCCGGCAGTCGTCCCCGGCACCGATATCTTCATGCGCTATGCCAACACCCTCGAGTAACCGGTGAATCTGTCGGCACGAGTCCTGGTCGTCGATGACGAAGCGGACATCACCGCCTTGGTGGCGTATCACCTGGCCAAGGCGGGCTACCGCGTCAGCACCGCCGCCTCGGGTGTCGAGGCCCTCAACGCCGTCCGTGAGGAGCGCCCCGATCTCGTGGTGCTCGATCTGATGCTCCCCGGCCGGTCTGGCTTCGATGTCCTGTCCGAGCTCCGCGGCCGGCCGGAGACGAAGGACGTCGGTGTCGTCCTGCTCACGGCCAAGAAGGACGAACCCGACCGGATCAAGGGGCTCTCGCTCGGCGCCGACGACTATCTCGCCAAACCATTCTCGCCGCAGGAATTGGTGCTGCGCGTGGGAGCCGTACTTCGGCGGCTCACCGCGCCCGCCGTCAGCGCCGGTGGCGTTCTGGCGGCAGGTCCCGTCCGTCTCGACGTAGCGGCCCACAAAGCCCAGGTGGATGGCGATGCCGTGGACCTGACGGCCACCGAGTTCCGGCTGCTGCGCCTGCTCATCGAGCGTGAAGGCCGGGTCCAGGATCGCACGCAGCTCCTCGAGACGGTCTGGCGGGCTCAGCCCGACATTCAAACCCGGACGGTCGACATGCACGTGCAACGTCTGCGGACCAAGCTCGGGCGCGCCGGCTCCTGCATCGAGACGGTTCGCGGCGTGGGCTACCGGTTCCGGACGCCCAACCCGCCGCCCGCGGCCCGAACCAAGAAGCGCTGATGCGGCTCGCCACTCGCTTCTTCCTCGCCACCAGCGCGCTGGTGACGCTCGCGGTGGCGACGCTCACCATTTCCGCCGACCACACACTGCGCCGGGAGCTCGTGACCCGTCTGGAGGGCGCGCTCGAGAACGACGCGCGCCTGATCGCCGCTCAGGTGCCGGCGGACTCCAACACCTGGTCGGAGGTCGCCCACCGGCTGGGTACGGTGATCGGCCGCCGCGTCACCCTGATCGACCCGACCGGCCGGGTCCGCGGAGACGCCGACTTCCCGCCGGAAGCCCTGCCCCACCTCCAAAACCACCTGATGCGTCCCGAGGTCCAGCAGGCTCTCAGGCAGGGCGTCGGCACGTATCAGCGGTTGTCGGCCTCGACGAATGAACGGCAGCTCTACGTCGCCGTCCGGGAGGGCCCTCCCGGAATCGCGATCGTACGCGTGTCTGCCACCCTCGCCAGCGTCGATACGGCGGTGTGGGAGACGGAACGCACGATCATCGGCGTAGGAATCATCGCCGTCCTCGGCGCCGCACTGGTCGCGTGGATCATGGGGCTCTCCTTGTCTCGTCCCCTGGTACAGCTCGCCGGGAGCGCCCGGGCCATCGCAGCCGAAGGGGAGCCCGTGTTTCCCGACTCCCGGATCCGTGAGGTCGCCGACCACGTGCGCGCGCTGCGGGCCATGCACGAGGAGCTCCAGAACCGCTTCTCGGACTTGCGGAGCGAGCGGGAGGAGTCGCGGACGTTGGTGGAGTCCATGACCGATGGCGTCATCGCGGCGGATTCGGCCGGCCGCATCGGAACCTGCAACGCCGCCGCCCGCCGGATGCTCGACCGGAAGTCAGACGAGCCGATCCCCGAGCTCGCTCTTCTTTTCCTCGAAAAGGGCTCGCGGGACTTCGTCCGCGACGTCGTTGCGGGCAAGGAAGTGGACGAGCGCGAGTTGATCGTGGGCGGACGCGTGCTGCTCGGCACCGGCCGCATGCTGCCCGACGGTGGCACGTTGTTCGTCCTCCGGGACATCACCGCTCTCCGCCACCTCGAAACCGTCCGCCGCGACTTCGTCGCGAACGTGTCGCACGAATTGAAGACGCCCTTGACCTCCATCGCCGGATACGCCGAAACCATCGTCTCCGAAGCGGAAGCCGAGTCACCTGCGAGGCATTTCGCCGGCACCATTCTCGCCAATGCCAAGCGCATGCAGCGGCTGGTGGAGGATCTGCTCGATCTTTCAAGAATCGAGTCGGGTGGCTGGCATCCGGTGCCACGCGTCGTGGACTTGAGTGCGTCGGCTCGGGATGCCTGGACGGCCTTCGCGGAAACCGCGCAGGATCGCGGGGTGACCTTCGACCAGAAGGTGCCTGCCGCGCTCTCGATCGCGGTAGATCCCGACGCGCTCCGGCAGATCCTCACGAACCTGTACGACAACTCGCTGCGGCACACGCCGCGCGGCGGCACCATCACGGTGTGGGCAGCGCCCGCCGGGGAGGGTGTGGTCCTCGAAGTCCGGGACACGGGGTCCGGTATCGGGGCCGAACACATTCCCCGCATCTTCGAGCGGTTCTATCGCGCCGACCCCGCGCGCTCCCGGGACCAGGGAGG
>DASUBP010000116.1:0-37714 GCA_035763205.1 Gemmatimonadales bacterium
CTACTACCAGCCCGAAGCGTACGTCCCGCAGACCGACACCTACATCGCGAAAGACTCGTCGATCAACGACGACATCGACCGCCTGCGCCTGCGGGCGACCTCGAGCTTGATCGAGCGGGAGGACGTGATCGTGGTGGCGAGCGTCTCCGCCATCTACGGCCTGGGAGACCCGGAGCTCTACAAACAGCTCATGGTCACGGTCGACGTGGGCGCCGAGCGCGGCCGGGACGCGATTCTGGAAGACCTGGTGCGCATCCAGTACACCCGGAACGACGTCAACCTCGAACGGGGTGTGTTCCGGGTGCGCGGCGACACCATCGAAGTCTTCCCGGCGTACGAGGAGCAGGGTGTCCGGATCGAGCTGTGGGGAGACACGGTGGAACGGGTGACGAAGTTCGATCCCGTCACCGGGAATGCCATCGTCGATCTCAAACGTGCGGCCATCTACCCGGCCACGCACTTCGTCACTCAGCGTCCCTCCGTCGAGCGCGCCGTCGCGTCCATCCGGGCCGAGCTGAAGGACCGGCTCGCCGAGCTGCGGGTGCAGAACAAGCTGGTGGAGGCCCAGCGGCTCGAAGCCCGGACGACGTTCGACGTCGACATGCTCCTCGAAGTGGGCCGGTGCTCCGGAATCGAGAATTACTCGCGGCATCTCCGGGGCAGTGCGCCCGGCGAGCGCCCGGCGTGTCTGCTCGACTACTTCCCGAGCGACTTCCTCTGCGTGATCGACGAGTCCCATCAAACCCTCCCCCAGATCGGCGGGATGTACGAGGGAGACCGGTCGCGCAAGCAGACGCTCGTGGATTACGGATTCCGGCTGCCGTCGGCCCTGGACAACCGCCCACTCAAGTACGACGAGTTCTTCCGGCTCACGCCCAGGATGGTCTTCGTGTCCGCCACTCCCGGCGAAGAGGAGCTCAAGCTGTCGGGTGGCGTGGTGGTCGAGCAGATCATCAGGCCGACCGGGCTCATCGATCCCGAAGTCGAGATCCGGCCGGTCAAGGGGCAGGTCGACGATCTGCTGCACGAAGTGCGGGAGCGGGCGAAGGTGAGCGAGCGGGTGCTCGTCACCACCCTCACCAAGCGGATGGCGGAGGACCTGACGGACTACCTGCAGCAGCAGGCGGTGCGGGTGCGGTATCTGCACTCCGAGATCGACGCCATCGAGCGCGTCGAGATCATCCGCGGGCTGCGGCTCGGCGAGTTCGACGTGCTCGTGGGGATCAACCTGCTGCGCGAGGGGCTGGATTTGCCCGAGGTGTCCCTGGTGGCCGTGCTGGATGCCGATCAGGAGGGATTCCTGCGCTCCGACCGGTCCCTGATTCAGACGGTGGGACGGGCGGCTCGAAACGTTCACGGCCGCGCGATTCTCTATGCGGACCGGATGACGGGTTCGATGCAACGGGCGCTGGACGAGATGAGCCGCCGCCGCACCATCCAGCAGGCCTACAATGTGGAGCATGGCGTCACGCCGACGTCGATCGTGAAGTCCGTGTTGGATGTCCGGTTCGTCACCCGCGTGGCCGATGCGCGCGTGGGCCGTCCCGAAACGGGAGGCGCGAAGAAACCGGCGGATGCCCGCGAGCGCGAGGCCCTGATCGCGCTGCTGGAATCCCAGATGCAGGCCGCCGCCGAACAGCTCGACTTCGAAGCGGCGGCCCTGCTGCGCGACCAAATCCTCGATCTGAAGGCGGAGAGCGATGCCGGGCGCCGTGCGCCTCACCGCGGACGAGCTCAACCGGTTCGGTGAGGAGCTGGGGCGCACGCTCCAGGCTCCCGCGGTCCTCGGGTTCTCGGGCGAGCTCGGCGCCGGGAAGACGACCCTGGTCCAGGCGATCTGCCGCGGCTTGAAGGCGGAGTCGCCCGCGACCAGTCCCACGTACGCCCTCGTGCACCGTTACCTGGCACCGGGAGGTCCCGTGTACCACGTGGACGGCTACCGGCTCAAGGCGCCTGCGGACGCGCGTGACCTGGGGTTCGAGGAGATGGAGCGCGAAGGGGCCATCGTGCTGATCGAGTGGCCGGAGCGCGCCCTGGGCTGGGCGCCCGCGCTCGACCGGCATTTCCACCTGGCGCATGACGCGGATCCGGATCGCCGGTCCCTGGAGGAGGAGTGAGCGCCCTGATGCTGGCGGTCGACACCGCGACCGACATCGCGAGCGTGGCGGTTGGGGACGGCTCCGGCGTCAATTCCGGGGCACACCAGCAGGGCTCGCGCCGTCACGCGGCGGAGATCGTGCGGCTGATCGACTTCGCGCTGTCCCGCGCCGGCGCACAGATCGCGGATCTCGACGGCGTCGTCGTGGGGGACGGACCGGGGTCGTTCACCGGACTCCGGATCGGCTGGGCCGCCGCCAAGGGGCTGGTGCAGGAGTCGGGGGCCGACGTCATCGCCGTGCCGTCGCTCATGGCCGCGGCCGCGGGCGCCGCGGAGCGGGTGGGCAGCGTGCCGGTAGCCGCCTGCTTCGACGCGCTCCGGGGCCAGGTGTACGGAGCGCTGTACGTCGTTCACGCCGACCGCGTCGACACCATCGTGCCGCCGACGCTCGCGACGATCGCGGAACTCGAAGGGCTGGCGGGCGCGCGACGTCCCGCGCTCGCCGTCGGTGATGGCGCCGTGCGGTTCGGGGCCGAAGTGACGAAATGGACGGGCGTGCCGCCCGTCCCGCTCGACCAGCTCCCCCCCTCCGCGGTCGTGATGCTGGCACTCGCGGGCCGGCCCGGAGCGGGACGACGGATCGAGGACTTCGGGACCGCCGAGCCCGAGTATGGCCGGCCGGCGGAGGCCCAGGTGAAATGGGAGGCCCGACACGGACGCCAGCTTCCGCGTTCGACCGACGCTCCCCGCTGACCTCCCCGCGATTCAGGGGATCGAGGCGGTCAGCTTTTCCGACCCCTGGTCCGCGCGGGATTTTCTCGAGACGCTCGCGACCGGCGTCATTTTTCTTGCGGCCGTCGACGATGGCGGAGGGGTGCTCGGGTATCTCGTCGCCCGGCAAATGGCGGACGAAGGGGAAATTCTGAATGTGGGAGTCGATCCCCAGCGCCGCCGGATCGGCGTCGGTCGCGCCCTCGTTGGTGCCGCCCTGGCCCGGCTCCGATCCCTCGGCGCGCGGCAGGTCTACCTCGAGGTGCGGGAGTCGAACCTCGCGGCGCGCGCGTTGTACCGTGGATTTGGGTTCGCCGAGGTCTCAAGACGGGTGAAGTACTACCGGCGGCCGGTGGAGGACGCGATCCTCCTGCGTGCCGCCATTCCGGCAGGGGAGGGCCCCCGATAAAATGGTGAAAAGTGGCGTATCTTTGATTGACAGAATAACTTGCGATTCATATACTGTGCGGGAATCCTTGGGACCAGCCCGCCTTAAGTACCGGAGGTCGTTGTGAGCCGCAGTCTGAATAAAGTCATACTGATTGGGAACTTAGGGGCTGACCCAGAGGTCCGGACGACGAACAATGGCTCCAAGGTCGCGACGGTGTCGCTGGCCACAGGACGGCAGTGGACTGGCCAGGGCGGGGACAAGCAGGAAAAGACGGAGTGGCACCGGGTCGTGATGTGGAATAACAAGACCGGCAACGGTCTCGCGGACTTGGCCGAGAAGTTCATGAAGAAGGGTGACCGGATCTACGTCGAGGGACGGATCGAGTACCGGACCTGGGAAGACAAAGAGAAACAGACCCGGTATACGACGGAGATCATCGCGCGTGAAGTGATGCTGCTCTCGCCCCGTGGTGGTGGGGGGGAGGGTGGCGATTTCTCACGGGCTCCCGCCAAGGCGACCGCCAAGGGGGGAGCTGAGGGGAAACCGGAGTCGCTCGACTCGTTCCCGGAGGCGTTGGATGCGGAGGATGACGATCTCCCGTTCTAGCCGAACGACACGGACGGCGGTAGCCGCCGTGGCCGTCCTGTTGGCCGTCCCGCTCCTGGGCGCGCGGCTCAGCGCCCAGGACACGACGAAGGCCAAGCCGGCACCCACCGACACCACGAAGGCGAAGGCCCCGGCCGACACGGCTTCGAGCCTCCTGCAGCAGGCGGCGACGGGGGACACGCACGTGGTGGCCAAGGGCGAGACCCTCTGGTCCATCGCCCGCCTGTATTTCAACGACCCGCTGCTCTGGCCGGAGATCTACCGTCTGAACACCGCGACGGTGGAGGATCCGCACTGGATCTATCCCGGCCAGGTGCTGCAGATCAACGGCAACGCCGATACGACCACGGTGGTCGCGCAGACTGACACCACGAAGGTGGTGGCGCAGGCGCCGACGCCGGTCGACACCGTGCACGCCGACACCGTGAAGGCGGACACCACGCACGCCGTCCCGGTGGATACGACACCCAAGGCCGATACCACCGCCGTCGCCGCGCCTCCGGCCGCCGATACCACCGGGCCTCCGCCGCCCGAGGAGACCGTCTCGAACAACAATGGCGAGACGATTTTCGACCACCCCATCACGGCCAAGCAGCAGGTCGAGAATCAGCTGCGCGCCTATCTGCACCAGGTCTACCGTCCGGTCCGCCCCGGCGAGTTCTACTCGGCCGGCTGGTTGACCGAGGGCGAGAAGCTTCCCTGGGGTGAGGTCGTGGGCAACACGGAACGGCCGGCCATCACCCGGCTGTCTCAGGTGACGGTGGCCGGTCAATACGAGGAAATCGCAATTACCCCGCCGGGAAACGCCAGCTATCACGTCGGTGACTCGCTGCTACTGGCGCGGCGCGACCGCGACGTTTCGGGGTGGGGAGACGTCATCGTTCCCGTCGGCATCGCGCGCGTGACCACCGTCCAGCCGAAGCAGGTGCTGGGCACGGTGATCCAGCAATACGGCCGCATTCACAGCGGCAACCTCGCGTTGCCTCTCGAACCGTTCCGGAATCCGGGTGAGACCCGGCCGGCGCCGGTGACGCAGGGTCTCCAGGGCGCGATAGTTGCACAGCGGGACCTCGAGCCCCTGGCGGGGACGCAGACGATTTACTTCATCGACAAGGGACGCTCCGAAGGCGTGGTCCCGGGCGACATCTTCGAAGCCTACCGCCCCTCGACGGGCGAAATGGGCAGCGCGTCGGAGCAGGTGTTGGTGCAGTTCCTGATCGTGCACACCCGAGAGCACTCCGCTTCGGCCCTGGTGATCGGCATTACGCAGCCCAACATCAAGGCCGGGACCAAGGTTCGCCTGGTCCGGAAGATGCCCTCCTGATCCGTCGCCGGACCGCGTCAATTGGGTCCGGCGTCGTCTCGCCAGTCCTGAGTATTCCGTGTGCCCCGCCATGCGGCGCGATATCGCGCGCCGGGGCCGGGGCACATTCGGACTCCAACTAGGGAAACGCGCTCGACTATGGCTCGAAGGGTTCTGGTGACGGGTGGTGCGGGCTTCATCGGCTCTCACGTGGCGGACGCCCATCTCGCAGCGGGCGATGACGTCACGATCCTCGACAATCTCTCGACCGGACGGCGGGAGAACGTGCCCGCCAGGGCGAAGCTGGTGGAAGCCGATATCCGGTCTCCCGAGGCTCGGGAGCTTCTCGCGAAGGGCGGCTTCACGGTCCTGAACCATCACGCCGCGCAGATGGACGTCCGGCGCTCGGTAGAGGATCCGGTCTTCGACGCCGGCGTGAACGTCGTGGGTCTGCTCAACCTCCTCGAAGGAGCCCGGGCGGGTGGGGTGAAGCGGGTGGTCTTCGCGTCGTCCGGAGGTACGGTCTATGGCGAAGGAGACAAACTGCCATTCTCCGAGCCCGATCCGAAACTGCCCACGTCTCCCTATGGGACCGCCAAGCTCGCTTCCGAGTACTATCTGGCGACGTTTTCCCAGCTGTACGGGATCGAGGCCGCCGTCCTGCGGTACAGCAACGTGTACGGGCCCCGGCAGAATCCTCACGGCGAAGCGGGCGTGATCGCGATTTTCTCGAAACGCATCGCCGGCGGAGAACCCATTACCATTTTCGGTGATGGCAAGCAGACGCGGGACATGGTGTATGCCCTGGACGTGGCCGAGGCCAACGTCCGGGCCGCGACGGCGACCTTGCCGCGGCTGACGAGTCTCGACGCCCGGGCCTGGAATATCGGGACCGGCGTGGAGACCACCGTGAATGAGCTGGCGGAACTGCTGGCGCAAGGCGCCGGCAAGAAGGCGAACATCACGCGGGCACCGGCCCGGGCCGGGGAGATTCTCCGCAGCTCGCTCGCGACGGACAAGGCCGCCCGGGAGCTGAACTGGCGTCCCCGCACGCCGCTGGCGGAGGGCCTGCGGGCGACGATTCGCTCAATAATGGAGGCGTGACGTGCTGCTGCAGCTCGGGAGGGCCGTCCCCACTACACCGTGGGAGCTGGTACTCACCTCGAGTCGTGAGACGAAGGTCGTCCTCGTGGTCCTCGTCCTCTTCTCAATCGCGTCGTGGTACATCATCGCGCTCAAGTGGTGGCAGTTCCGCCGGCTCCGCAGTCAGGCGGATCGCTTCATGGTCGAAATCGAGAAAGCCCAGCGGCTCGAAGACGCCCATCATGCCGCCATGCGGCTCCAGCCCTCTCCCTATCGCCGCCTGCTGCTCGAGGGCATCCACTTCTTTTCGGAGCTGAAGCCGGGCACCCTCAAGCGGGATCCGGCGATTCCGATCTCGACGCTCACGCCGACGCAGCTCGAAGCGCTGCGGATGGTGCTGTCGAAGGAAGTCGCCGCGGAACGGGATGCGGCCGCCCGGTTCATTCCGTGGCTCGCGACGTTCGGGTCCGTCTCCCCGCTGCTCGGTCTCCTGGGCACCGTCCTCGGCGTGATGGACGCGTTCATTGGCATCGCCGCCGGCGGGTCCGGGAACATCGGCGCGGTCGCGCCGGGCGTCGCGGAAGCGCTCGTGACCACGGTGGCGGGTCTCGCGGTCGCCGTGCCCGCGGTGATGGCGTACAACCTGTTCGTGAACCGGTTGGGATTGTTCGCGGGCGAGCTGGAGGGTTTCGCGCAGGAGATCATCGGGACCATGGCCCGGGAAGGGCGGCTCTAGATGGCCGGCGGCCTCCTCTCGGGGGGCGGTCTCCGCGGACGCGGAGAACTTCCTCTCAACGCCGACATCAACGTGACGTCGCTCGTGGACGTCGCGTTCGTGCTGCTGATCATCTTCATGATTACGGCGCCCATCATGCAGGGCGGGGTGGACGTCCGGCTCCCCCGGGCCGCCGCGAAGCCGCTCGAACCCAACCAGGGGCTCATCGTCACGATCGACAAGTCGGGCTCGATCTTCCTGGACCAGTCCCCCCTCACGTACGGGGAATTCAAGGCCACCTTCGCCGCGTTCGTGCGGAGCAAACATCCGTCCGGCGTGTACCTCCGGGCGGACCAGCAGGTCGCCTATGGAACGGTGGTGCAGGTACTGGCCGTGATCAGGGAATCGGGAATCAACGACGTCGGTCTCGTGGCCGAACCGGAGTCCGTGAGCAAGTGAGCAGCCGGTCCCGTGGACCGAGTGGCGTCGGCATCGGCCTGATCGGGACGATCGGGGTGCACGCCACCGCCGTGGCCTTCGTCATCATGACGGCCACCCGCGCGCGTGCGGTGACCCCGCCGACGTACGCGGTGCGGCTCGTGGCGGCGCCCGATCCCACGCCCGATCAGCGGAAGGTGCCGGACGTCGTGCAGCGCGAGGCGGCGACGCCGCCCGCGCCGGCGCCGCCGACGAAGAAGCCCGCGCCCACGCTGAAGCCGGCTCCGGCGCCGCCGCCGAACGCCGACACCAAGAAGCGCGAGGCGGCGCCCAAGACCGCACCGGTCCAGCGGATCAAGGGGGAAGCGCCGTCGACGGGACACGACGTCGCGACGGTCAGCACCGAAGGGCAGGAGTTTCCGTACCCGGAGTATCTGCAGAACATCGTGTCGCAGGTGCTCAGGCGCTGGGAGCGGCCCGACCAAAGCACGCCGCTCGAAGCTGAGGTGTCATTCTTCGTGCATAAGGATGGATCGGTGACGGGACTGCAGTTCACCAAGCGGTCGGGCAACTTCGAGTTCGATCTCGAGGCGGAGGGGGCCGTCGAGTCGGCGGGGCAGACGAAGGCCTTCGGCGCGCTGCCGGACGGCTGGAATCAGGATGTGCTGTTCGTCCGGTTCTACTTCTCCGGAGTGAAGCAGTGAGAACGTCGAGACGGCTAGACGGTTGGACGGCTAGTCGCCGGTTTGCGCTCTTGCTGTCACTAGCCGTCTACCCGTCTAGCCGTCTAGCTGGTCAGGACTCGACGATCGACAAAGGGGTCCGTATCGGCATCACCTACCGGCCCGGGGTCCGCCCCGGCCTGGTGGTGCTTCCCACCGCACCCGGGGCCCTCGACTCGGTTCACACCATCGTGGGTCGCGATCTCGATTTTTCGGACCGCTACGAGGTCATCACCTTGCCGGGGGGCGATTCACTCGATCCGGGACCATCCGCGGTCGCCAAGGGCCACACCGCGGCCAGGAGCGTCGCGGGGCTCAACTACTCGCTGTACCAGGCGCTCGGGGCCGACTTCGCGGTGCAGTTCCGGATGACCGGCGACTCCGTCCTGTTGCTTCTGCACGACGTTGCGGCGGGGGCGGTGCGCCGGACCTTCAGCGCGCGCCTGCCGGCCCCGGGTGATCCGGCGTACCGGATGGTGATCCACCGTCTGGCCGATCAGGTCGTTCAGGCCTCCCTGGGCGCCTCCGGCACGTCCGCCACGCGGGTTCTGTTCGTGAAGGACAAGCACGTGTGGTCCGTGGACCAGGATGGCGCCAACCTGCATCTGGTGTCGTCGGCCACGAAGGAGGCCCTCTCCCCCGCCTGGTCCCAGGACGGCCGGAAGATCGCGTACATGGAGTTCAACGGGGGGCATGGGCAGATCAATCTGCTCGACCTCGCCACCGGAAAGCGTTCGGTGGTGTACGGAAGCAACGGAAAGTACTCGGATTTTACGCCCACTTTCTCGCCTGACGGCAAGACCATCGCGTTCAGCCGGGCGACCGAAGAGGGAACCGATTTATGGACCGTGGATTATCGCGATGCCTGCTGTCTGCAGCGCTTGACCGTAGGAAAGTTTTCTGACAACTTGTCCCCGACCTTCAGTCCGGACGGACGTCGTCTCGCCTTCGTCTCGACCCGCCCGGGTCTGGCGCAGATTTACGTGATGGGCGCCGACGGGACCGATCAACAGCTGTTCGCTCCCTTCGACTATGGTGTAACCGGGTCCTCCAATGCGCCCGATTGGTCCCCGGATGGACTCTCGGTAGCTTTTCACCGTGACGTCGGCGGCACCTTGCAGGTCTTTGTGCTGGACGTCCGCAAGGGTACGGTGAAGCAGTTGACGTCGGTCGGGCGCAACGAAGATCCGACGTGGGCACCCGACAGCCGCCATTTGGCGTTCGTTTCGGATCGCGCGGGGTACCGGCAGCTCTGGATCATCGATTTGGAGACCGGCCGCATCCGTCCCCTGTTGCAGCAGAGCGGGGAACGTCTGCCGGCCTGGTCGCCGCGGCTGCCGGAAGCCGCCTCAGCCACCCCCTGACCTGGAGACCCAAGTCCATGACACGCCTGCAATCGCTCGCACTGGCGGCACTCACGACGGCAATCGCCGTCGCCGCCTGCGGCAAGAAGCCCGACACCACCCCGGCCCCGGTCGTCACGGCGGACACCGCCGCTGACAACGCCAAGCGCCGCGCCGACTCCATCGCCGCCGCGCAGGCCGATTCTGCCGCGAAGGCGCGTGCGCTGGCCGACAGCATCGCGCGGGCCCGCGCGGCGGATTCCGCCGCGGCTGCGGCGCGTGCCGGAGACGAGGTGCGGTCGATGCTGGCGACGATGATCCACTTCGAGTTCAACAAGGCCGAGATCCAGGGCGGTGATCAGGCGCTCCTCGATCAGAAGATCGCGATCCTCCAGAAGAACCCCGGCCTGCGGATCCAGGTCGCCGGGAATTGCGACGAGCGCGGCTCGCAGGAGTACAACCTCGCGCTCGGCAACCGCCGCGCCAACGCCGCCAAGCAGTACCTGGTGACGCACGGCATCGACGCGGGCCGTATCGAAACCGTGTCGAACGGCGAAGAGCGGCCGCTCGATCCCGCTCACAACGAAGACGCCTGGGCCAAGAACCGTCGCGATGAGTTCACCATCCTCGCCGGTGGCGACGCCCTGGTGAAGCCGTAAGGGTGTTCCGCAGAACAGCGCGATCCCTCGCGCTCCTCGGCCTCGGGATCACCGCCGGATGCGCCCTCAAAGGCGACGTCCGGAAGGTCGGTCTCGAGGTCGAGGCCCTTCAGGCGCAGGTGACCCGTTCCGATTCGTTGCGGCGCACGGAACGGGACAGCGTGCTCGCGGCCATCGCCGCCGTGCAGCAGACGCTCGCCACGCAGCAGAACTATCTGGTGCAGATGCGGGGCGACGCGAAGAACGATCACCTCAACATCAATCAACAGCTGGTCAGCGTGCAGGAGCTCACCGGGCAGAGCCAGCAGCGGCTGTCCGAGCTCCGCTCGCAGATCGAGCAACGGGCCGCGCAACCGGTGCCCGCACCCGATACGGGCCGGGGTCCCGCGCCGAGCGTGACCGGCGCCAGCGCGGACCAGATGTACGACGCTTCGTTGCAGCAATACCGGAAGGGCAGTGTGGCGACGGCGCGGATGGGATTCCGCGCCTTCCTGCAGTCGTTCCCGACGGACCCGCGCGCCTCGGACGCCCTCTTCTACATCGGAGAGAGCTTCGGCGATCAGCAACCCGATTCCGCGGTGCCGGTGTATGCACAGCTCGTGAAGACCTACCCCAATTCGGTCCGGGCACCCACGGCGCTCTACAAACTCGGGCTCCTGTACGAGAAGTCGGACAAGGCGCAGGCTCGGACGTACTTCAACCGGGTGATCGCGGGCTATCCCCGTTCGGACGAGGCCAACCTCGCCCGCATCCGGCTCCAGGCACTCGGGCGCTAGCCCGGCCCCCGTGGCCGAATCACGATCCCGCGGCGAAATGCCGTTCCTCGAGCACCTCGAGGAGCTCCGGTGGCGCCTCCTCCGGAGCGCGATCGCGCTGACGGTCGGTGCCCTGATCGGCTGGGGCGTCGTCACCCACTTCGACATCCTCGGCATCCTGATGCGCCCGATCGCGGCGCAGCTGCCCACCGGCAAGCTCATGGTGACCGGACCCGCCGAAGGGTTCTTCATCACCATGAAATTGGCCGTGGCGGTGGGACTCGTGCTCGCCTCCCCGGTCATCATCTATCAGGCCTGGGCCTTCCTGGTGCCCGCGCTGTACGACCGCGAGCGGCGCGTCATCGTGCCGTCCCTCATGGCGGGCGTGCTGCTCTTCGCCGCCGGTGCCGCGGCCGCCTATTTCCTGGTGCTGCCCCGGGCCCTCGCCATGCTCATGTCGTTCCAGCGGGAGCACCTGGAGCCCATCATCACGGCGGACCGCTACTTTGCGTTCGCCATCCCGCTGGTGCTGGCGTTCGGCGCCATTACCGAGCTGCCGCTGGTGATGATCATCCTCGCCGGTTTCGGGCTCGTGAACGCGAAGTTCCTGGCGCGGAACCGCCGGTACGCGCTCGTGATCGCGGCGTTGATCGGCGCCTTCCTCGCCCCCCCCGACGCGCTTTCGATGATCCTGATGATGGTGCCGATGCTGGGACTGTATGAGATCAGCATCTGGTGTGTCTGGATCGTGGGCCGGCGACGGGACCGGCGCGCCGCCGCCGCGGCTGCGGATGTGACGTGAGGAGTCCGGGAGCTGCGGCCGCCATCGCGCTGCTCCTGACCGTCGGTGGAGCCGCCGCGTTGCCGGGCCAGCGGCCGGCTCCCAAGCCCACGCAGGACACCACCCACCGGGCCGGCCAGCCGGTGCAGGGCCGCGCCATCGACACCGCCACGGCGCGCCGTCTGGGACTGCCGACCGGCCCCACGCGTTCCTTCCCCGCCTCCGATGCCCTGATGGACTCGCTGGCCGCCCGGAAGGGATACCGGATCACGCACTACACGGCCGATTCACTGGTGATGCGGCAGGGACAGCGGGGGAGCGATATCCAGCTGCGTCACGACGCGCTGGTCGACCAGGATGGCAGCAAGCTGCAGGCGGACTCGATTCACTACGTCCAGACCAGCTGCCGGCTCGAGGCCCAGGGAGCGCCGTCGTTGTTCGGGGAAGGGAACGTCATGATCGGCGATTCCCTGCGGTACGACAACTGCCTGAAGCGCGGTGTGATTACGAATGCCCTGACGAGCTTCAAACAGGGCGGGGCGACCTGGTTCATGCGCGGAGACCTCGCCGTCGACTCGGGGTCCACCCGCATGTTCGGCGCGTCGTCGTCGATCACGTCATCCGACCTTCCGCTCCCCGACTACCACTTCCAGGCCGGTGAAGTGAAGTGGCTGAACAAGAACGTGATGATCGCGCGCCCCGCCGTGCTGTACATCCGGGACGTCCCCTTGATGTGGCTGCCCTTCATCTTCCAGGACATCCGGTTGGGACGGCGGAGCGGCGTGCTGGTGCCGCGGTTCGGCCTCAATGACCTGGTGCGTCCCACCCGGCAGTACCAGCGGCATATCGCGAACCTGGGCTACTACTGGGTCCCCAACGACTACGTCGATCTGCTGGGATCGCTGGACTGGTTCTCGAATCGCTACGTCGAAGTCCACGGGGCCATGCGCTACAAGTGGCTGGACCGCTTCATCGACGGCGGCATCACGTACGCCAAGCAGAGCAACCTGGACGGGTCCGGCACCTCGACGCAGATCGGCTGGAACCACTCACAGGCGTTCGACAGCCGGACGCACCTGACGGCGACCGTCAATTACGCCACCAGCGCGGCGGTCATCCAGCAGAACACCATCAATCCGTTTCTCTCGACGGCCCAGCTGTCCTCCCAGGCGAACTTCCAGAAGCAGTTCGGCTGGGGTACCGTGAACGTCGGCGGGTCGCGGTCGCAGAACCTCTCGACGCCGCAGGTGAGTCAGACGTTCCCGCAGTTCAGCTTCACGCCGTCGCCGATCAACGTCACTCCGTGGCTGACCTGGTCGCCGGGGCTCAGCTACACCAATTCGCAGACGTTCCACAACAACTCCGGCACCCTGCTGGTCCCCGCCGGTTTCAGCCTGATCGGATCCGACACCATCTCCCAGTTCTTCGACAACCGGACGACGTCATTGGGATTGTCGACGCCGATCCGGATCGGCGGCTGGAACTGGTCGAATTCGCTGAGCGTGAGTGATCAGGCGTCGAATCAGCGGCGCGAATACTTCGTGCTCGACCCTGCCGACTCGCAGGTCCACAAGATTCTGTACGTCCGGACCTTCCAGACCACGGTGGACTGGTCGACGGGATTCAGCCTGCCCACGCTCTTCACGAATTCGTGGAAGCTGCAGCCCAGTATCAACGTGGTGAACAATACGTCGCAGGGACCCACCGCCATTCGCAACCAGTTCACCGACGGCGCGTTCGTCACCCAGGGGAAGCGGCTGGCGTTCGGCGCGGCGATCGCGCCGACGTTCTTCGGATTCTTCCCCGGGTTCGGACCGCTCGAACGCATCCGGCACTCCGTCCAGTTGCTGGTGAACTATCAGTACGCACCCGCGGCGTCCGTCTCCCGGGCATTCGCGAACGCCATCGACCCCAGCCACCTGAACCCCACGGCGACCTCCGATCCGCAGCAGACGATCAGCGTGGGGCTCTCGCAGAACATCGAAGCCAAGCTGAAGCCGCCCCCGGGCGATACGGCGGGGGCGGGGCGAAAGATCAAACTGCTCTCGCTCAGTACGTCCCAGATTCAATACAACTTCGAGCGGGCCAAGCAGGCACCGGACATCCTCACCGGCTGGCAGACCCAGTCGCTGACCAACACCATGTCGTCGGACCTGATTCCGGGATTTTCCCTGTCCTTGACCCACGATCTCTGGAACGGCCCGGTCGGCTACAGGGTCGCGAAGTTCTCTCCCTTCCTCACCAACGTCTCGGCCTCCTTCTCGATTTCCGAGGCGACCATCAAGGGCATCGGGGGCTTGCTCGGACTGGGCGGCGGGACCGCGAAGCCGGCGGCCCCCGCGCCCGGCGCGTCGCCGAATGCCGGACTCGGAGGGGGAGGGGCCGGCGGGCAGAACGTCGGCATCTCGGGCCCCGGCGTTCCGCCCCCGGCCTTGGGAGGAGGCGTCCCCGGAATCTCCCCGTTCTCCGGTCCGACCGGCGGGGGCTTTTCGATGAACGTGACCTTCACGAGCACGCGATTCCGGCCGGTCAAGGACTCCAGCATCTTCGCTCCCGTCCAGACCGACACGCAGTACCAAGGGCGGCTGCCGGTCACGCCTCTCCCGGGGTTTCTGCCGCAGACCGGTGCGGGTACGGAACAGATGAACGTGACGATGCACTTCAGCCCCACGCCTCACTGGGACCTGAACTGGACGACGACCTACGACTTTCACACGCGCCAGTTCGGCCAGCAGTTCATCTCCCTCCAGCGGGATCTGCGCCGCTGGCGGGCGAGCTTCCAGTTCGTGAAGAGCCCGAATGGGAATTTCGGATTCAACTTCACCATCCAGCTCCGCGACGAGCAGGACATCAAGTTCGACTACGACCAGCAGACCTTCCGGCAGACGCAGTAACCTGAGTCTCTGTCCTCGCCGTGGGACAGGTTCCGCGGGAAACCCGCATCCCGCCTCGCGGAACACCACGGCACGGTCCCTGCCTTGTACAGGGCCGACCTCTATCGGGGCCTGATATGCGCACGTCTTTGCGGATCGCGCTGACGCTGTCGGCGCTCATCGTTGCAGCCTGCGACCAGCAGCAGACCGTCACCGGTGGCGGCGGATCACCGCTGCCTCCGCCGGCGGATCTGTCGTACGAGCTCGATCCCTCCGGGTCTCCGGGCCAGCCGTCGGCCATTCTGCTGACCTGGCAGCCGGTCAACTCGACGGCGCTGCAGAGCTACCGGATCTACTCGACGCCGACGGTCGGGGGCACGTTCAACCTGCGCGCCGAAACGACGTCGCCGTCCTTCCACGACTTCGGCCCCCCGGACCTCCAGTACACCGTCACGTCGGTGGACCTGAACGGGAACGAGAGCACGAACAGCAACGTCGTGACCATCACGTCGCTCCTGACCCTGCCGAAGCCCGACAGCCTGTTCTCGACTTCGCTCAACGGCGCGGTGGAGCTCGACTGGACCGACAATGCCTACCTCAGCAATCCGGTGGCGTTCAAGTGGTACCGCGTCTATTCCGCCAGCGCGCCGTCCGACACCCTGTGCAACAACGACTGGGTGCTGGAAGGCGCGACGGTGTCCCCCGATTTCATCGTCGGCGCTTTGACCAACGGCGTGTCGCGCTGCTACTTCGTGACGGCGATCGACACCCTCGGTGACGAAAGCCAATGGTCACCGATCCGCGACGACACGCCGCGCCCCGACGCCCGCAACGTCGCGTTGTATCCCCTGCAGTCGAACGCGGCGTCGGCCGGACTCGAGTTCTGGGACGGCACGGCCAACGGCTTCGGGCTCGTCGTGAATGGCGGATCGTCGAGCGCGAACTTCTACGTGTCCCAGCACGCCGATTCGACCCTCTGGCTCGTCCCCGTAGCCGCCTCGGGAACCACCATGCAGCAGTATGGCATCGGGCCACTCGATGACCTGACGTCGATCGATTTCGCACCGGGTTCGGGCTATGCGAGCACGTCGCTCCAGGCCCTCCCGGGTGACGGGTACGTTTTCCAGGTCGTGAATGGAGCGTCGGTCAGGTACGGCGCCGTCCGGGTGACCCATGTCGGACGGGATTTCCTGATTCTCGATTGGAGTTTCCAGACGACGGCCGGAAACCAGGAGCTCATCAGGGCGGGTGGACAGACGGTCGCCGTGCAGACGGGCAGGACTATTATCAGGCGGTAGGATTCAGACAGGCGCCCAGGCGCTCAGGCGCCGAGCGGTAGGCAGGGGTCAGTATCAGGGCAGTCTCTCCTGATCCTGCCCCCTGTTGCCTTCTCGGCGCCTAAGCGCCTAGGCGCCTCACCTTGCGCCTGACTTTGCTTGTCCCTCTCCGCCTACTAGCTTCTCGTGCCATGATCGCCCTAGACGGTCGTTCCCTCTCCCTCGCTGATGTCGTCGCCGTCGCCCGGCACCGGGCTCCTGTCTCCGCTTCTCCGGCGGCCCTGGATCGCGTTCGGTCCTCCCGCGCCGCGGTCGAGCGTGCCATCGCGCGCGGGGACACGATGTACGGCGTGAACACCGGCTTCGGAAAGCTCGCCAACGTCCGCATTCCGGCGGACAAGCTGCAGGATCTCCAGAAAAATCTCATTCGGAGTCATGCCTCCGGCGTCGGCGATCCGTTGCCGGTGGAGGCGGTGCGCGCGATGATGCTGCTGCGCGCCAACGTCCTCCTGATGGGCACCAGCGGCGCGCGGGCCGAGTTGCCGCTGCTCCTGGTCGAGCTCCTGAACCGCGGCATCCATCCCTCCATCCCCTCGCAGGGGAGCGTGGGAGCGTCGGGTGACCTGGCCCCGCTGTCACACCTCGCGCTCGCGCTGATGGGCGAAGGCGAGGACGGGGCGAAGGTCCGCGCCGCGGGTCTCACCCCGGTCGTCCTCCAGGCCAAGGAAGGTCTCGCCTTCATCAACGGGACCCAGGCCCAGACGGGACTGGCGGCCCTCCTGACCCACGACGCGTGGACGCTCTGGCGGACCGCGCACGCCGCCGGCGCCATGAGCCTCGAGGCGGCGCGGGGAACGCCCGTCGCGTTCGATCCCCGCATCCATGATGCCCGTCCGCACCCGTGGCAGGGCCGGTCGGCGGCGCTCCTCCGTGAGCTCCTCGCGGACTCGGCCATCCGGGAGTCGCATCGCGAGAATGACCCCCGCGTGCAGGATGCCTACTCGCTCCGCTGCTCTCCCCAAGTCCTGGGCGCGGTCGGCGAGGGGCTCGCGATGGCCGAGCGGATCGTCACCACGGAGCTCAACTCGGCCACCGACAATCCCCTGGTCTTCGGCGACGAGATTCTTTCCGGCGGCAATTTCCATGGCCAGCCGATCGCCTTTGCGCTCGACGTCCTGGGTATCGCGCTCGTGACGCTCGCGAATCTCTCCGAGCGGCGGCTCGAGCGGGTGGTCAATCCCGACCTCTCCTGGGGCCTGCCCCCGTTTCTCGCGAAGAACGCGGGCGTGGAGTCGGGCTTCATGACGCCGCAGATCGTCGCCGCCGCGCTCGTGGCCGACGCCCGGGTGCTCGCGACGCCCGCGTCCGTGCAGACCATTCCGACGGAAGCGAATCAGGAAGACATCGTGCCGATGGGGATGAGCGCCGCGTGGAAGGCGGGGCGGATCCTGGCCGACGCGGAACGCATTACCGCGATCGAGCTCCTGGCGGGGGCCGAGGGACTCGAGTTTCTGAAGCCGCTGACCCCGGGGAAGGGGGTCGCCCGTACCTACGCCGCGATCCGGAAGCTCGTGCCGCCACTCGACGGAGACCGGCCCTTCCAGGCGGACATCGAGCTGGTGGCGGAGCGGATCCGCGCGGGCACGTTCGATCCCGGCGAGACCGCATGAAGGGAGCGCGCCCGGTGCGGGCTCCTCGCGGAACCACCCGGACCTGCCGCGGCTGGGTGCAGGAAGCGGCGCTCCGCATGCTGATGAACAACCTCGACCCCGAGGTTGCCGAGCGGCCCGACGACCTCGTCGTGTACGGCGGCACGGGGCGCGCGGCGCGGGACTGGGCGTCGTTCGACGCCATCTGCCGGACCCTCACGACGCTGGCCGACGACGAGACGCTGCTCGTGCAGTCGGGGAGACCCGTGGGAGTCTTCCGCACGCACGCCGACGCCCCCCGCGTCCTCATCGCCAACGCGAACCTCGTGGGACGATGGGCGACGTGGGATGTGTTCCGCGATCTCGAACGGCGCGGTCTGACGATGTACGGCCAGATGACGGCCGGGTCGTGGATCTACATCGGGACCCAGGGAATCCTGCAGGGCACGTACGAGACGTTCGGCGCGGTCGCCCGCCGCGATTTCGACGGGTCGCTGGCGGGTCGCCTGGTCGTCACCGGCGGCCTGGGTGGCATGGGTGGGGCCCAGCCCCTTGCCGCCACCATGAACGGCGGCGTGTGCCTGGCCATCGAAGTCGATCCGGCGCGGGTCAAGCGGCGTCTCGAGACTCGCTACCTGGACCGGGCGACCGATTCGCTGGATGAAGCACTGAAGTGGTGTGAAGAGGCGCGCGCATCGCGGAAAGCCCTGTCCGTCGGGCTGACCGCCAACTGTGCGGACGCACTTCCGGAAGTCGCCCGGCGCCGGGTGAAGGTCGACGTGCTGACCGATCAGACGTCCGCCCATGACACGCTGAACGGCTACGTGCCCGCCGGAATGTCCCTCGTGGACGCGACCGCCTTGCGGGCCAGGGATCCGGCCGGATACGTGCGCGCCGCGACCGCGTCGATCGTCAGGCACGTGGAGGCGATGCTTGCGCTCAAGGCACAAGGGGCGGTCACCTTCGACTACGGCAACAACATCCGGACCGTGGCGAAGGACGCGGGGCTCGACAACGCGTTCGACATCCCCGGCTTCGTGCCCGAGTACATCCGGCCCCTCTTCTGTGAAGGCAAAGGTCCGTTCCGGTGGGTCGCGCTCTCCGGCGATCCGAAGGACCTGGCGCGGACGGACGAGCTGGTGCTCGAGCTGTTCCCAAAGGAAGCACACCTGCGTCGCTGGATCACGCTCGCCCGCGAACGCGTGGCCTTCCAGGGCCTGCCGGCACGGATCTGCTGGTTGGGGCAGGGGGAGCGCGCGCGGTTCGGTGTGGCGCTCAACGATCTGGTCGCGAAGGGAGAGCTGTCGGCGCCCATCGTGATCGGCCGCGACCATCTGGACACCGGCTCGGTCGCGTCCCCCTTCCGTGAAACGGAAGCCATGCGCGACGGGTCGGACGCCATCGCGGACTGGGCCATCCTCAACGCACTGCTCAACACCGCCTCCGGCGCCTCCTGGGTCTCCTTCCATCATGGTGGGGGAGTGGGGATCGGGAACTCGCTGCACGCCGGGCAGGTGATCGTGGCCGACGGCACGCCGGAAGCGGCCCGCCGGCTCGAGCGGGTCCTCACCAATGATCCGGGGATCGGCGTCGCACGCCATGCCGATGCCGGTTACCCCGAGGCGATCGCGACGGCCGAGCGGGAGCACGTGCGGTTGCCCATGCGCGAGGCGCGCGACTGAGCACCCTCCTCGTCGGTGCCCGAGCGGTGGTTACCTGCCGGGGGCCGGCGCGGGCTCGGCGCCGGGACGAGGCCCGGACCGTCGAGGTCCTCCCCGGAGGTGCCGTCCTGATCGAAGGCGGCACGATCACCGCGGTCGGTCCTTACGCCGAGCTCTCGGCGGCCCATCCCAAAGCGACCCGTGAAGAGGTCCGTGGCGTGCTGTACCCCGGGTTCATCGACGCGCACACCCATGGAGTGTTCGGGGCGCCACGGCTCGACGATCACCAGCGCCGGGCCCTCGGAGCGACGTACCAGGCGATCGCCGCGGCGGGGGGAGGGATCCTCCAATCGGTCCGGGATGTCCGGGGGCGCACCGAAGACGATCTCTATCGCCTGGCGCGCGCTCGGCTCGATGCGCTGCGCGCCCATGGCGCCACGACCGTCGAAATCAAGTCCGGATATGGGCTCGAGCTCGACGCGGAAATGAAGCAGCTGCGAGTCATCGGCCGTCTGAAACGCGACGGCAGCCCCGACGTGGTCGCCACCTTCCTGGGTGCCCACGAGGTGCCGCCTGAACACCGCGCCCATCCCGATACCTACGTCGCCACGTTGTGCGAGGACATGATCCCCGCGGTGGTGCGGGAGCACCTGGCCGCGCGGTGCGACGTGTTCTGCGAGCCGGGCGTGTTCACCGTCGCCGCGAGTCGAAGGATTCTGGAGGCGGCGCGGAGCGCGGGGCTCGCGTTGACCATGCATGCGGACGAGCTGGAGGGCGCGGGCGGGGCCGAGCTGGCCGCGACGCTCGGCGCGCAATCCGCGGACCACCTCGCCGCCATTTCACCCGCGGGCATCCAGGCGCTCGCCCGAAGCGAAACGGTCGCGGTCCTGCTTCCCGCCACCATGACGTTTCTTGGGAAGAAGTCCCAGGCGCCCGCTCGGGCCCTTTGGGAGGCGGGTGCGGCCGTCGCCCTGGCTACGGACTTCAATCCCGGATCATCGCCCACGGTCAGTCTCCCGTACGTCATGGCGTTGGGTGTCTCCCAACTGGGGATGCGCCACGAGGAGGCGTTGACGGCCGTGACAGTCAATGCGGCTGCCGCGCTCGGCGTGGCCGGGGATCGGGGCCAGATCGTACCGGGAATGCGCGCGGATCTGGTCGCTCTCGACGTCTCCGATTGGCGGGAAGCGGCCTATTGGATCGGCGCGAATCTCGTAACCGCCGTCTGGACAGGGGGTTCCGCTTGTCGCTCCATCGGCGGGCCGATATCTTTAGGCGGCTATGTCGAAACTTGAGAAAGCCAAGGAACGTGCCCGCGCCCTCGAGGTGAAGGATGCCAAGGGGGCAGTCGACGCGTGGATCGAGGTTCTCAAGGAGCAGGATTCCTCAGGTGAGCCGAACCCTGATCTGGCGATCTACAACAAGGTCGGGGATCTGTGGCTCAAGCTGAAAGACCCCGGCCAGGCGGCGGACTACTACGACCGCGCGGTCGACAAATACGCCGAGCAGGGGCTGCACAACAACGCGATCGCGATGTGCAACAAGGTGCTCCGCAACGCCCCCGGGCGGCAGAACACCTATTTGAAGCTTGCCAAGCTCTACGCCGCCAAAGGCTTCACGTCCGAGGCCAAGCAGAACTTCGTCGAGTACGCGGAGCGCGTGCACAAGACGGGCAACATCCAGCTCGCGTTCGCGGCGCTCAAGGAGTTCACGGACATTTCGTCGGAAGGGGAGCAGCTCCGCCACATGCTGGAGGAGCAGCTCGCCGCGTACGGGGTGAATGAGAACCCCCAACGGCGCACCACGCAGGCGAAGGTCGTAGAGCCGCCGAAGACGCCGGGGATGAAGCGAAAGACGTCGAGCCTGGTGTTCCTCGACCTCGACGCGCCCACGGCTCCCAAAGGCGGGGCAGCGGCACCAGCCGCACCCAAGCCGGCGGCCCCGGCCCCGAAGCCCGCTCCCGCTCCGGCGGCGAAAGCTCCGGCGGTGCCCGCACCTCCGCCGGCAAAGGCGCCCGCGCAGACTGCCGCGCCCAAGGTCGCGCCGCCGCCGAGGCCGACCCCCAAACCGGCACCGCCGCCGCCTCCCGAGCCTGAACCGGAACCGGTCAGTCTCCTCGATGAGCCGCCGGTCGCGGAGCCCGACACGTCGCTCCAGATCGAGTCGACGAGCCTCGCGGACGAGGGGATCTCCGCCGGCTCGGGGTCACTGCTCGAGGGGCTGGAGTCGACGAGTGCGGACTTCGGCAGCGTCCGCGACAGCGCGACGAATATCGAGTCGGTGCGCGAGGAGATCGTCGCGGACGACGTCGAGCCGATGGCGGAGCTCGAGCCGACGGTGGAAGAGGAGGTCCCGCCTCCGCCGGCGCGTGGCACGAGGGGCCGCCAGGCGGTCGTCGAGCTCTCGCTCGACGAGGAGCCGTTGGTCGAAGCCGAGCCGGTCATCGAAGCGGAGCCCGAGGTCCTGGCCCCGGTGGACGACGAGCCTCTCCTGCTCGACGACGGTGCCGGCCAGGAGACGCGGGACTTCATCATGACCGAGGATGACACCTCGGTGGGCGGACGTCCCTCCGTGCACATCGACGTCGGCCTGGATGGCGGCGGCATGCAGATCGAAGATTCGGCGCCGTCCATCGACTTCTCCGACATCGAAGAAGCGCCGACGGTTTCCATCGAAGACCTCGAGGGACGTGTCGCGGACAACCCGGACGACCCCGAGGCGCACCAGGCGTTGGGCGAAGCCCTGATCGAATCGGGTGACCGGGAACGGGGCATCGAGGAGCTCGACCACGCCACCGCGGGCTTCGAGAGCGCGGGGAATTCCCAGCAGGCCGAGGATCTGGTCGACGAGATTCTGCGCCTCGATCCGAACAGCATCCGCCACCGGCAGAAGGTGGTGGAGTTCGCGTTCAAGTCGGGGGAGAAGGATCGGCTGATCACTGCATACCTCGAGCTGGGCGATACGCTCCTGCGCGGGGACCTGCCCGACAAGGCGCGCGCCGTGTACGAGCGCGTGGCCGAGCATGATCCGAAGAACGCCCGGGCGCAGTCGGCCCTGTCCATGCTCGCGCCCGCGGCTCCCGCCGCGCCCGAGGGAAAGGTCAAGGCGAAGGACGCGAAGATGAAAGTCCGGGACGAAGCGGCGGAGGGCGCCGACTTCGTGGATCTGGGTTCCATGATCCTCGACGATCACGGCGAGGAGCGGGACTCCCGGATGAAGGTCCAGGACGAGGAGCCGACCGGCGACGAGCAGCAGGATTTCCAGGAGATGCTCGCGCGGTTCAAGCAGGGGATCGACGAAAACATCGAGGACACCGACTTCCAGTCGCACTACGACCTCGGCGTCGCCTTCAAGGAGATGGGGCTTCTCGACGAAGCCATCGCCGAGTTCCAGAAGGCCCTTCGCGCGCAGGACGGGAAGCTGCGCACGTCCGAGGCGTTGGGGGTATGCTTCTTCGAGAAGGGCGCGTTCGGGGTGGCCGAGTCGATCCTGCGGCGCGGGCTCGAGCTGCCGTCCTCGGGAGAGGAGGAGCGGCTGGGCATCCTCTATTGGCTGGGCCGTGCCTGCGAAGAGCAGGGACGTCCCGCCGAGGCGAAGGACCTCTACGGGAAGGTGTTCGCGGTGAACATCCGGTTCCTGGACGTGGGCGAGCGCGTAAAGGCGCTGGCCAAGGCGCGCTGAGATGAGTCAGCAAGTCGCCCCCGTCACCCTGCACGACATCCAGCGTCCCGTGGCGCAGGACTTGGTGCGCGTGGCCGAGGAGCTGCGGCGCATCATCGCCGCGGACTTCCCGAGCATCGCCGAAGTGAACGACCATCTCCTGCGGATGAAGGGGAAGCTGTTCCGGCCCATGTTGCTCCTGCTGTCGGCGCAGGCGACCGGGAACACCGAGCCCCGGAGCGTCTCGCTGGCGGCGGTGGTCGAGCTCATCCATCTCGCCACGCTGGTCCACGACGACTCGGTCGATCATTCCGCGCTGCGCCGGGGACTCCCGACGCTCAACGCGTTGTTCTCGCATCAGATCGCCGTGATCATGGGCGACTATCTGTACTCGCGCGCCATCATCGAGCTGGTCAAGGCCGAAGACATCGAGCCGCTGCGCGTCTTCGCCCGGGTCACGAACGAAATGACCATCGGCGAGATGCGGCAGATCGAGGCGCACGACAAGCTGAGCTACAACGAAGCGCAGTACGACCACCTCATCCGCGCCAAGACCGCATCGCTCCTGTCGGGCGCGTGCGAATGCGGCGCCCTGCGGGGCGACCCCGCGCACCGCGCCGCGCTCGCCGCGTTCGGGCTTCACCTCGGCATGGCCTTCCAGATCACGGACGACCTGCTCGACTACACGGAGGCGGAAGCCGTCACCGGCAAGCCGTGGGGTCTGGATCTGAAGGAGCACAAGGTGACGCTCCCGCTCATCGCGGCGCTGCCACGCATGGCGCCCGAGGGGCGCCGCCTGGTGGAGCGCTTGATGGAGGAGCCGGAACCGTCCGATCACCTCGTGACGGACGTCATCGCCTGGGTGAACGAGGCCGGTGGGCTGACGTACGCACGGCAGCGCGCGCTCACGCTGGCACAGGAAGCGGAACGCGCCCTCGACGGCCTCCCGGCGTCCCCGGCTCGCGACGCGTTGCGCGACAGTATCGCGTACGCCGTGGAGCGGAGGAGCTAGCGCGTGGCGCGGGGACCGCGGCGTCCGCTATTTTACCTCGGAGTCCTGACGACCGGGTTCGTGCTGGGCGGCTTCATGCAGGCGCTGCTCCGGCAATTTCTGCCGGCGGGCGCCGCGAAAGAATTTTTCACCACCGCGGTGCACCCGACCTTGGGGCCGGTGCAGATTAATCTGCTGGTGGTGGACATCACGCTCGGTCCGATTGGACTGGACGTGTCGCTGGTGGCGGTACTCGGAGTGGTGATCGCCTACTTCGTGGCACGGTCGCTTTTCTAAGAGAGAGGCTGGTATGGAACTGTCGGTCTGGCACATCGCCCTCTTGCTGCTGGTCTTCCTCCTGGTGTTCGGGGCGAAGCGCATCCCGGAGATCGGGTCGTCGCTGGGGCAGGGGATCCGCGAATTCAAGCGGAGCATCAAGGAGATCGGAGACAACCCGCCGGATCAGCGGACCAACGTTCCGCCTCCTTCGGCCACCAACTCGACGCTGCCGCCCACGGGCGGAGAGCCGAAGCGTCTGAGCCAGTAGGGCCGCGGATGTCGGTCGCAGGGTTCTCGATCGGCGAGTGGCTCGTGCTGCTCGCCGTTCTTTTTGTGGCCGTGGGACCGCGCCGCTTGCCCGAAGTCGGGCGGGCGGCGGGGAAGTTCCTGCGCGAGTTCCGGAAGGGCCTGAACGAAGCGCGGGACGCGATGGGGCGGCCCGACGTGCCGCTTCCTCCGCGTCCCGCGAAACCGACGAGCCTGCTCGACTAGTTCAACTGCCCGCCTGTTGGGTTTGCTGGAACATTTCCTTCCGCCGGTCCACCACCTTGGCCTTGGCCTTGAGCGCCGCGAGATACGCCGTCACTCGCGCTTGCTGGAGCCCGCGCACCAGCACGGTGCGCTGCTGATCCCGCTGGGCCAGCCACGCCGTGGAATCCGCCTTGCTCCGGGAGATGCCCTGGAGCAGGAAGTCACCGGTCCGCGCCTCGATCAAGGGACTGCGCTCACCCGGCTTCAGCCCGAACGCCGCGCCGACCACTTCCGGGTCCAGCTGAATCTGGGCGGGTGGGCGGAACCGCGTGAACGGTCCGATGGTGGTGGCCGCGTACCCCGCCGCCGCGGCCGCCTGCCTGAGGTCGGAGGCACCGGCGAGCTTCGCCGCCAACGCCTGTCCCCGCTGCCGCACGATTTCCTTCTTGCGGTCGAACGTGGCCGCGGAGTCGATCCGCGCCCGAATCTCGGCGAGCGGCGGAACACCCGCGGGACGGAGGGAATCGAGCCGGAACACGTAGAACGCCCGCTCGCCCTCGATCACCTTGCTGGTCTGTCCGGGCCGGGCGCCACCGAACGCCCAAGTGCCGACGTCAGGGATGACATACTTGCCCAGCGTCATCCGCTCGCCCTGATAGATCGGGGGAGCCGTCGCGACGTTCAGATGCATCGCCTTGCCCAGTGAGTCGATGACGCTGCCGTCATCATGCTCGCCCGCCAGGCGGTCGAGCGTGTCGGCACGCGCTTCGACCAGGTCGAGGCGGGGTCCCGTCAGCGCGATGGGGAAGAGGATGTGCCGGACCTCCACCGAGTCACCCGCGGCCTTGTCGACGCGGATCAGGTGATAGCCGAAGGCCGACAAGACGGGCTGGGAGACCTGTCCGGGCTGCAGGTTCTTGAGGCCGGCGATGAAGCCGGCGTCGAAGCCGGGCTCATCCCGCTTGATCCACCCCAGGTCGCCACCCTTCGCTCCCGTGATGGTGTCCACCGATTGCCGCTTGGCGACCCGCGCGAACGCGGATTCGCTGACCATCACTTCCGGCCGGACCTTCCGTGCCAGCGCGAGCGCCGCGGCGGTGTCGGACGCCTCGGGAGCGCGGGGCAGGACGAGGAACGTGGTGTACGCGATCGCGGGCCGCTTGAATTCGCTCGAGTGGACCGTGTAGTAGTCCTGGATATCCTTGTCGGTCAGCTTCACGGCGGAGTCCGGGATCGACACGTTCTGGATCGCCACCATGGCGACGGTCGCGGAGTCGTGCTGGTCACTCCAGATGCGCCAGAGCTTGGCATCGGGGACATACACGTCGGCGGTCAGGTACTCCGCGAGCTTCTGCTGCGGGATGACCGACCGGTACCGCGCTTCCAGCTGGACCATCAGGTCCGGACTCGCTCCCGATGCCAGAAACCGCAGCCACTTGTTCATGTCGAACTGGCCGTTGGTCTGAAAATCGGGGCTCTGCATCACTTCGGGAGGCGGGGAGCTCTTCGCGGCGTCGATCACGTCCTGGTCGGACACGGTGATGCCCAGCTTCGCGTACGACTGCTGCAGCATCACGTCCTGGGTCAGCTGGTCCACCACCTGATCTTCGAGCTGCTTCTGCTGGTCATCGGTCAGGGAGGCGTTGCCCCCCCGCGCGACGTACTGCTCCCGGGCGGCTTCCACCGCGGCCTGCCACTGCGGGTAGTGGATTTCGGTGCCGTTGATCTTCAGAACGACGTCGCCCCCGGTCTTGACCCCCGTGACGTTCATGCCGACGTCGAAAATCATCCATCCGATAAAGGCAATTGCGAGGACGTAGAAGATGTACTTCGAGTTCTCGCGCATGGTGCGCATCATGGCGGGGCCTGGCTCCGGTCAAAAAGGGGGGTGAAGGGGCATAAGTCTAAAAGCCACAACGAGGAAACTCAACCGAAACCTCGCGCGAAACGTTGACAGCCAAGTCGGCCAAACACTATCTTGGACCAATTCCCACAAAGACTTAGGCCCATTTGGCGTACACCAGCGAGATCGAGAAGCTCGAGCGACGTTGGCTCGAGAATCCCAAGGGGCGCAATTTTGCGCCCTTGGCGGATGCCTATCGCAAAGCAGGAGAAATAGATAGGGCCATCGACCTCTGCAAAAGCGGCCTCGAGCTCCACCCGGACTACGTCAGCGCCCACATCGTGTACGGCCGGTGTCTGATCGACCAGAAGGACGACCCCGCCGCGACCGAAGTGTTCCAGAAGGTGCTCCAACTCGACCCCGAAAACATCCTCGCCCTCAGGATCCTGGCGGAAATCGCCGAACGAACCGGCCATTACGACCAGGGTGCCGAGTGGCTGGGACGCCTCATTTCGGCCGACCCCATGAACGGGGATGCCGCCGAAGCCCTGACGCGCATGCGGTCCAAGGCGGCCCAAGCCAAGACGGCACCTCGCGCATCCCTGCCGGCGGTCGAAGCGCCGGCCGAAACGGTGGCGGAGATCGTTCCCGAGAAGTCCGAGCCCTCGGCAGACCTCCCGATCGAGCGGGCCAGCTCGCCGAATGTCCCGGCGGAGCTTCCTCCGCGCCTGTCCCTGGTGGACATGGCGACCGTGCCGATGAACCAGCCCGATTTCGGCGTGGAACGGGCCAGCGGGTCAGGCAAGGTCATCGATGCGGACCGGCTGGTCGACGCGGAGCCCGAGCTCCCGAATGCCGCCGGGGCGGAGGCCGCGAAGGACCAGCGGCTCTCGCTGGGCCTCGAGGCCGAACCGGAGCTCCCGGGGCAAGGGGCGGTCGCTCCCCGTAACAACATGGGGTTGGAGAGTTTCGACGGCATCGATTTCTCCAACGCGCCGCCTTCGCAGCGGATGGAAGGCATGATGTCGGAGGAGGGGCCGGCCCCGAATGTCGACAACGTCGAGGTCGAGGGACTGGCGCGCACGCAGTACGAGGGGAGCGGCACGTTCCGGCTCGATCAGCCGCTCCTCGAGAGCACCGCGACACCGCACCTCGAACCTGACGGACCGCCGGTGTCCCTGCCGCTCATCATGCCCGACGATGTGGAGCCCGGTACGGCCGAGGCTCCTCAACTGACGCCACCGCCATCTCCTCCGCCCGCGCCGCCTCGTGCCTCAAGGGTATCGGCGCCGGCGCCGGTCCCGGCACCGCCGCTCCCTCCCGATGATGCCGAGGACGTAGGGGCCGCCGACACGGCGACGCTGTCGCAGGCGGAACCGGTGCTCACGGAGACGATGGCCGAGCTGTACCTCAAGCAGGGGCACAAGGACGACGCCCTGCGGGTGTACCAGGCATTGCTGGCGCAGCGCCCCGGCGACGCCCGGCTCGAGGCGAAGGTTCGCGAGCTCGACGGCTCGGATGACGCGCCGGTGCTCACGTCCCACCCGATGCGGGCCCCCGCCAGCGGGCTCTCGCTGGGGTCCTTCCTGAAAAGGATCCTTGGCTCCCGGCCCGGCGCACCCGCGGCCGATCCGCTTCCCGAGGAGTCGGCGCTCCCGGGCCCGCGAGTGACGTCGGGCGCGACGCCGCAGTCCATGCTGGCGGACGCATTCGCCGATGAGCCGCCCCTGGGCCCCACGCCCGGCTCACCGAGCCGGCCCGCGGCGGACAGCCTGTCGCTGGACGCGGTGTTCGGCGATGACGGGAGCCGCGCGTCGGCCCCGAGCGTCGAGGCGCCGCATGAAGCCGCGGCTTCCGCGCCCGCTCCGGCCGCGCCGTCGAAGGGCGGGTTCTCGTTCGACGACTTCTTCGGGTCGGGCGGCGCACCGGCTCCGGCCGCCGACTCCCCGGCGCCTGCGGCCGCGTCCCACCGGCCTTCAGGATCCGCTCCCCGGCCCTCGACCCGGACGTCACGTCCGCAGGCGCCGTTGGAGGACGCGGGCGACCTCGACCAGTTCCAGGCGTGGCTCAAGGGTCTCAAGTCCTAGTGCGCGTCGCGGTACTGAATGGGCCGAATCTCAATCTGCTGGGGGAGCGCGAGCCGGAGATCTACGGAGCGGTGACGCTCGGTCAGATCGAGAAGGCCACGCAAGAACGCGCCCGCGCCCTTGGCGTCGAGTGTGTGTTCAGTCAGACCAACCATGAAGGCGAGCTGGTCGACGCGATCCAGAAGCTCAAAGGGTCGGCCGACGGCGCGCTCGTGAATGCCGCGGCGTTCACGCACACGAGTCTCGCCGTCCGGGATGCGCTCCTGGCGGTCCGGGTGCCGTTCGTCGAAGTGCATTTGTCCAACATCTTCGCCCGCGAGCCCGAGCGTCGCCGCTCCCTGCTCGCCGACGCGGCGGTAGGCGTGGTCGCGGGTTTCGGCGCGGACAGTTACCGGCTCGGCCTCGAGGGGCTCGTGGCGCATCTCGCGGCCCGTCGTGCCCGCTGATCGCCGGCCCACGCGCCGGCAGGCGCTGACCGAATCCCTCGCCGCGCAGGGTCTCGACGCGCTGCTGATCACCTCGCGCGCGAATGTGCGCTATCTGACGGGATTCAGCGGGTCGGCGGGGATGGTGGTCCTCACGCCGTCGGAGCTCCTGCTCGTCACGGACTTCCGGTACGACGAGCAGGCCCGGGACGAAGCGGGCAGTGTGGCCCGCGTCGAGGTCGAGCGAACCAGCGTCTGGGACCGGCTCTTCCGGGAGATGGGACGGCTGGGGCCAATCGAGTCGGTGGGATTCGAGGGACACGCCCTCACGGTGCGCGAGGCCGAGCGCCTGGTGGCGGGGGGCAAGCCCTGGCGGTGGCAACCCGCGGGCGAGCTGGTCGAGGCGCTCCGGGTGCGGAAAGATCCCGGGGAGATCGCGGCCATTCGGGACGCGGCGACGCTGGCGACCGACGCACTTCGGGAAACGCTGGCGCGGGTGCGGCCCGGCTTGACCGAGAACGAAATCGCGGGCGTGCTCGAAGGAGCACTTCGCAAGCGGGGGAGTGAGGCACACCCGTTCCCGACCATCGTCGCTTCGGGTCCGCGCAGTGCCCTCCCGCATGCGCGCTCGAGTGACCGGCAGGTCGCGGCCGGCGAATGGCTGTTGATCGACTTCGGCGCGACCGTCGATGGGTACGCGTCCGACATCACCCGGACCGTGGTCGTAGGCGCGCGGGCGACGGAGCCGCAGCGGGCCTTGTACGACCTGGTCGCAGGGGCCCAGCGGCGCGCCCGTGAGGGCGTCCGGGCGGGACTGTCGGGTCGTGATGCGGACGCGCTGGCCCGGGACCCCATCACGGCCCGGGGTTTTGGCGAGGCGTTCGGGCATTCACTGGGGCACGGCCTGGGATTGGACGTGCACGAAGCGCCCCGGCTGTCGGGGACGGCCACCGAAGCGTTGCCCGTGGATGCGGTCGTGACGATCGAGCCGGGCGTCTACCTCGCCGGCGAAGGCGGTGTCCGCATCGAAGACGACGTGTGGCTCTCGGCCGAAGGGCCGGTGCTCCTGTCCGATGGGGCCACGGAACTGCTGGAACTCACGCAGGATTGACGGATCAACCGGGCGCAAGCTCTATTTGGTGAAATGAACCTCGATCTCATCAGCCAACTGGTCAAAACTCTCAAGGATGCCCCGGAGCTGGGGTCCATCGAGATTCGCCGCGGGTTTCTCGGTCTCTGGGCGTCGGTCCGGGTCTCCCGGGCCGGGCAGGGGGCCGGAGGTGCCGCACACGTCGTGGTGGGGAACGCCCCGGCGACGGCCATGCCGGCGGCGCCGGCCACGACCGCGGCTCCGGCCGCTGCCCCGGCCCCCGCGCCGGCACCCGTATCCAATCTGGTCGAGGTCAAGTCCCCCATGGTGGGGACTTTCTACAAGTCGCCCGAACCCGGCGCCGAGGCCTACGTGAAGGTCGGGTCGCGGGTCACCACCGGACAGGTGGTCTGCATCATCGAAGCGATGAAGATCATGAATGAGATCGAGTCCGAAGTGCAGGGCGTGGTCCGCGAAGTCTGCGTGGAGAACGCGCAGCCCGTCGAATTCGGTCAGGTCCTCTTCCGGTTGGATCCCAATGGCTGAGACACCCGCCGCGGGTACGGCCCCGGCCTTCAATTTCAAGCAGGCCATCACCCAGATGGTGCAGCGCAACGGCTCGGACCTCCTGCTCAAGGTGGGACGGCCGGCCACGGTCCGCGTGAACGGGGAGCTGGTGGCGCTCGAGACTCAGCCCCTGAAGCCGGAGGAGCTGAAGTCCCTCGCCGAACAGATCATGACGCCGCGGCAGGTGAAGGAGTTCGCGGAGCACAAGGAAGCGGACTTCGCCATCGGCGTGCCGGGGGTGGGCCGCTTCCGGACCAACGTCTACCAGCAGCGCGGCACCGTCGCCTTCGCGTTCCGGGCCATTCCGTACGAAGTGAAGACGGTAAAGGATCTGTCGTTGCCGGGGGTGCTCGAGGAAATCGCGCTGAAGCCGCGCGGGCTGGTGCTGGTGACGGGGGTGACGGGGTCGGGGAAGTCGACGGCCCTCGCCGCGCTCATCAACCACATCAACCTGAACCGCCGGGTCAACATCATCACCATCGAAGACCCGATCGAGTTTCTGCACCGCGACAACCTCGCGAACATCTCCCAGCGGGAGGTGGGCAACGACACGCTGTCGTTCGGATCGGCGCTCCGCCACGTGCTGCGCCAGGATCCCGACGTCATTCTGATCGGCGAAATCCGCGACATGGAGACGCTCGATACGGCGCTCAAGGCCGCGGACACGGGCCACCTCGTCTTCTCGACGCTGCACACCACCGACGCGACGCAGTCCATCAACCGGGTCATCTCGTTCTTCCCACCCCACCAGCACGACGAAGTGCGGCACCTCCTGTCGACGGCCTTGCAGGCGGTGGTTTCGCTCCGCCTGGTGCCGCGGAAAGACGGCAAGGGACGAGTCCCGGCCGCGGAGGTCTTGATCAATACCGCGAGCGTGCAGGACAACATCCGTGACCTCACCAAGGCGCTCGCCATTCCCGATCTGATCGCCGAGGGCTCGGTGCAGTACGGGATGCAGTCCTTCGACCAGTCGCTGTTCGGCTGGTACCAGCAGGGCGTGGTGAGCTACGAGAGCGCGCTCTTCTATGCCTCGAACCCCAGCGAGTTCGCGCTGAAGGTGTCGGGGGTGGATTCGCAGGCGAGCCGCGCCTTCGGCGGATCCGCCGGTGGCGGCGCCGGCGCGATCGACTTGACTCCCTGATGTTCAAGAAAGTCCTCATCGCCAACCGCGGGGAAATCGCCCTGCGGGTGATCCGCGCGTGCAAAGAGCTCGGCATCGAGACCGTCGCCGTGTATTCGGAGGCGGACCGCGAGTGCCTGCACGTCCGCTTCGCGGACGACGACGTCTGCATCGGACGGGCGCCGAGCCGGGAGAGCTACCTCAACATCCCGCGCATCATCGCCGCCGCCGAGATCACCGGCGCCGACGCGATCCATCCGGGATACGGCTTCCTGGCCGAAAACGCGGAGTTCGCGGACATCGTGCGGGCCTCGAACATCACGTTCATCGGCCCCACGCCCGACCAGATCCGGCAGATGGGCGACAAGGCGGTGGCCCGGAGCATCGCGCAGAAGGTCAAGATCCCGACGGTGCCGGGCTCGCCCGGTCCGGTGAGTTCGGTGGAAGAAGGGCTCGAATTCGGGAACAAGATCGGCTTTCCGGTCATCATCAAGGCGGCGGCGGGCGGGGGCGGGAAGGGCATGCGGGTCGCGACCGATCCCGACTCGTTCACGAAGAGCTACAACCTGGCGCGGCAAGAGGCCCTCGCCGCGTTCGGCTCCGATCAGGTCTACATCGAGAAGTATCTCGCGCGGCCCCGCCACGTGGAAATCCAGGTGATGGGGGATACCCACGGCCGGGTGATGCACCTCTGCGAGCGCGACTGCTCCATTCAGCGCCGGCATCAGAAGCTGGTCGAGGAAGCGCCGTCTCCCGCCCTGAACCAGGAGCTTCGCCTCAAGATGGGACAGGCGGCCGTCACCGCCGCCGAGGCGATCAACTACGTCGGCGCGGGCACCGTCGAATTCCTCCTCGACGAAGACGGCTCGTTCTATTTCATGGAGATGAACACCCGGATCCAGGTCGAGCATCCGGTGACGGAGATGTGCACCAACTTCGACCTGGTGAAGGAACAGATCCGCGTCGCGGCGGGGGAGTCCCTCAAGCTCAAGCTCGAAGGCACCCGTCTGCGCGGGCACGCCATCGAGTGCCGGGTGAACGCCGAGGATCCGTTCCGCAACTTCCAGCCCTGCCCGGGGCACATCAGCGCGTATCATCCCCCCGGCGGTCCCGGGGTCCGGGTGGACACCCACATCTACGACGGCTATACGGTGCCGCCGTACTACGATTCCCTCCTGGCCAAGGTCATCGTGCACGGCAATACCCGCGAGGAAGCCCTCGCCCGTATGCGCCAGGCCCTCGACTCGTTTATCATTGAGGGCGTGACCACGACCATTCCCTTCCTGGGGCGCATCATGCGCCATCCCGACTTCATCGCCGGGAAGGTCGACACCAAATTCCTCGAGCGGCAACCGCAACTCTTCAAAGAATGAAGATCGACGTGCACTTCACCCCGCTCGGCCTCTCCGGAGAAGTCCCGGGCCGGGCGGTGGTCGTTCTCGACGTCCTCCGGTCCACCACCACCATCGTGATGGCCCTCGCCAACGGCGCCAAGGCCGTGGTGCCCGCCGCCTCGACGGAAGAGGCGGTCCGCATGACGTCGAATCTCCAGCGCGATGCCTACCTGCTCGCCGGGGAGCGGAAGTCCCTCAAGATCCCCGGCTTTGCGCTCGGCAATTCTCCGCGGGAGATGAGCTCCGACGCGGTCGCCGGGAAGACGATCTTTCTCGCGACGACGAACGGCACCCCCGCGCTCGTCGCCTGCGCGGACGGCGGCACCGTGCTGGTCGGAGGCGCCATCAACTTCACGGCACTGGCCGACCGCGCGCGGGAGCTGTTCACCATCCAGAGTGAGCTGGTCATCGTGTGCGCCGGGCGGGAAGGGAAGTTCGCCCTCGAGGACGCCTACACCGCCGGCCGGATCGTGAAGGCCGTCAAGAAAGGCATCCGCAAGCTCGACCTGAACGACGCCGCCAGGGTGGCGCTCGGGCTCACCACCGAGTACACCACCTGGACCGAGGCCTTCGAAGCCTCGGACGCGGCCCGCCAGCTGATCGAAGCCGACCTCGGCGACGACATCGCGTTCTGCGCGAAAGCCGATCGCTGTGCCGTCGTTCCCACCTACGCGGACCGCCGCATCACGTGAACAACAGAGCGCGCGAAGAGTTGGTGGGCATCGGGGCCCTGGTCGTCGGCCTCTTCCTCGGACTCACGCTCGCGCCCTGGCACGTCACCGGCAACATCGGCTCCGCCGTGGGCGACACGCTCTGGAAGGCCTTCGGCGTGGGCTCCATCGTCATTCCGGTGCTCGGCATCGGCTGGGCGCTCGCCGCGTTCGGCCGCCTGGGCTCGGTCTCCAGCCCGCGCGCCGCCATCCTCGGCGCCGGACTGATCGTGCTGCTGCCGTACGCCGTGGCCGTCGTGAAGGGGTTCTCCGCCCCCTATTCCCCCGACTACGCGGTCTGGAGCGCCTCACAGCGCCTCGTCGGCCTCGTGCCTGCCTTTTTCGCCGAGGTGGTCGAACGCACCACCGGTCCCGCCGGTGCGACCCTCATCGGCCTCTTCGCCCTCTCGGCGCTCGGGGTGTTCACGATTGGGTGGCATCCGCTGGCGGTGCTGCGGGCCGGGCCCGACGAAGAGACGAAGGCCGGCAAGCGGCAAGCGAAGGACGAGAAACGGGAAACGGGAAAGGTGAAACGTGAGGCCGGTCTCACGCCTATGCCCGCCAGCGATGTGGACGAGGAGGCGGAGGCGCCGATTCCCGTTTCCCGATTCCCGAAGGACCGAAAGGCCAAACCGGCTCCGAAGGTAAAACCGGTTGCCAAGGTGCCCCCCCCGCCTCCTCCCGAGGGTCTCATCCCGCCCGTCGAGCTGTTGAACGAGCCGTCCGCCGAGGCGGCCGACGTCGGGATCGCGGAAATCGATCAAATGGGGCAGCGGTTGATCCAGACGCTCGAGACGTTCAAGGTCGGCGGCCGGATCGCCGACCGGACGATCGGGCCCGTGGTGACCCGTTTCGAGATCGAGCCGGGTCCCGGGGTCAAAGTGGGACGGATTTCCGGGCTGGCGGACGACCTCGCGCTGTCCATGAAGGCGCAGTCGCTCCGCATCCTGGCGCCGATTCCGGGGAAAGCCGCCGTCGGCATCGAGGTGCCGAACCCGCATCCGCGGATGGTCGTCCTGAGGGAGCTCCTGTCCGGGGATTTCCGCAGTGACCGCATCCTTCCCGTGGCGCTGGGCCGGAACATCGAGGGCGAAGAAGTCGTCGCGGACCTCGCCAAGATGCCGCACCTCCTGATCGCGGGACAAACGGGCTCCGGAAAATCGGTCTGCATCAATACGATCATCACCAGCCTGATCTACGCGTATCCGCCGGAGCGGCTCAAGCTCCTGATGATCGATCCCAAGATGGTCGAGCTGTCGATGTACGGCTCATTGCCGCACCTCGGCATGCAGGTGGTCACGAACCACCACAAGGCGGCGCGGGTGTTCAAGTGGGCCGTGCAGGAGATGGAATACCGGTACAAGCTCCTGCACGCGAATCACGCGCGGAACATCATCGACTTCAACAAGAAGGTGATCGAGAAGAAGCCCCTCAAGGGTCCGCAGGAGACCCTGGCGTCGCAGGAGGGGATTCAGAAGGAGCTGAAGTTCGAGGCGGAGTACAAGGATGGCATCGTCCCGTACGTCGTCCTGGTGGTGGACGAGCTGGCGGATCTGATGCTGACGGTGCAGGGGGAGATCGAGACGCCCCTGGCGCAATTGGCCCAGAAGGCGCGTGCCATCGGAATCCATCTCCTGCTGGCGACGCAGCGCCCGTCGGTGAACGTCATCACCGGCGTGATCAAGGCGAATTTCCCGAGCCGCATCGCGTTCCGGGTGGCGTCGAAGGTCGACAGCCGGACCATCCTCGATCAGAACGGCGCCGAATCCCTGCTGGGCAACGGCGACATGCTCTTCCTGCCGCCGGGGAAGAGCGAACCCGTCCGTGTGCAGGGAGCCTTCATCGGGACCGATGAGACCGAGAGGCTGATGGACTGGTACCGGGGACGCGGCGCCGAGCGGCCCGAGCATTCGGCGATCGAAGCGCAGGTCGAGGCCATCGAGGCGCAGGAGTCCGCGCAAGCCGCGGCCGAAGGCTCCGGGGACCCCGGCGAGCGCGATCCGCTCTTCCGGCAGGCCGCCGAGGTGTGCATCCAGAACCAGCTGGGCTCCACATCGCTCCTGCAGCGCCGCATGAGCATCGGGTACGGGCGCGCCGCCCGCATCATCGATCAGTTGGAGATGGCGGGAGTGCTGGGGCCGGCGAATGGCTCGAAGCCCCGGGACGTTCTGGTGGGATTGGAAGACTTGGATGAAATAGTGGGGGCGTAATAAGAAAAGGCGTCGAGCAAGAGCGTCGAGCAGAAGCGTCAAGCAAAACCGTACCGTCGTGCGTTAATTGGGTTATGTCCCCCAACGGGGAGAGCGTAGTTTCACCCCCGTGAGCTCCGGGGTACGAAGTGATCCAGAGACTTGGGAAGATCCGCGGCACCGGGAAGGCCTGGCCGGCGAGCTGCAGGCGATCGACTATCTGAAAACCCAGGGCTGGGTGCTGATCGCGCACCGGTGGCGCGTCGGGCGCATCGAGATCGACCTGGTGGTGCGTCGCGGGAAGCTGGTGGCGTTCGTCGAGGTCAAAACCAGGCGAGGGGACGCCTTCGGGCACCCCTTCGAGGCGGTCACCGGTGCCAAGCGCCGGGAGATCGTCAAAGCGGCCCGGGCTTGGACCGATCGCCATGGCGCACCGGACGATATCTACCGATTCGACTGTATCGGCATACAGAACAACAAGTTAACGCACCTCGAGGACGCATTTCGGCCCGGTTGGCGCTAAACAACGCTTCGGCTTATATTCGGGCTCACCACTCAAGCTCGAGGCGCTCTACCAATGATGACGAGGACTCCTGTGGCGGCAGACCCCCAAGAAAACCCGAAGCTGTCGGATGACCGCCGGAAGGCGCTCAACCTCGCCATCACCCAGATCGAGAAGAGCATCGGCAAGGGCGCCATCATGCGGATGGGTGCCGAAGCGCGTGTTCGCGTGGAGGCCATCCCGACCGGCGCCATCAACCTCGATGCGGCCATCGGCATCGGCGGGATCCCGCGCGGCCGGGTGACCGAGATCTTCGGTCCCGAATCGAGCGGCAAGACCACGCTCGCCCTGCACGTGGTGGCCCGGGCGCAAAAAGGGGGTGGCGCGGCCGCCTACATCGACGCGGAGCATGCCCTCGACGTCGAGTACGCGAAGAAGCTGGGTGTCGACATCGACAACCTCCTCGTCTCCCAGCCGGACACCGGTGAACAGGCCCTCGAGATCTGCGAGATCCTGGTCCGGTCGGGGGCGGTGGACGTCGTGGTGGTGGACTCGGTCGCCGCATTGGTACCGAAGGCCGAAATCGAAGGTGAGATGGGTGACTCCCACATGGGCCTGCAGGCCCGGCTGATGAGCCAGGCCCTCCGCAAGCTGGCGGGTGCCATCAATCGGTCCCGCACCGCCGTGATCTTCATCAATCAGCTTCGTGAGAAGATCGGCGTGATGTTCGGCAACCCGGAAACCACCACCGGCGGCCGCGCGCTCAAGTTCTACGCCTCGCTCCGCCTCGACGTCCGGCGCATCGGCCCGGTGAAGGAGCGCGAGACGGTGATCGGCAATCACGTCCGGGTGAAGGTCGTGAAAAACAAGGTGGCGCCGCCGTTTCGTCAGGCGGAATTCGACCTGATGTTCGACGAGGGCATCAGCCACGAATCGCTGCTGGTCGACATCGCCGCCGAAGCCGGCATCATCGAGAAGGCCGGCGCGTGGTACGCGTACGGCAAGGAGCGGATCGGGCAGGGCCGCGAAAATGCCAAGATGTACCTGAAGGATCACCCCGAGATGGCGCTCGAGATCGAGCTCAAGGTCAAAGAGGTGCTCGGGATGAAGAGCTCGGCCGCCGGATCTACCGAGACGGCGACCGATGAGGAGGCCCCCGCGGCGGAGGAGTAGTGCCCATCTGCACCGGACTCGCCCCCGATCCTCGCCGCCCCGGCTACCGCGTGGTGGAAGTGGATCGGGGGCGTTTCGCGTCCCTCCC
>DASUBP010000117.1:0-3146 GCA_035763205.1 Gemmatimonadales bacterium
TGGAACTCGGCACAGATCGTCGAGCACTTGTCGATTTCGCTCGAAGGGAGCGGCAGGGCCTTCGACACCCATCGCGACAAGCCACCGATGGCGCGTCGTCCGAAGACGCGTGTCGAGTGGGTCGCGAGTTTCCTGATTCTCAAGGTGGGTTGGTTTCCCCCGGGACGCGAAGCGCCACAAGGGTCCCGCCCGGCTGAACACGTGGACCGGAAGTACGCGGAGCAGCACTTCCGGGAGGGCATCGAGCGCTTCAACAGGATCGCGCCCGACCTGCTCACCTCCAGACCGAATGACCTGTTCGTGAAACACCCCCGCCTCGGCGATCTCACCCTGCCCGAGTGGATGCGCTTTCATCTGGTCCACTGCCGCCACCACGCGAAGCAGATCGCGGCGCGGTGCGCCGGATGAGCAGGAAGCGAAGGAGCCCGACGAAGATCCGGGTCCCCAATCCGGACAAGCCGGTGCGGGAGAGGTTGAAGACTCCTGCCCATCAGCGCCACAAGTCGAAAAAAGACTATGCGCGCCGGCCCAAACACCCGGGTCAGGTAGAAGAGTAGTGTACTAACCCCGGGCGTCAGCCCGGGGGGCGCTGGCGCGCCGAGTCTTGAGGATGACGCAGCAGCGATCCGGTTGCGGATCGAGCACGGCAGTCAGTCCCGCCCCGGCCAGACCCCGGATCACGCCTCGCAGCAGTGACAGGTTCATCCCGCACACCAGGTCCCGGCATTCCATCGCCAGGGCGTGGAAGGGACAGTTGCGCAGCCGGATGGTGCCGCTCGCGTCCCGCACCGGCTCGAACCCCTGCTCAGCCAGAAGTCCGAGTGTGGCGGCGACGAGCTTCGCCGAGGAGGGCCGCGCTCCCGCGCGGATACGCGCCTCGTGCCCCAGCGCCCGTCCGTACGCGGACGCGGCGCCCTCGACCGCTCTGGCCGCGGCGGAGCCGGGGGCCTTGGCGACGGCCCGCGCCAGGAGACGCGCGGCCAGCTCGTACCGGCGCTCGGGAAGCGACAGCGAGATCTCGCCGGGGGCCCGCGTGTAGAGCTTGGCGGGCCGCCCGGCCCCGGGACCGGTCTTGCCGCCACGGCGGCGGTACGTCGCGGTGAGGAGTCCCTCCGCCACCAGCCGGTCGAGATGGAAGGCCGCCAGGGCCCGCGAAATTCCGGTGCCTTTGGCCGCTTCGTCCCGCCCGGCCTCGCCGCGCGCGACGACGTAGTTGTAGAGGGCCAGCCGGGCCGGCTCCCCCAGGGCGGCGACCGCCCCGATCCCTTTCGCGTCCATGCGAGAATTCTATCACGAGTCAGGGCTAGCGAAAGTCCCCAGCTGGGAACATATTGTCTATGACAAGTAATTATTAGTAATAGAACCCACTCCCTGGAGGCGGTATGCCGTTCGGTGCTTTTATCAACGCGATCCCGATGCCGGTGTTCCTGGTGATCCATCTCGCCGCGTTCGCGATCGGTGCGTTCTTCGCGAAGAAGGCGTTCGGCGGCGGGGCGTCCGAGTTCGGCTGGGGCTTCACCCTCTTCGCGCTCGCCGAGATCAGCTATCTGACCTATCACCTCGACTGGACCGTGTTCCTCTTCGCCCACACGATCTCCGAGGTACTCGACCTTCTGGCGTTCATCATGATCTTCGCCGGCGCCGCGAAGTCCGTCCTGGCGCGCAAGTGACCCGTTCCGTTTCGCGGGGGTTACGGATGGGTGCGGTGGCACTCGTCGTGGCCATCTCGGGGGCCTGTCATCGGGCCCCCCCCGCACCCCCGGTGGCCACGACGCGGGTGGAGCTGCCGCCTTCGTACCTGTTCGCGCCCGCCGACATCGTCGTGCACGCCGGTGCGACGGTGGTCTGGACCAACCATGACCACTTTACGCACTCCATCCACCTGACGGACGACGGCGGCACCTCGATGATGGTCCCGCCGGGGGACAGCGTGCGCTTCACCTTTACCCGGCCCGGGTTGCATCACTACGACTGCTCACTGCACCCGCATGACATGCATGGGACGGTCCTCGTTCAGGGCGCCTTGCGGGACTCCACTTCCGGCGGCATATCCGGGTCTCCATGAAACGCTTTCAGCACCTGATCGTCGGTGGTGGCATGACGGCTGCGGCCGCGGCTCATGGGGCCCGTGAACAGGCACCCAAGGCGAGCGTCGGCATCATCAGCGCCGAGTCACACCCGCCCTACAACCGGCCTCCGCTGTCGAAGGCCCTGTGGAAGGGCGACCCCGAGTCGAGCATCTGGCGCACCAGTGATGTGGAGGGCGTGGAGGTGATCCTCTCCCGTCGGGTGACCGCCATCGACCCCGCGAAGAAGACGGCCACCGACGATCACGGCGGGACCTACGGCTATGAGACCTTGCTCCTGGCTACGGGCGGCGCTCCCCGCCGTCTGGCCGGCGCCCCCGACACCATCGTTTACTTCCGTACGCTCGACGACTACCGTGCCCTGCACGCGGCGGCCGCTCCGGGCAAGCATTTCGTGGTCCTGGGCGGTGGATTCATCGGCTCGGAGGTCGCGGCGGCCCTGCGCATGCGGGGGGCAGCGGTCACGATGGTGATTCCGGAGGCCGGGGTTGGTGCACGGGTGTTTCCGGCGCCGCTCTCGCAAAATCTGGTCGAGTACTACCGGAGCAAGGGCGTGACGGTCCGCACCGGCGAGGGCGTCGCCACCGTGTCGGAGAATGCCGGGAAGGCGGTGGTGAAAACCACGACCGGCCTCGAAATTCCGGCCGACGGCGTCGTCGCCGGCCTCGGCATCATCCCCTCCATCGAGCTGGCCCAGGCTGCCGGACTCAAGACCGACAACGGCATCGTGGTCGACGAGTACCTGCGGACCTCCAACCCCTCGATCTACGCCGCGGGGGACGTCGCGAACTTCCCGTCCAAGGCGCTCGGCCACCGCTCGCGGGTAGAGCATGAGGACAACGCCAACGCGCAGGGGCGCCAGGCAGGCCGCAACCTCGCCGGCGCGAACGAGCGGTACGACCACCTCCCCTTTTTCTACGGGGATCTGTTCGAGCTGGGATATGAGGCGGTGGGGGACCTGGATGCGCGCCTCGAAACGGTCAGCGACTGGAAGGCACCCTTCCGCGAGGGCGTCGTCTACTTCCTCGGCGAGGGCAGGGTGAAGGGCGTGCTGCTCTG
>DASUBP010000118.1:0-9820 GCA_035763205.1 Gemmatimonadales bacterium
GCGGCGGCGAAGGGCGATGGGGGTCAGAAGCAATGCGCCGAGTGCCACCCGCGCCCAGGCTACGAACGCGGGTGGCACTCCTCCATCCACCGCCACTTTGATGAAGAGATAGGGAATCCCCCAGATGACGGAGCTGAGGGCAAACAGGACCCAGGCTTTCCTGGTCACGGAGCGATGAAATCGATCTCGCGGATTTCGCTTTCCCCTTCCCAGTCGGGCCAGTGGTCGACGTGGAGCTGCATGAACTTCCGCGCCACCTCGAGAACCTTCGCCTTCGTGGGAGCTTCGAGAATCGCGTAGCCCCCGATCACTTCCTTGGACTCGGCGAACGGGCCATCGGTCATCGTGAGCTTCCCCTTCCCGACCCGGATCCGGACACCGTGCGGGCTGAGTTTGAGCCCGCCGGTCGAGACCAATGATCCATCTTGCAGGGACTCGCCGATGAAATTCTCCATCGCATCCATCAGGGCCTTCGGTGGGGCACCCTGGTTCTCCGCCGCTCGGATGAACGTGAAATAGCGTGGCATGGTCACTTCACCCCGATCGCCTTCTTGAGGTCGTCAGGAAAGTCCGCGAGCTCCTGGACCTGACGGATTTCGATGATGTCTCCATCCTGCATCGGTGCCCGCCGTGCCCACTCGATCGCTTCTTCCCGCGAGCGGACCTGGATCATCCAGAAGCCACCCACGATCTCCTTTGCTTCGGCGAACGGACCGTCGGTGACCCGCGACTTGCCACCGCCGAAGCTCACCCGGGCACCCTTGGCGGGGTGGGTCAATCCGTCGAGTGAGAGCAGGACACCGGCCTTGCTCATCGAGTCGTTGAACTTTCCCATCTTGATCATGAGCTCGGCGGGCGGAACGAAATCTTCCTTCGCGGTCTCATAGGCCTTCGGAATTACCATCATCAGGAAGCGCATTGGGAACCTCAGGGGTCAGGGGTCAGGGGTCAGCCGGTCCATCCGGCTTCCACTCCAGGACGAATGGGAGGTCGGGATTTCGACAAACTTCGTAACATGTTGTGGCTTAATTACTTGACTAGCTCGCACTTGATCGGGACCGCGGGGGCGGAATGCGTCAGGGCGCCCATTGAGATCAGATGGGCGCCGGCCTGCGCGTAGGCCGCGACGTTTTCGACCGTGATGCCCCCAGATGCCTGAATCGTGACGTCCGGTCCTGCCCGTCGAGCCCACTTCGCGAATTGGTCCGGGGGCTGGTTGTCGATCAACAGGTGCTTCACCCCGGCCGCCAACGCGTCTTCCAATTGGGCTTCGGTCTCGACCTCCACGATCACCGGCAGACCGCGCGGGGCCTGCTTCAGCACGTCGGAGAGTGACTGGCCACCGGCCGCCAGCAACTCCCAATGATTGTCCTTCCACATGATGGCGTCGGCGAGCGAACTCCGATTCTCCACACCGCCTCCCGCCAGGACCGCGTACCGCTCGAGGGTCCGGAGGCCGGGGGTCGTCTTGCGGGTGTGCGTGATCTTCGCCTTTCCCTGCACGGCGTCGACCGCCCGGCGTGTGAGCGTCGCGACGCCGCAGAGCCGCTGCAGAAAGTTCAGCGCGACCCGCTCTCCCGAGAGCAACACGCCGGCCGGCCCCTTCACCGTGGCCAGCGAGTCACCCGGGTGAGCCCACAGGCCTTCCGGGATGCCGGGTCCGAGATGCGTCCGCTCGTCGAGCTGTGCGAACACTTCACCGACCACCGGGACACCCGCCACCACGAACCGCCCCTCAGCGACGAACCGGAGCGTGCCCAGCTTCCCGGTCTCGGCCCCCAACAAACGCGTGGTTTCGTCGGCGGCGGCACGATCCTCCTCGAGGGCCCGTCGCACCTCGTCCCACCCCAAACGAACCGCTTCAGCCAATGGCGAGCATCCGGTCGATGGCCCGCCGGGCCTTCGCTGCCACCGCAGGGGGCACGGTGACTTCGTGCTTCAGGTCGCGGAGGGAATCCCGGAGCTTCTCGAGTGTGATGAGCTTCATGAAGCGGCACTCCGCCGTCTCGACGGCCGCCACGAATTCCTTGCCGGGGTTCTCCCGGCGCAGGCGGTGCAGGACGCCCGTCTCGGTAGCGACGACGTACCGGCTGGCCGTGGACTCCCGGGCCCGCGTCATCATCTGCTCCGTCGAGACGATCTGCATCCGGCCCGCCGCCACATCGCCCTCCGCCTCGGCGTAGTACATCGCCTGGGTGACGCAGCCGCACTCCGGATGCACCAGAAACTCCGCATCGGGATATTCGGAGCGCCGTCGATCCAGTGCCTCGCGGGTCAGCCCCGCATGCACGTGGCATTCCCCCATCCAGACGTCGAGCTCGCGGCCCGTGACGCGCTTCAGATACTGGCCCAGGAAGAAGTCGGGGAGAAAGAGCACGGGGACCCGGGGCGGGAGCGCCCGGATCACGGCCACCGCATTGCCCGACGTACAGCAGTAATCGGCCTCCGCCTTCACTGCCGCGGCCGTGTTGACGTAGGCGACGACCACCCCGTCCGGATGCGTCGCCTTCCACGCGCGCACATCGGCCGCCTGGATCGTCTCGGCGAGCGAGCAGCCCGCATGGAGGTCGGGAATCAGGACGCGCTTGTCCGGATTGGCGATCGCCGCCGTCTCGGCCATGAAATGAACGCCGCAGATCACGAGCACCGGAGCGTCCAGCATCGCCGCCCGCCGGGCCATGGCCAGCGAGTCGGCGACATGGTCGGCCAGGTCCTGGATTTCGGGACGCTGGTAGTTGTGGGCCAGAATCGCGGCGCCACGCGCCGTCTTGAGCTCCCGAATCTCGGCGATCAGATCACGCCGGCGGGACATCGTCGTGTCGGAAATCACTGCCCTGCCCCATTGGTAGCGGTACCAGGGCTGGGGGGCCGATTGGGAAACGCCTCGGTCCGAAGGGGTTCGGACCGCTCCCAGCCTGGGGCACGCTGACCTCACGCGCCTGCCCAACTCTAACGGCGGGTGCGTCCGAGAGGGAGGGGGCCGGACCGGGGAACCTCCGGCACAGCTGTCCCATTAGAATGCAGACGGCAACCTCAATAGAGAGAAGGGATTCACATATGGAACGCATCAACTACGCCCGGGTGGCACCCGGCGCCGTGCACGCCATGAACGGCCTTGGCAACTACCTGAAGAGCTCGGGCCTCGAACCCGGGCTGCTCGACCTGGTCAAGCTGCGCGCGTCACAGATCAACGAATGCGCGTATTGCGTGGATATGCACTGGAAGGACGCCCGGGCCGCGGGCGAAACCGAGCAGCGCCTCTATGGGGTCTCGGTATGGCGCGAGTCCCCGTACTACACGGATCGAGAGCGCGCCGCGCTGGCGTGGGCGGAGGCACTTACCCGCATCGCCGAAGACGAGATCTCGGACGAGCTGTATGCGGAGACGCGGAAGCAGTTCGACGAGAAGGCCCTCGTCGATCTGTCTCTCGCCATCGTCGAGATCAACGGGTGGAACCGGCTGGCCAAGACCTTCCGGTCCGTGCCGGGGAGCTACCAGCCCGCCGCCCGCCCTGCCGGAGCCCCGGCAGCCACGAGCGTGAAAGGCTAGTCGGCCCGCAGTGCCTCGACGGGATCCACGCGGGACGCGCGCACCGCCGGTACCGAGCACGCCACCAAGGCCACCACGAACAGGAGGGCCGTTACCGTCAGGTAGGTGACGGGCTCCACCGGCGGCGTTTCGAACAACAGGCTGGCGATCAACCGCGAGAGTCCCGTCGCCGCTATCAAGCCGAGCGCTGCACCGATTCCCGTCAGCGTCGCTCCCTGGCTCACCACCATCCGGACGACCTCCGCGCGCGAGGCGCCGAGCGCCGACCGAATCCCCAACTCACGGGTCCGTTCGTTGACGCTCCCCGACAGCACTCCGTAAATCCCCGCGGCGGCGAGGCCGAGTGCGGCCAGGGCGAACACCTCGAAGAGCGTGAGCGCGAAGCGGCGCTCTCCGGCCGTACGCGCGACGAGGTCGCTCATGGTCGCCACGCGGACGATCGGCTGGTCCGGGTCCACGGACCACACCGCGCCCTCGACCGCGGGAGCCAGCAGCGCGGACGCGCCACGACCCCGGAGCACGAGCGACATCGAGCGGTCGGGGAAAGGCCACTGGCCGACTGGGAGGTACACCGCCTCCCCCTGCGACTGCGCGAGCGAGGCCTGATGAATGTCCCCCACGACCCCGACGATCGTGTAGGGCCCCGCAGGTCCCAGCCTCAATTGTTGGTGCAGAGGGTCTTCCGCCCCGAATCGATCGTGGGCGAGCGAGGCACTGATCACGGCGACCAGCGGAGAACCGGCCCGGTCGGCGTCGCCGAGGGAACGGCCGCTCAAGAGCGGTACGCCGAGCGTCTCGAGGTATCCCGGCGTGACGGCGTAGCGGAACACGTCGTACGTAGCGGCGGGCCGGTTCGGTTCGGCGTCGAAATGCGCCCCGTATTCGTCGTCGTCGCTCGACAGCGGAAGCTGTGTTGTGAACCCCGCCGCGGTGACGCCCGGGACCGTACGGACGGCGTCCAGCGCCTGGGTGAAGAACCTGACGATGGAGCTGTCATCGTCGAATCGATGGCCGGACAGCTGGACCTGCATCGTGAGCATCCGGCCCTGGTCGAACCCGACGTCCACGGCGAAGAGCCGCGCGGAGGATCGGAGCAACAGCCCTGAGCCCACCAGCAGGACCAGAGCCAGAGCGACTTCCGCGGCCACCAGAATGCCCCGCGCGCGCCGGTGCCCGCCCGCCGTCCTGCGGGAGCCGTGCTGGATCTCCTGCTGGGGGTCGGTGCGTGTCGCGTGGAGCGCCGGGAGGATGCCCACGGCAAGGCCGACAAGCGTCGTGACCAGGGCGCCGACGAACAGAACGGTGCCGTTCACGGCGATGGCGTCAGCCCGGGGGAGTCCCGGTGGACTCAACGCCACGATGGTTTTCACGCCCACGGCCGCAACCGCAATGCCGAGCGCGCCACCGACGGCCGCGAGCACCAGACTCTCCGTGAGGAGTTGCCGGACCAGCCGGCCCCGCCCGGCACCCAGGGCCGCTCGCAAGGCGAACTCGGTCCGGCGCTGGACTCCGCGCGCCAGCAGGAGATTGGTCACGTTCACCAGGGCGATGAGCAGGACCAGAATCACGGCGCCGACGATCGTGAGCAGGGCGGGACGGACCCCACGGGTCAGCTCACCCTGCAGCGAAGTGACCATGAAGTCGGTGTTCGGATCGTACGTCTCGGGGTGTTGCTGAGTGAGGACGGCGCGCCCCACTCCCGCGACGTCCGCAGTCGCGGCCTCGATGCCCACACCGGGCCGGAGCCTCCCGACCGTCCTGAGGTGATGTCCCCAAGCCGTTCCCTGCGACATGTCATACTGAAGCGGAGCCCACAGCTCCGCCGCGGGATCTTCTACGTCCTGAAATCCGGGGGGCATGACGCCGATCACCAGATAGGGGTCGCCGTCCAGCATCAGCGACTTCCCCAGGATGGCCGGATCGGCGGACAGCCTCCCGCGCCACAGCCCATCGCTGACGACCACGACACGTGGCCCGTTGAGCCGGTCCTCCGTCTCGGTGAAGTCGCGCCCCCTCAACGGGGAGACGCCGAGCACCCGCAGGTACTCGTGACTCACCCGCTCCCCCGAGAGCCGGTCGGGCCGCCCGGCTCCGGTGAGCGTGGGTTGCCACCGCCTGGTCACCGCGAGCGCTTCGAAGGAGTGGGTCTGGTCGGCGAACGCGTGGTAGAGCGCAAACGTCCCCGCCCCCCTCACGCCCTTGTGGTCCTCGACCACAGCGGCGAGCCGCTCGGCGTGGGGGTACGGGAGTGGGCGGAAGAGAATGGGCGTGACGGCGCTCACGATGGCGGTCGTCGCGCCGATGCCCAGGGCCAGAGTCAGCGCGGTAACGAAGGTGAAACCGGGAGATCCCATCAGCCGGCGGAACGCGAAGCGGACGTCGGTCACCACGGCCTCGACCATGCTCTCCCACCCGCCGGAGCGGACCTCTTCCTGAACGCTCGCCAACGAGCCCGCGTCCATCCGGGCCCGCCGCCGCGCGTCCGCCGGGCTCAGCCCCTGCTCGACGTACGCCGCCGCGGCTTCCGCGACGTAGTGCTCGAGCTCATCCGAGAGCTCCCGGTCCGCGGTATCGCGATGGAGCAGGACGTCGAGGCCACGCTGGAACTGCCGCCAGATCGACACGCGGTCACCCCTCCGCCCGGAGCAGACGGGCCACGGCGGACGCGCGTCGCGTCCAGTCGTCGGTGGCGGCTTCCAGCTGCTTCTGGCCCGATTTGGTCAGGGAGTAGTACTTGGCGCGGCGCCCGCTGTCCGTCACTCGCCACTCGGCGTCGAGGGCACCGGAGCGCTCGAGCCGCGTGAGGGCGGTCAGCAAGGAACCGGGATTGACCTTGAATACGGCGCGCGAGATCTGCTCCACCCGGCGGGCGATCCCGAACCCGTGCATGGGTTCGAGAGAAAGCGTCTTCAGAATCAGGAGGTCGAGGGTGCCGGGGATGACGTCGGTGTTGGGTTCGTCCACAGGAGGCTCCGGTACTCGGTTTCCCCCATGGTACGCCCATTCCTCTTGACTGTCAAGATGTGACGGTCAAGGGTTGGCGAGGCACGCTAGATTCTTGCGCACACCCCTCTGGAGACCCCCCATGCCGGGCCCGAACGTCGAACGCCGCGCCTTCGTCCGTCACGCGGCGACCCTCACCCTGCTGGCACCGGGACTGGGCGCCGCGCTGGTATCCTGTCGAACCGATGAAGCACACCATCAGACACCCGGCTCGAATGCGTCCACGGGCACCCCCACTCCCAACCCGGACAGCAAGCTCGACACCACGCTGGCCCCCGCTCCGGCCGGCGTCACCCCCGCGCCGGATCTCACGGCCGTGCGCTATCGCCGGGTGGACCCCGCCCTCCCGCCGGCACCGTCCGACCACCGGCTCGCGGTTCACTTCCACGCCCGCGAGGCCCTGGTACGACTCTCGGACGATACCGTGGTGGCCGCCTGGACATTCGAAGGTGACGTCCCGGGCCCCCGGCTGCACTGCCACGTGGGAGACACGGTCGACTTCACGCTCACCAACGACGTGGCCATGCCTCATTCGATGGACTTCCACGCCGCGCAGATCGACCCCAAGACCGCGTTCCGATCGGCGCTCAAGGGGCAATCCGTCTCCTACCGCTTCACGCCCAAGTACCCGGGCGTGTTCCTGTACCACTGCGGCACCGCCCCGGTGCTCCTGCATCTTGGATCGGGCATGTTCGGCGCCATCGTGGTGTCGCCGCGTGAACCCCTGCCCCGGGCGCGGGAGTTCGTGCTGGTCCAGAGCGAGTTCTACCTGGGGCCGGCCGCCCACGGGGTGCGCCCCTTCGCCTACGACCGGATGTTGTCGACGCTCCCGGACTTCGTGACCTTCAACGGCCGCCCCGACCAGTACGGACGGGAGCCGCTGCGGGCCAAGGTGGGTGAGCGGGTCCGTTTTTGGGTCGCCAATGCGGGGCCCACCCATCCCTGCGCCTTTCACGTCGTGGGCGAGCAGTTCGATACCGTGTACCTCGGCGCCCCGCCGGGGAACGCCATCCACGGGGTGCAGACCTGGAGCGTCCCTGCCGGCGGCGGGATGTGCTTCGAGCTCCAGGCCGACGTGGCGGGGGAGTTCGCCGTCGTCAACCACTCATTCGGACATGGCCAGAAGGGCGCCATCGGGCGCCTCGTGGTCGAGGAGGCCTGATGTCACCCGTCGATCGACCGATGGAAGGCGACGTCCTGTCGTTCCACCTGGATGAGGAGATTCGCGCGCTCAAGGCCCAGATGGGGACAGGCCGGGACCGCCTGGGCCATACCTTGGTGAAGGAAGGCCCCCTGCGGGTCACGCTGGTGACGCTCGGGCCCCAAGGCTCCATCAACCCGCATACCGCCGACGGCGCCGTGGCGATTCAGGTGCTGGAGGGATCGATCTCGCTGGACGTCGCGGGGACCACGAAGCATCTGGAAACGGGGGACCTGGTGACGCTGGCGCCGGGAATCCAGCACGCCGTCGCCTCCGCCACCGGGGCCACGTTTCTTCTCACGCTGACCGCGGTCCTGCCCGGCCGTGGCTAGAACTGCGACCAGAGGTGCTGGTTCGTGACCTCGTGGTGGAACTGGATCTCGGCGGCCTTCACCACCGACCCCAGGGCGCGGGGACACCGGTCGGCCTGGGCGAGCTTCAAGTCCGCGAACTTGCCGTGGACCTCTGCCCCGAGCATCTGCTTGTAGAACGCGCTGCCCTGATAGAGCCGGATCGCGTCATAGATGTTGTCCGACAGATACTTCGACTGGGCCCCGGCATCCGGCGCGAGTGGCCCTTCCAGCCCGGTGCGGAACACCGAGTACAGCGCGAGATACGGGTTGGCGTCGGGCGCGATGGAGCGGACCTCGACACGCTTCGAGCGCTCGTTGCCCAACGGGATCCGGATCATCGAGCCGCGATCGATGGCTGAGGCTTTGATCTGATTCGGCGCCTCGAAGTGCGGGTCCAGACGCCGGTAGGCGTTGACGCTCGAGTTCAGGATCAGACAGATCTCGGCGCCATTCGACAGGATGCGCCGGGTGAAGTCCCACCCCGCCGCCGACAGCTGGTCCTGACCCTTCGGGTCCCAGAACTGGTTCTTGCCCTTGCGCGCCACCGAAACGTTGGTGTGCATGCCGTTCCCGTTCACACCGGTGACGGGCTTGGGCAGGAAGCAGGCGGTCATGTCCATCCGGGCCGCGACCTGGCGGGACAGGAGCTTGTACAGCTGCACCTGATCCGCCGCGATGCACGCCTCGGAATAGCTGTAGTTCATCTCGAACTGCGACGGCGCGACTTCCGGATGGTCCTTCTCGTTGGCGAACCCCATCGCCCGCTGCACTTCGGCCGCGGTGTCGATGAACATCCGGAGCGCGTCGCCCGGCAGCGAGTGGTAGTACCCGCCCGTGGAGAGGTAGTCGAACCTGCCGGTCTCGTGATAGTGCCGCTCCGCATCGCGTCCCTGGAACAGGAACCCTTCGATCTCGTTCGCGGCGAAGCACTCCGTCCCGTCCTTCGTGAACAACTTCGCCGCGTACTCCTTGAGCACGCCCCGGATGTCGGCCGGATAGGCGGCACCCTCGCGCTCCAGGACGTCCGCGAACGCGAGGACTTTGCCGTGGCCGAAAATGTCGGAGGGCAGCCAGTAGAACGCGGGCCAGTCGACGCGCAGGCGCAGATCGGATTCCTGCTGGCGGGAGAAGCCCCGGATGGACGAGCCGTCGAAGGTGAGGTTGTCCACCGACCCCAGGAGGAATTTCTTGTCGTAGTCCAGCATGTGAAACCGGCCTTCGAGGTCCGTGAAGCACACCGTCACGGCCTTGATGCGCTTTTCGTCCCGGAGGTACTTCAGGCGCTCTTCCTGGATCTGGTCGGCGGGCACTCGATCCTGCCGCTGCTTCTTGGCCGCCAGGTTCCGTTCTTCAAGCTCGTCGTAAGGCATTTCCAGGAAGTCGCGCAGGCCGGTCATCAAGATCCTCGATTCTGAAGGGAAGGGACGCCCCAGGGGTCAGGGAACGTTCTCCACTTCCGGCGGAGCCCGCAAGTTGCTCATTCCATACGGAGCGCCTCCACCGGAGCCACGCGCGACGCCCGCACCGCCGGGATCAGGACCGAGCCGAGAGCGACGCCGAGAAGCAACAGCGGAACGAGTCCGAAGGTCACCCAGTCGAGGGGCGCTACCTCATAGAGGATGGCCCGCAGGAACCGCGTGAGGACCACCGCGCTTCCAAGTCCCAGCGCGACCCCGAGATAGGCTGGGCGCATCCCCTGCCGCAGCACCAGATC
>DASUBP010000119.1:0-3196 GCA_035763205.1 Gemmatimonadales bacterium
CGGATCCGGCGGGCAACATCTTGCTCGTGAACCGTCAGGCCTGCGAGATCCTCGGATATCCGGAAGCTGAGCTCCTGGGCCAGTCGGTCGATCTGCTGCTGCCGGTTCGCCTACGCGCCGGGCACGTCAGCCAGCGAGCAGCGTACCTGCGGGCCCCTGCCACGCGCCAGATGGGCGCTGGCCGGGAGCTCCAGGCGCTCCGAAAGGATGGCCGGGAGATCGTCGTCGAAGTGGGGCTCGCGCCGGTCCTGCAGGACGGTCAGACCTACGTGATCGCGTCCATCGTTGACGTTACCAAGCGCAAGGAAACCCAGTCTCGGCTCGAATGGCTGTCACTCGCCGTAGAACAGAGCCCGATCGCTGTCATCATGACGGACCTCGACGGACAGATCCAGTACGTGAATGCGGCATTCACCCGAAATACCGGATACCAGCCCGACGAAGTGTTGGGAAAGACGCCCCGCGTACTGAAGTCCGGGGAGACCTCACCCACCGTGTACCGGGATCTGTGGGCCACGATCCGCGCGGGCAAGGTCTGGCACGGCGATCTGGTGAACCGCCGGAAGGATGGGACGCTGTATGAGGACGCGATGTGGGTGTTCCCAGTGACGGACAGCAAGGGACAAGTCGTCCGGATCCTGGCCCTCAAGGAGGACGTCTCCAGGAAGCGCTCTCTCGAAGCCCAGTTGCGCCAGGCGCAACGCATGGAGTCCATCGGACGCCTGGCCGGGGGTGTGGCGCACGACTTCAACAACATCCTGACCGCCATCTTCGGTTACACCGAGCTGGTGAGCGAAACGTTCGCTCCGGGCTCCCCTCAGCGGGAAGATCTCGAGGAGATCCGCAAGGCGTCGCAGCGCGCGTCAGCGCTCACCCGCCAGCTCCTCGCCTTCAGCCGCCAGCAGGTGTTGCAACCGGTCGTCGTGAAGACGAATGAGCTGGTCGAGAACCTGGAAAAAATGCTCCGTCGCATCGTCAGCGAAGACATCAAGCTGAGGCTGGCCCTCAGCAAGGCCACCGGGAATGTCCGGGTCGATCCGGGTCAGTTCGACCAGGTGCTGATGAACCTCGTCGTAAATGCTCGTGACGCCATGCCGAAGGGCGGCTCACTCGTGATCGAAACCGCGAACGCGGAACTCGACGAGCAGTACGCCATGGAGCACCAGCCGGTGGTCCCGGGCCCCTATGTGCTCATCGCCGTGAGTGACACCGGGGGCGGTATCCCGCCCGAGGTGCGGAGCCGGATCTTCGAGCCCTTCTTCACCACCAAGGAGATCGGCAAGGGGACAGGTCTCGGACTCTCTACCGTTTACGGCATCATCAAGCAGTCGGGCGGGTACGTGTGGGTCTACAGCGAGATGGGGAGGGGGACGACGTTCAAGATCTACTTGCCACGGGTAGACGCCCCAGCCGACACCAGTGAGTTCGCCGCCCCGCCGAAGGAGTTGAAGGGGACGGAAACGATCCTATTGGCTGAGGATGATGAGACGCTCCGCAGTCTGACGACGGGGATTCTGCGGAAGCTGGGATACGTGGTCCTGGCGGCGGCCACGCCGGATATGGCACGGGCCATCGCGCGTGACCACCACGGTCCCATCCACCTTCTCCTGACGGACGTCGTCATGCCGGGTTCGTCAGGCCGCGACTTGGCGCGCGAGCTCGCCAAGTCACGGCCCCAGACGAAAGTCCTCTTCGTCTCAGGGTATACGGGCGAAGCCATGATCCAGCATGGCCTCACCGGACCAGGCCTGAACTACCTCCAGAAGCCGTACACGCCCAGCGTGCTCGCCGCGAAGGTGCGTGAGGTGTTGTCCCAGCAATCCTGAGGCCGCGGTCAGTTGGTGATCGGTGTGGCCACATACGCCACGGCCTTCTTCGTCACATGATCGATCATCCGCCCCGTGATCTGTCCCGATTCGTTGATGTCCTTGGCTGAAAAAATCTGATCGGGGAAGTCGGGGCCCGCGAGGTCCTGCACCCGGTACATCTGCCCATTCTGCCACAGCAGGCCGTAGCAGGTCACGTCACCGCAGGAAAGCCCCACGATCTGACCAGCCATGTTGACTCCCAACGCCTGGCTCGACTGATCGCCGGGCAGCCTGCCGAGGTCCCGCATGCCGGTCGCGCGGGTCCAGACGAACGCCCGCAGACTGTCGCCGTCAAGGTCCCCATCGGGTGGATTCGTGAAACCCACTACCATCGACCCGTTGGCGTTGATCGACATCGGCGTGTTCCAGTACTGGCCATGGAGATCACCCAGGTCGATGACCTGATCACCATCCCACATCAGCGCGTGCCGGGCGCTCTTCCGGCCGACCGCCACGTCGCAGTCTCCTGAAATGCCGACCACCTGGCCGCGATCGTTGATGGCCGTGGCGGCGGACGTCGAATCGCCGGCGTAGGGACGGAGCTGGCGCTGCGAAGCGTCGTGCGTGCTCCAGACGGTCGCGCGGAATTGGAGCACCTGTGGAGCGTTGCACGTCGGGTCATGCACGGCCGTCTCGGCCCAGCCGACCACGTCACCGCGGGCGTTCACCCCGGTCGCGAAGCCGTTCTCTCCGCCCCACGTCGGCAGAGTGTGCATGGTGCCGCCGTAGTAGGCGAAGCCGAGGCACACCTTTCCCGCGGTGCCCATGAAGGCGGCACAACTCCACGACTCGCCGAGGGTGTCGGGCGTCGTGATCTGTGTGATTCCGGCGACTGCACCGCTGGATGAAATACCGGGCCATTGGGGCAGACTGATCAGGCCGGGCTGGCCGAGATCGGTGACACCGTTGCCGTCCCAGAGGACGGCGTGGCGCAGTCCGTCCGTGGCCACCGAATAGCCGGTCACCCAACCGCGGTTGCTGATGCCGGCGCCCTGCGTGGTACCGGCGAGAATGGGAAGCTTGTCGATGCGGTAGCGGGGGGCGGTGACGTCCCGCCGGGTCGCGGCGGCGGCCGTGGCGCCGAGCGCCGCCGGGGTGAGGGGCTGCTGATCCGCGCAGCCGAGGGCGGCGAGCGCGGACAGGATCAACAAAGCAGTGCGCATGAGGACGCTCCTGAGAGGGGAAGGATCACGGAACGTCGGACTATCCCCCCGCCGCAGCGCCACTGCTTGCCGGATTGGGACGCAGAATCTGGAACGGACGGGCCACTCATCGCAGAGAAGTGGCCGTTGGTCTCCGGAATGACGTGGTTGGCGTCCCTTTCATCT
>DASUBP010000120.1:0-5315 GCA_035763205.1 Gemmatimonadales bacterium
CTGGCCGACACGAGCTACCTGTACAACAGCACCCAACGGGCCGAAATGAAGAACGTGCACGTCACGTTCTATGACGCCACAGGGCGGGAAACCTCCACGCTGACCAGCCGCGAGGGGACGCTCCGGAACGCCGGGGATATGGAGGGACGCGGAAACGTCGTCGTGGTCCGCGCCTCCGACGACGGCACGCTGCGGACGGAGAAGATCGATTTCAATCAGCGGGCCAATCAGGTGAGCTCCGATCAGCCGTTCACGTTCGATACGCCCCAACAGCACCTCAAGGGTGTCGGCTTCACGTCCGACCCCGACTTCAAGGATCTGAAGGCGCAGCGGGTCACCGGCACCGGGGGCAAGTTCGTGCTCCCCAACCAATGATCGTGGCGACCCTCGCGCTGCTCGCCCTGCAGCAGCCCGCCGTGCCGGCGGGTCCGCGCGACACGTCCGCGGGGCGCCCCTGCGTGCTGGAGATCGACTCCCTCGCCCGGGTGCACCAGATCAGCTCCGGGGCCGATACGAACGTGTACATGGCCGGAGGCGTGCTGGCGCACTGCAAGGGAAGCGGGACGTCGTTCCGGTCGGACAGCGCCGCGTATTACGGCGGGGTGAAGCGCTGGGACATGGTGGGCCGCGCGCACGTCGTGGATACCGCGCTCACGCTCGACGCCAATCAGATCATCTATTATTTGCGGCAAGGGCGGCTGGATGCGCATTACAACGTCGTCGCCGTGAACCGGGAGAACCACTCGACCCTCCGGGGTCCGAACCTCACGTATTACCGGGCCGTGCAGGGCGTGCGGGACACGACCGAGACCTATGCGACCCAGCGTCCGACGATCGATTATCGCGGAGCCGGCGCGAGTGACACCAGTGAACCCTATGTGATCGTGGCGGACCGTTTTCGGTCCAAAGGGAACGACCGCATGTGGTGGGGAGGCACCGTCACCGTCGACCGGTCGGACCTGTCCGCCCGCGGCGATTCGATGAGCATGGACCAGACGGCAGGGCTCGGCATTCTCGTCGGCCATCCCAGTGTGACCGGCAAGGGGTCGCAGAACTACACCTTGACCGGTACCAGAATCGAGATGGGACTGTCGGGGCGGGAGATGAACGCCATCCGGGCTCTGGGGAACGGCCGGGCGGCGGGGACGGACTGGACCCTGACCGCCGACACGATTCACATCCGGCTGGCCGACCGGAAACTCCAGCAGGCGTTCGCCTGGGGGCCGAAGGATTCCGTTCGCGCCCGGGCCGTCTCGTCGACCACGACCATGGTCGGAGACTCGCTCGCGATGGATACGCCGAACCAGACCATCTCCGAGGCCCGGAGCTACCGGCACGCCCACTCGACGTCCAAGCGGGACTCGACGACGGCCGACTCGCTGGCGGACTGGATGTCGGGGGACACGCTGCTGGCGCATTGGATCCAGGCACCGGATTCGACGGGGAAGCAGCGCTCGGTGCTGAGCAAGGTGGTGGCGCGCGGGAGCGGAAAGGCGTTCACCCACTCATACTCGGCCACGCCTGACAGCGCGCGTCCCCGGCTCATACAGCGGAACCCGCGCGACTCGACGAAGATGGATACGATTCCCGACACCCGGCCGTCCCTGAACTACACCACCGCCGATCTGATCACGGTGGACATGGCCAAGGGGCGGGTCCAGCAGGTCACCGCCATCGGGCACATCAACGGCTTCAACCTGGACCCGGTTCCGGTCAAGGACACGACGAAGACGGACTCCACGAAGGCACACGCGCGTGCTCCGGTGAAGAAGCCATGATCGACGACCTGCTGAACAGCCGGGATCCCTCGGTCCCGCTCGCGGTGGTCGCGCTCCACACGACCGCTGACGAGGATGGGACCGGATACTTCGGCCCCCTCGCGGTCGCGTATCGGGACGCCTATCTGCATGCCCGGGCGGCGACCGCGGGAGAAACCGGGGAGAGCCACACGCTCTCCGTGGACGACGCGCGTCACAACCTCAGTGCTTCGGTCCTGCCGCGTCTCGCCTTGCTCGGCGTCGTCTCGGTGCCGAAGGGTGAGTTGCACGGTGACACCGCGATTACGTTCACGCCGGCCATGTGGCGGGAGTTGTCGGCCGATCCCGCCGGGATCGCGGCACGCCTCCGCCAGAGCGCCGAGCGGGCGCTCAAGTCGGTGGAGTCACCGTCGGGCCCTCATGCGGCGGCGCTGGGGGGGTCGAAGCTCGAAGCCGCGAACCTGATGAAGACGTACAAGGGCCGGCGCGTCGTGAACGACGTCTCGTTGGCGGTGCAGCAGGGCGAAATCGTGGGACTGCTGGGTCCGAACGGGGCGGGGAAGACCACCAGCTTCTACATGATCACGGGGCTGATCCGTCCTGATGACGGCCTGATCCGGCTTGATGGACGCGACATCACGCGCGAACCCATGTACAAGCGGGCGCGGTCCGGCATCGGCTACCTGGCGCAGGAGCCCTCGGTCTTCCGCAAGCTCACGGTCGAAGAGAACGTGCTCGCGATTCTCGAGACCATGAATCTGGAGGCGGCGGAGCGGGCCACCCGTCTCGAGTCGCTGCTCGACGATCTGGCGATCAAGCATCTCCGGCGGCAACGGGCTTTCTCGCTGTCGGGCGGCGAGCGGCGGCGTCTCGAGATCACCCGGGCATTGGTGACGCAGCCCAAGTTCATGCTCCTGGACGAGCCGTTCGCGGGCGTCGATCCCATCGCGGTCCACGATATTCAAACCATCGTGGCCGGTCTTCGGCACCGGGGCATAGGCGTATTGATCACGGACCACAACGTGGAACAGACGCTGGACATCGTCGATCGGGCGTACATCATGTTCGAAGGCAAGGTACAGGTGGCCGGAACGGTACGGGACCTCGTGTTCGACGACCGGGTGGCCGATCTCTACCTCGGCCCGACGCTGACGGCGCGCCTCCGCGCGCGACTGGGTGAGGCGGCATGAAGACCGGAATGCATCAGCACGCGTCGCTGCAGCAGACGCTGAAGATGAATCCGCGCCTGTATCAGGCGATGGATCTCCTCTACATGCCCTTGCTCGATCTGCAGCAGCACCTGAAGCAGGAGCTGCTCTCGAATCCGTTCCTCGAGATGGCGGAAGCCGAAGAGGAGTCCCCGCTCGACGCGACGCAGGTCGAGACCAAGCCTGAAAAGAACGAAGAGTCGGGGGACGACGAGCCGGATTGGGAGAACATCCTGCTCGACGACGGGGCCCAGGGACTCGCGGCGCCGCGCGATCTGAGCCCCGCGCGAGAGTATGTCGAGCCGGTGGCGCCGACGACCCGCGATCTCTCCGATCACCTCCAGGACCAGGTCCAGATGCTCGACCTGACTCCCCGGCAACAGCTCATGGCCGACGAGTTCCTGGGGAACATCGCGGAAGACGGGTACCTGGGCGCCAGCCTCGAACAGATCGTGGCCGGCGCGAATCAGCTGCTGGCGGAGCACGCGGATGCGCAGAATTTCGGTGGGGAAGCGCCGTGGTTTACCATGGCCGAGGCGGAGGAGATGCTGCACATCATCCAGCATCTGGACCCGCCGGGGGTAGGGGCGCGGGACCTCCGCGAATGCCTGCTGCTGCAGCTCGAGGATCAGGGGCAGCAGGAGTCCCTCGTCTACAAGCTGGTGCGGGATGCCTTCGACGACCTGATTGCGCACCGGTGGAGCGAGCTGGGCAAACGCTTCGGCCTGGAGCCCGCCGAGGTGCAGAAGGTGGCGGACGACCTGTCGAAGTTCGATCCCAAGCCGGGCCTGCAGTACGCGTCCGCGAGCGACTCGTACATCGTGCCCGATCTGATCGTCGAGAAGATCGGGGACCGCTATCAGGTGTTCCTGAATGACGGCGGCTTGCCCAGGCTCCGGATCGCCAGCACCTACCGGGACATCGCCCGGGACAAGAACAAGTACCAGGGTGAAAACAAGGACTTCATCCAGCAGCGCCTGAACAGCGCCAACTGGATGATCCAGGCCATCGAGCAGCGCCGGCAGACCATGCTGAAGGTCATGAACTTCATCGTGGACCGGCAGCGGGAGTTCTTTGAGAAGGGCGTCGAGTTCCTGCGTCCCCTCACGTTGCGGGAGGTCGCGGACGTCATCTCGATGCACGAGAGCACGGTGAGCCGCGTGACCAACGAGAAGTACGTCCAGACGCCGCGGGGCCTCTTGCCGCTCAAGTTCTTCTTCTCGAGCGGGCTCACCACCACGACGGGAGAAGACGCGAGCGCGCGGTCCATCAAGGCGCAGATCCAGAAGCTCGTGACCGATGAGGACACCAAGGAGCCCCTGACCGATCAGCAGATCGTCGAGATCTTCGCCCAGCGGGGTGTGAAGATCGCCCGGCGCACCGTCGCCAAGTACCGGGATCAGCTGCACATCCTGCCGGCACGGATGCGGAAGCGTCTGTGAGCCTGGCCATGCCGGCCGCCGCGCCCGAGGTCAGCATTCTGGTGCCGGCCAAGGACGAGGCGGAGAATCTCCCGGAGCTGGTCAAGCAGGTCCGGGAGGCCATGGTGGGCCAGCCATACGCCGCCGAGCTCGTGATCGTCAATGACGGCTCGACGGACCACTCGGCGGAGACGCTGAAGGAGCTCGCCGCGAAGCACGGGTTTCTGCAGGTGGTGACCCATCGCTCGCGGCGCGGCATCGCGGACGCGCTCCGCTCCGGCGCCGACGCGGCGCGCGGCAACATCCTGGTCTTCTGGCCCGCCGACCTGCAGTACCTGCCCGCGGACATTCCAGCCCTGGTCGCGCCGATCATCGCCAACGAAGCCGACATCGTGACCGGAACCAAGCAGGGCCACTACGAGAAGCGGTTCGTCTCGTGGGTCTACAATTCGCTCTGCCGGATCCTGTTCGGCGTTCGCGTCACGGACTTGAATTCGGTGAAGGCGTACCGTCGTGACGTCGTGGACGCGGTACCCACGCGGCCCGACTGGCACCGGTTCATGGTGGTGATCGCGGCGGTGCAGGGGTATCGCGTGACCTCGCGGCCCGTGCCGGTCTACCCCCGGCGCGCGGGCAAGTCGAAGTTCGGCATTTCGCGGATCCCGGTGGGCGTTCTGGATCTCCTGTCCGTCTGGTTTCAGCTCCGGTTCGGGCGCAAACCGATGCTCTTCTTCGGCGTCTCGGGCGCGGTGCTGGTCGCCCTCGGCGTGCTCGTGGGCATTTACGCCATCATCGAGCGTTACGTATTCGGGATCGGTTTCCGCCCGTGGTTGTATCTCGTGATGCTCCTGGTGCTCGCCGGCCTCGTGCTCTTCGGCTTCGGGTTCGTGGGAGAGCTGGTGGCGGGGATGCGGGAGGAGCTCCGGGCC
>DASUBP010000121.1:0-2774 GCA_035763205.1 Gemmatimonadales bacterium
TCGGCCAGCGGCACGCTGGCGGCCACGATCTGCGCGTCGGCGCGCTGCGTCATGCCGCCGATCTTCCCGCGGCGGGCCGACAGGTCGCCGATGACGTCACCCATGTAGTCCGACGGCGTGACGACTTCGACGTCCATCACCGGCTCGAGCAGGATGGGGTGCGCCTGACGCGCCGCCTCCTTCACCGCCATCGAACCCGCGATCTTGAACGCCATTTCGCTCGAGTCCACGTCGTGGAACGAGCCGTCCACCAGCTCGACCTTCACGTCCACCATCGGATAGCCGGCCAGGACGCCGTTCTCGAGGGCTTCCTTCACGCCCGCCTCGATCGGGTTGATGTATTCCTTGGGAATCACGCCGCCCACGATGTTGTCCTCGAACACGAAGCCGGTGCCGGCCTTGCCGGGCTCGAGGTGGATGACCACGTGGCCGTACTGGCCGCGGCCACCGGACTGGCGGATGAACTTGCCTTCGACGTACTCGACGCGCTTCCGGACGGTCTCGCGGTAGGCCACCTGCGGGCGGCCGACGTTGGCTTCGACCTTGAACTCCCGCTTCATCCGGTCGACGATGATTTCGAGGTGCAGCTCGCCCATCCCCGAAATGATGGTCTGGCCGGTTTCGGCGTCCGAATGCACGCGGAACGTGGGGTCTTCTTCGGAAAGCTTCTGGAGGGCCACACCCAGCTTGTCCTGGTCGGCCTTGGTCTTGGGCTCGATGGCGACGGAGATGACGGGCTCCGGGAACTTCATCGCCTCGAGAATGATCGGATGGTTCTCGTCCGAGAGGGTGTCGCCCGTGCGCGTGTCCTTCAGGCCGATCGCGGCCGCGATCTCGCCGGCCCGGACTTCCTCGATCTCCTCACGCTTGTTGGCGTGCATCTGGAGGAGACGGCCGATGCGTTCCTTGCGGTCCTTCGTGCTGTTGTAGACGTACGACCCGGCGGCCAGGACGCCTGAATAGACGCGGAAGAACGTGAGGCGTCCGACGTAGGGGTCGGTCATGATCTTGAACGCCAGGGCCGCGAAGGGCTCGTCGTCCGAAGCCTTGCGGTCGGCATGCGTTTCGTCGTGATGGGGGAGGTGACCCTGGATCGCGGCCACGTCCACCGGCGCGGGCAGGTAGTCCACCACCGCGTCGAGCAGGGCCTGCACGCCCTTGTTCTTGAAGGCGGCGCCGCAGAGCACCGGGACCACGCCGCCGTTGATCGTCGCCTTGCGGAGGACGGCGCGGATCTCTTCCTCGGTGAGGGCCTGACCCTCGAGATACTTGTGGAGAATGGCGTCGTCGTGCTCGACGATCATCTCCAGGAGCTCGTGCCGCATGGCGGCGATGCGCTCCTTCAGGGCCTCCGGGACCGGGCCTTCGACGTATTTCTTGCCCAGCGTCTCGTCGTCATAAACGATCTCGACCTGCCGAACGACGTCGATCAGACCGGTGAACAGCTCGCCGGAGCCAAGCGGCAGGTGGATCGGAATGGCCTTGGCGCCCAGCCGGTCCTTCACCATGGCGAGGCAGCGGTCGAAGTCGGCGCCGACGCGGTCCATCTTGTTGACGAAGATGATGCGGGGGACGCGGTACCGGTCGGCCTGGCGCCAGACCGTTTCGGTCTGCGGCTCCACGCCGCCCACGGCGTCCAGCACGGTCACGGCGCCGTCGAGGACGCGGAGCGAACGCTCCACTTCGACGGTGAAGTCCACGTGACCGGGGGTGTCGATGATGTTGATGCGGTAGGGAATGCCGAAGCGGGTCCAGAATGCCGTCGTGGCCGCGGAGGTGATGGTGATCCCCCGCTCCTGCTCCTGCTCCATCCAGTCCATCGTGGCCGTGCCGTCGTGCACTTCGCCCAGCTTGTAGTTCCGGCCGGTGTAATACAGGATCCGCTCGGTCGTAGTCGTTTTCCCGGCATCGATGTGGGCCATGATGCCGATGTTGCGGATCTTGTCGAGTGGCGTTGTGCGCGGCATAGCTTCTCTGAATCCCTCTTCCTTCAGCAAAAATGCGGGGCGACCGTGTCGCCCGGGATTCCCGGGCCGGTCTCGCTCCGCTCACATCCGGGAGACGAGCCTCCCTGGATGGGCTGCGTATGTGTGGTCTTCCCTACTTAGCGACTTAGCGACTTAGCGACTTAGCTTCTTAGCGTCTTACCACCGATAATGCGCGAAGGCCCGGTTGGCCTCAGCCATCTTGTGCGTGTCTTCCTTCTTCTTGATCGTCTCGCCCTCACCCTTCGAGGCGAGAATCATCTCCGCCGCCAACCGCTCCGACATGTCCTTCTCACGGCGCGACCGGCTGTACGTGATGAGCCAGCGCATGGCCAGCGCGGTCCGGCGCTCCGGCCGCACTTCGACCGGCACCTGGTACGTCGCGCCGCCGACGCGGCGGGACTTCACCTCGAGGGCCGGCTTGGCGTTCGACAGCGCCTGCTTGAACACGTTCACGCCCGGCTGCCCGGTGCGCTGCTCGATCAGGTCCATCGCGTTGTAGAACACGCGCTCGGCGATCGACTTCTTGCCCGCGCCCATCAGGTTGTTCAGGAACTTCGACACCGTCTGGCTGTCGTACCGCGGATCGGGCGGAACGGGACGGCGAACGGCTTTCTTCCGGCGGCTCACTTGCCACCTGCCTTCGGACGCTTGGCACCGTACTTGGAGCGCGACTGCTTCCGATCGGTCACCCCGGCCGAGTCCAGCGTGCCGCGGATGATGTGATACCGCACGCCCGGCAGATCCTTCACGCGGCCGCCGCGGATCATCACGATCGAGTGCTCTTGA
>DASUBP010000122.1:0-20932 GCA_035763205.1 Gemmatimonadales bacterium
GGCCAACGGCCGCTGCAACTCGCTCCCCGCCCCGAGGCCGAGGGCCAGCGGCAGCAGACCGAAGAGGGTGCAGAGCGTCGTCATCAGAATGGGACGCAATCGCACGCGCGCGGCATCCCGGAGAGCGGCCTCCAGATTCAGTCCGTCCCGCCGCATGCGCAGCCTCGTGAAGTCGAGCAGGATGATGCCGTTTTTCACGATCAGCCCCACCAGCAGGATGAATCCCATCATCGAAGACACGTTGAGCGCCGTGCCGGTCACCAGGAGCAGCGCGACGCCTCCGGTGAATGACACCGGAGCCACGAGCAGCACGATCAGCGGCTCGACGAACGACTCGAATTGCACGACCATCACCCCCACCACGGACAGCGAGGCGAGCGCCAGGACGATCACCAGCGCCCCGAAGGCTTCCTGTTGGTTGGCGTACTGGCCCGCGAGCACGACCCGAACGCCGGCCGGAGGAGGCTCATCGGCGAGTACCCGCCGGACATCGCGGCTCACGTCCCCCAGGGAGCGGCCGCTCACGTCGGCGTTGATATCGATCATCTGTTGCTGATTCTCGCGCAGGAGCTCGGCACGCGAATCCACCGGCAGGAAATCGGCCACGGCACCGAGAGGAGTCGACCGCGTCGCCCCGCTCGCCAGTAGCGGCACACTCGCCAGCCGCGCGATGTCGAAGCGCACCGCGTCGGGCGCCCGCACGCGCACGCCGATCGGCCGGTCCTCCGCATGGACCTCGCCGGCGTCGGCCCCCAGGAGGGCGCCGCTGACTGCATCCCCGACCTCCGCAGGTGTCAGCCCCATCCGCGCGGCCTCGCCCTCCCGCACCTTCAGCAGCAACTCGGCAGTCGGTTCGCTGACCCCGTTGTAGAGGTCCTCCAAGCCTTCGATTTTTTCCAGCGGACTCTGGAGACGGCGCGCGTAGGCCTCGAGCGTGTCGAGATTCTCCCCGAATACCTTCACTTCGACGGGCTTCGCGGCACCCGCCAGGTCGTTGATGACATCGGACAGGATCTGCACGAACTCGATGTGCAGGCGCGGGACCGCCGCGCCGATCGAGTCACGCACGGCGTCCATCACCGCGAATATGTCCCGGGGGCGCTCGCCCTGCGGCTTCAGGCGCGCGACCAGATCCCCCGAGTTCTGCAGCGTGGCGAACAAACCCATCTCGGCGCCGGTGCGGCGCGACGTTCCCACGATCTCGGGCGTGCGGGCCAGGATGCCTTCGGCGATCCGGACCTCACGGTCGGTTTCGGCCAGCGCCGTTCCCCCGGGGGTGAAGTAGTCGAGCACGAACGCCCCTTCGTCCATTTCGGGCAGAAATCCCGTCCCCACCAGCCGGTACCCGGCGAGACCCGTGGCGGCCACCGCGAGCAGGGTGAACACGAGGCGCCGAGGGTGATGGAGGGCCGCCGCCAGCGTCCGGCCGTACCAGTCCGTGAGGCGGGTCAGCCCCGCATGGACCCGGCCCAGGAAGGACCGGTCGTTCTCCGGCGCCGCTTCGTGCGCGGTGACGAACTGCTCGGCGAGGAGCGGGATGATCGTGAACGCAAGACCGAGCGAGACCAGCACCGCGCACGTCAACGTCGCCGCCAGGGCGGCGAAGAACTGGCCCACCACGCCGGTAAGCAGGCCGAGGGGGAGGAACACGACCACGGTCGTGATGGTCGAGGTGGTCACCGGCCAGAGCAGCTCCTGCAGCGCTTCGCGGATCGCGAGCCGGCGGTCGGACGTCAGCGCCAAGTGTCGCGCGATGTTCTCGGTGATCACCACGGCGTCGTCGATCACGAGTCCGATGGCGATGGCCATCGCCCCCAGCGTCATCAGGTTGAACGTCTGTCCGAGCGCCCGCATGCCGGCAACGGTGATGATCAGCGTCAGAGGGATGGCGGTGGCGCTGATGGCGGTGATCCGGCCGTGCCGGAGAAACAGCAGGAGGATGATCACCGCGAGTGCCGCACCAATGATCATCGCGTCGCGCACCGACCGGACGGCATCCCGCACCAGCGCCGCCTGGTCGTAGATCGCTTTCACCTGCACACCTGGAGGCAGCTCGGGCGCGAGCGCGCGGAGCGCCGCCGTCGCGCTGTCCGCGATGTCCAGGGTGTTGCCGCCGAGCTGGCGGGTCAGGCTGATCTGCGCCGCGGGCTTCCCGTCCCCGGCGATGATCCGCACGTGATCCTCGGTGCCCAGGGAGACGGTCGCGACGTCGCGGACGCGGAGCCCGTTGGGAAGGACCACCGCGCCTACGTCCTCCGTCGAGCGGGCTTCCTGATCCGTGACGACGAGGTACTGCTTGTAGTCTCTCGATACCCGGCCCACAGCTTGCACCGTGATGGCCTGCCGGATGTCCGCGGCCAGACCGTCGTAGGTCAGCCCCAGGGCCGCGAGGCGCCCGGGATCCGCCACGACTTCGACCTCGTGCACGTCGGACCCCTGCACGATGACCCGCCCCACGCCCGGAATCCGCGACAGGACCGGGCGGATCTGGTAGCGGGCGATGTCGTACAGCGTGGCGGGGTCGCCGCCTTCGAGATTGTACGAAAGAATGGGAAACAGCGAGGGCGTCATGAGCTCGATCTGGACATCGAGCCCCGCGGGCAAGGTGGGTTCGACCTGGTTGACCCGCGCCCGCGTCAAGCTCAAGGCCTGCGTCATGTCGGTGTGCGGGTCGAAATAGACCGACGTCTCCGTCGCGCCGCGGATGGTCCGGCTGTCTACGCGCACCACGCCGGGGACGATGCTGATCGCCTCCTCCAGCGGACGGGTGACACTGAAGACCATCTGCCGGGCCCCCAGCGCGGAGCCCTCCACTACGACCTGGATGCGGTGGAACGCGAGCTCAGGATAGATCGCCGACGGCAGCCCCACCGCGAACCAGGCCCCCGCGGCCGTGAGCAGCGCCACCGCCAGGTAGATCACCCGCCGCTGGCGCGACAGGACTTCGAAGAACTTCACGGTTTGGCCGGCCGGGCGACGGGAGCCACCCGGGCGCTGTCCGTGATGCCGTAGGCGCCGGTGGTCACGACCGTCTGTCCGGGTGCCACGCCCGACCGGATCTCCGCCAGGGAGTCACTCCGACCCCCCAACACCACTGGGGTACGGTGCGCTATCCCCGTGCTATCGACGATGAAGACGTCGTACCCCTCGCCATTCGGCACCAGGGCGGCTTCGGGAATGACCACCGCTCGGGGGACGGTGAGGACGGCAATCCGCCCCCGCACGGCTTCCCCGATCCGAAGCGCGCGTGTGGCCCGCGACAGATGTGCCCGGACGGTGATGGTGCGGCTGGCCGGATCCACCGCGGCCCCCACATCGCGAACCCGCCCCGCCCCAAGCGTGTCGCCCCCCACCTGATCTCCCGCCATGACGAGAACCGAATCGCCAGGACGGACGCGGGCCGCTTGATCCACTGACAAGGCGAAGAGCAGATCGAGGGCATCGGGATCCGCGACGGCGACGACGGGCTCCGAGGGATCGGCGGGGCCGCCCAGGACCGCCGTCAGCCGTGTGACCACGCCGGCGAGGGGCGACTGCAGGGCCGCCAGCTGGGCGTTCCGGCGCGCCGTCACCGCCGCGGTCTGCGCCGCGGCCAGGTCCAGCTCGGCCTGATCGGCGTCCTTCCTGGGCAGTATCCCCGCGGTCACCAGCCGGCTCGCGCGGTCGGCGGCGTGCTGGGCGGCCGCGAGCGCGACGTCGGCGGCGTGCGCCGCGGCGTCGAAGGACGCCTGCTCGAACACCACCAGCGTGTCACCCACGGCGACGCGCTGTCCCGGCGTCACGAGAATGCGCGCCACTCGCGTCGGCGCCGGCGCGGCCAGCTCCGCATAGCGGCCTGGCCGGGGGGCGACCGTCCCGATGGCGGTCACAATTTCCGTAAAGGGTCCCTGTCGCACCGTCGCCGTGGCGACGGGGGCCGCCGCCGGCTGATCCGCCTCGTGTCCTCCGCCGTGGCAGGCCGCGATCAGGACGAGCAGTGTCACGAGGCGTTTCACGGATGCTCCCGGTTCGCGTCGAGGAGTTTGACCAACCCTACGGCCGTATTGGCCAGCGCCAGATCGTCGACATAGCGGCCCAATGCCTCGCGCGCGTTGCGCTGCGCCTCGAGTACCTCGGGCAACGAGACGGCTCCTTCACCGTAGGCCTGGAGGAACATCGCGGCCACGGAATCCGCACTCGCCACCAGCCCCGCATCCCGGTGGGCTCGGGTCAGCGCCACCGAACGCTCCCCCACGGCGCGGGCTCGCTCCGCGGCCGCGGCGCGCCGCGTCGCATCCAGACGGATCTGCGCCGCATCGCGCTCGGCCCGTGCGCGCGTGATCGCGCCGCCATTCCAGTTGAAGAGCGGCAAGGGGAGCGCAAACCCGAAGGTCGGGAGCGCGCCGGGCTCCGACCCGGTCGGATCTCCCCGTTCGACGCCCACCTGAAAGCTGGGGGAGAGGAGGTTCACGGATTTCGCGAGTGTGAGCGACCGTTCAGCCGCCGTCAGCTCAGCCTGCGCCGCGAGTACCGGCAGGGGGAACGAGGGTATCTGGTCCCCGGTGGTGTCGGGAAACTGGAGGGAATCACTCAACACCACGGCCGAGTCCCCAGGAAGTCCCATGACGAGCTGCAGGTTCACGAGCGCCGCGACGGCCGCGAGCGAATCTTCGGCCGCGGTGTTCGCCAGCTCCCCCGCGTTGATCTCCGCAAGCCGGGTATCCATCTCGCTCGCGTCCCCGGCATCGCGCCTGAGACGCGCCACCCGCAAGAGTGAGTCGGCGTCGCCTGCTGTCCGGTGGGAAAGCCGCGCATGCGCCTGAGCCGCGAGTGCGACGGTGTACGCCGTATCGGCATCGAAGCGCACCGCCGCGACTTCAAAAGTGAACCGCGCACGCGCCGCCTCCGCTCCGGCGCCGGCGGCGCCGACGCGCGGCGCGCGCAGCCACGGCCAGTCGATCGGAATGTCGAAGATGTAGTGGTACCGCGGCACCGATTTCGTGTACGTGGCCGAGAACGACGGATTGGCGAACGCCCGGGCGGCGGCGAGATCGCCGTACGCAGCGGCCGAGTCGGCGCGTGCGGTAGCGGCGCGGGGTCCGTGGGCCAGCGCGAACGCGACCGCATCCGCGCGGGACACCGCGCGAGGCGTCTGCGCCGAAAGGCCAGAACACGGCAGAAGCAGGAAGACCAGGACCGGGCGCATAGGGCCCGCAAGCTATCCGTTTCCCCTTACGGGAGGCTTACACCTCGGCGGGAAACCGCACGACGACTTCGGTGCCGGAGCCGTTCGAGGAGATGTCGATCTTCGCCTGATGCGCGTCAGCGATCCAGCGCGCGATGGCGAGTCCCAGCCCGGCTCCTTCGTTCCCCTCCCCGGCGCGACGGGCCTGCTCACCCCGGTAGAAGCGCTCGAACACGTGCGGAAGCTGGTCAGCCGGAATCCCGATGCCCGTATCCACGACCCGCACCGTCGGCGTTCCCTTCTCGACACTCGCATCGATCCGCACGCGCCCACCCGCCGGCGTGAACTTGATCGCATTGTCCAGGAGGATGCGAAGCAGCTGCCGGAGGGGGACGGGATCCCCGCGGACGGCGCATTCCTCGAACGACCCGACGGCGACGGTCACACCACGCCGGTCGGCGAGGGGACGCAGATCGTTCACCGTATCGGCTGCCAGATCGTCCAGAAATACCCGCTCCCGAGCCAACGGGCGTTCGCCCGCATCGGCCCGGGCCAACGTGAGCAAGTCGCCGACGATCGCCCCGATCCTCCCCGCTTCCCGCGCGACGGCCTTCAGGAGGGCCGTGTCCCGGTCGGGGTCACGGGCCTGATCGAGGGCGAGGTCGGCGCGGGTACGCAGGATCGTGACGGGTGTGCGAAGCTCGTGGGCGGCATCGGCCATGAAGCGCCGCATCCGATCCATCGAGCGTTCGATGGGCGCGGTGGATTGCCGCACCAGGAACCAGCCGCCGGCGGCCACCAGCACCAGGGCGCCGAGCGCTCCGGCGGCGAGTGTCTCGATGAGCGAGGCGTACTGGTCTTCGAGCTCGACGCGATCGGCGGTGGCGAGCGCCACATACCGGGTCCCGGTACCTCCCGTGAACCGCTCGGCGTGCACGCGGGTGTCGTGATCACCGGGTCCGTCGATCGTCAGGTTCACACTTCCCGTTTGCGCGGCTCGCCGTGCCACGCTGGCCATCTCGGGGGGCACCGTGGACGGGATGATCGCGCCACCGGCCGAGTCGAAGAAGTACAAGGTGCGATCGGGGATGTGGAGCTCCTCCACCGCGTCGGCGACGGGGCCGCGCGTCTGGGCCCGTTCCACCTCGCGAACACGCGCCGCCTGCTCGAGGGAGTGGGCCGCCGCTTCGAGGGACAGGTCCAGCTGGCGGGAGATCTGGTGTCGGATGGCGCGGAAGAGTCCGAATCCCAGCACCAGGAGGATGAGCATGAGGACGCCGGCGTACCACAGCGTGAGCTGGAGCCGCAGGCGGGTGAGCGGCTTCATCCGAGGCGGTATCCGGCGCCGCGAACGGTGGCGATCAGCTTGGGCGTGAACGGATCGTCGATCTTCGCGCGGAGCCGGCGAATCAGGACGTCGAGGACGTTGGCGAAGGGATCGTGGTTGTCATCCCAGACGTGCGCCGTGATCGCAGCCCGGTCGACCACCGCGCCCGCATGCAGCACGAAGAGCTCGAGGAGCGCGAATTCCTTGACCGTGAGCGTGATCGCCTTGCCCGCGCGCGACACCGTCCGCGCGGAAAGGTCGACGGTCAGGTCGGCGATCTTGTGAACGGCCGGGGTGACCGACGGCCGGCGCCGGGCCAGGGCCTTGATCCGGGCGACGAGCTCGCGGAAGTCGAAGGGTTTGGTGAGGTAGTCGTCCGCCCCCGCTTCCAAACCGCGGACGCGGTCGTCGACGGCGTCCAGGGCGGTCAACATCAGGACGGGCGCCGCGACCCCTTCATCCCGCAGACGCCGGCAGAGATCGAATCCGGTGCCGCCGGGGAGCCGGACATCGAGGATCACGACGTCGAAATCGGTGCCCCGGCCCCGTTCGAGTCCATCGGCGAACGTCGTGGCGAGAACCGGATCGATCCGCTGCTCCCGCAATCCCTCGCGGAGGAGAGCGGCCAGCTGGGGGTCGTCCTCGACGACGAGTACGCGCATGCGGCGAATCTAATGTCGGCGGGACCGGACGTCGCTTCGGCCGTCAGGTCGGCGTCAGATGACCCGGAGCGCCCGGCCAGCAGCCTCCACCGTTCGGTCGATTTCGCCCTGGCCGTGGGCGGCCGACAGAAAGGCGGCCTCGAACTGGGAAGGAACCCAGTACACACCGTGCTGCAGGAGAGATCTGAAGAACGCTCCGAACCGGGCCACGTCGGCGCGCCGAGCCTCATCCCAGCTGCGCACCGGGTGATCGGTGAAGAACAGAGTGAACATCGCGCCCACCCGGTTGACGACGCATGGCACCCTGGCGGATCGCGCCGCACCGTTCAGGCCCTCGACGAGGTCCGCGGTGGTCTTGGCGATGGAGTCCCAGACGCCGGGGCGACCGAGCTCCGTGAGCGTCGCGAGCCCAGCGGCCATCGCCAGCGGATTCCCGGAGAGCGTGCCCGCCTGATACACGGGACCGGCTGGCGCGACGAGCTCCATGATCTCGCGGCGGCCGCCGTAAGCTCCCACGGGCAAGCCGCCGCCGATGATCTTGCCGAGCGTGGTAAGGTCGGGCGTGACACCCGTCATCCCCTGCACGCCCGACGGATGCGCGCGAAATCCGGTCATCACCTCGTCGAAGATCAGCAAGGCACCGGCCCCCCGCGTGAGGTCCCGAAGCCCTCCGAGGAATCCAGGCTCGGGCGGCACCACACCCATATTCCCCGCCACCGGCTCGACGATGACCGCGGCAATGTTCTTGCCGTATTCGACCATTATCCGGTCTACCGCGGGCAGGTCGTTGTACGGCACCACCAGCGTCTCCGCGGCCGTCAGGCTGGGTACGCCCGGCGAGTCAGGGAGCGCCAAGGTGGCGACTCCGGACCCCGCCTTCACCAGCAAGGCGTCTGCGTGTCCGTGATAACACCCTTCAAATTTGAGAATCTTGGAGCGCCCGGTGAACGCGCGCGCCACGCGCAGCGCGCTCATCACCGCTTCGGTGCCGGAGTTCACGAAGCGCATCAGCTCGAGCGCCGGCATCTGAGTCCTGATCAGCTCCCCGAGCTCGACTTCGCGGGGTGTCGGCGCGCCGAAACTGGTGCCTTCGAGTGCCGCTTCCTGCACCGCGCGCACGACCATCGGATGCGCGTGGCCAAGGATGAGTGGTCCCCACGACAGGACGTAGTCGATGTAGCTGCGTCCGTCGACATCTTCCACCGTGGCACCCGAACCGCGAGCCAGAAACACGGGTTGCCCACCCACCGCGCGAAACGCCCGGACGGGCGAGTTCACGCCTCCCGGAAACAGTTTCTGCGCCCGTTCAAAGAGGAGCGCCGAACGCGAGGGAGTCAGGCGGGCACCCGCAGGGAGCGGAGCACCTGGTCGGCGGCGGCCCATCCGGAGGTGATGCAATCCGGGATGCCGACACCCCGGTACGAAGCTCCCGCCACATGCAGGCCCGGCAAGCCGTGCAACCAGGCGGCGATCCGCTCCATCCGGTCGAGATGGCCGATCACGTACTGTGGGAGCCCGCGCGACCAGCGGAACACCCGCGCGAGCACCGGCTTCTGCACGACTCCGCAGACCTTCTCCAGCTCCCGGCGCGCCTCGGCGATCAGCGCGTCATCCGCTTCGTCGACCCACCCTTCGTCTCCCGCCCGTCCGAGGAAGACCCGCACCAACGCGCCACCGGCGGGGGCACGCCCCTGGTATTTGTTGGACGACCAGGTCACCGCCACCGCCGCTCCGCCTTCCGCCCGGGGACAGACGTACCCCGATCCGCCGAATGCCGGTGCGTCGGCATAGCCCAGCGAGACCGTGGCGGACGAGACGAAAGGAATCCGCGACAACTCGATGGCGAGGGAGGGATTCAGGTCTTCCACGAGCTCGGCTGCGACATGGGCCGGGGTGGCGATGATGACCTGGTCGAAGGTGTCGGTGGCTCCGTCGTCGCACCGGATGCGGAACCCGTCGCCCTCCGTCGTGACGCTTCGTGCACCGACCCCCAGGCGCAGGGTCTGGGCCGGAAGTCTGGCCACCGTCGCACGGACCAAATGCTCGACGCCGTCCGGAAACGACAGGAATCCGCCCCGCTCTCCCTGCGGCACACCGCGCTTCCGCCAGGTCGAGCGCAGCACGCCTCCCGCATCGCGCTCGGCGCGCACGAGCTGCGGGAAGGTGGCCGACAGCGAGAGCTGTTCCCCATCTCCGGCGTAGACTCCCGACAGCAGCGGCTCCACGACCCACTGATAGGCTTCGAGACCGAACCGCCGGGAAGCGAACTGGGCGATGCTCTCATCCCCGCCCCCGCCACGCGGCACGAACGCCTCGAGTCCCGCCCGGATCCGGCCGGTGGGGGACAGGAGACGGGTGGTGAGCAACGAGGCGATGCGCGACGGGACGAGTCCGGTAATGCCTTCGGGAAGCGGATGGAGGCGGCCCTGTCGCTTGACGAACGTCCCGCGGTGCGCGGGGTCGGTTCCATGCAGGAGACCGTCAATCCCGAGCGACCGTGCCAAGGCTACAGCGCCGGGTTTGGACGAGAGAACACAGTCGGGGCCACCCTCCACCAGGAAGCCCCCAACCGACTGGCTGACGATCTTGCCGCCGGGCCGATGATCCCGCTCAAGCACCGTGCAGGAGACCCGCGCCTCGACCAGTCGCTGAGCAGCCGCGAGTCCGGCGATACCCCCGCCGATCACCGCCACCCGCGTCATGACCACCCCTCGCGCCGGGCGGTGTCGAGCACCAGGTCGGCCAACCCCGCCATCATGAGCGGGTCGTCGTTGACCATGCCCGCCCGTTCGAGATGCACTCCCAGCTCCCCCGCCTGACATCTCAGCTCCACATCGAGGTCGTAGAGCACCTCCACGTGTTCGCACGTGAAGCCGATGGGCGCGACGACGACGTTGCGCTCCCCGGCATCGGCCAGGTCCTTCAGGACCGTCCCCACGTCAGGCCCGAGCCAGGGATCCGGCGTCAGGGCCGCCGACTGAAACGCGAACTGATGCCGGAGTCCGCCGTTGCCGATCCGTGCGACGATGGCGCGCATCGACGCGGCCAGCTGATCGGGATACGGATCCCCGGACTCGAGAATGCGCCGTGGAAGACTGTGGGCCGAGAAGATGACCGGGATCTCGTGGCGGCGGTCGGCCGGAAACCGCTCCAGCGCGTCCCGCACGCGATCCGCGGCGGCGGCGACGTATCCCGGGAGCAAATGCCAGTCCGCGATGCCGACGAACGAGAGCGCCTTCAGCTCCTCGTCGACCTTGCGGAAGTAGAGCTCGATGGACATCCGGGAGTAGTGCGGCGCCATCACCAGTCCCACCACGTGTTCGACTCCGCGGGCTCGAAGCTCCTCGAGTCCCGTGGCGATCCGCGGCTTCCAGTGCCGCATGCCGACCGCCACCGGCACGGGACGGCCCCGCGCCGCCAGAGCCTCCTCCAGCCTCCCTGCCTGTGCCCGCGTGCGTTCGAGAATGGGGGATCTCCCGCCGATCGCGGCGTACCGCCGGCGGACTTCTTCCACTACATGGCCCGGGGTGGGCCGGTGCCCGCGAACGTCGAGCAGATAGGGCTCGACGTCACTCAGCGCATCGGGTCCTCCGTACGCCATGACGAGGACGCCGAACGGCTCGCTCATGCCGTCAGGGTGTGCACCAGGTCGACGACCCGGCGCACCGCATCGACGGGCGTCGTCGGCAGGATGCCGTGGCCAAGGTTGAAGATGTGGCCCGGGCGACCCTCGGCCCGCGCGATGATGTCGTGAACCCGCGCCTCGAGCTCGGCGGGTGGCGCGAACAGCGCCACGGGATCCAGGTTCCCCTGCACTCCACGGTCGAATCCGATGCGCCTCCAGCCGTCGTCGAGTCCGATCCGCCAATCCAGACCGATGACGTCCCCCCCCGCCTGCACGAGCAGGGGCAGCAGCTCACCCGTGTTCACACCGAAGTGGATGACCGGGACGCCGAGGAGCCCAAGCTGGGTAAACAGGGCGCGGGTATGCGGGAGGACGTAGCGCCGATAGTCATCCGCGTTCAGAACGCCGACCCAGCTGTCGAAGACCTGAATGATGTCGGCCCCCGCCCCCACCTGCGCGGCGAGGTACTCCCCCAGCACCCGCACCAGTTTTGTGAGCAGGGCGTTCCAGGCGTCGGGATGCTCGTACATCAACCGCTTGGTCTCGACGAAGTGACGGGAGGACCCCCCTTCGATCGCATACGAAGCGACGGTGAACGGCGCGCCGGCGAAGCCGATGACCGGAATGGTCGGCGGCAAAGCCCCGCGCACCAGCCTCACCGTCTCGGCCACCGGGGCGAGGGCATTGGCCACGTTGGTGTCCACCAGGCGGGCGACATCGGCCGGACCGCGGATGCGGTTGCGCAAGACGGGCCCTTCGCCTTCCACAAAGGCGAGATCGAGTCCCATCGGGACCAGCGGCAGGAGGATATCGGCGAAGACGATCGCCGCGTCCACTCCCAACCGCCACACCGGCTGCAGCGTGATCTCGGTGGCCAGCTGCGGGTTGGCGCAGATCTCGAGCAACGAATGCTTTTCACGAATGGCGCGGTACTCGGGCAGATACCGGCCGGCTTGCCGCATGAACCAGACCGGCGTCGGGCGGCCGGGTTCGCGCCGCGCCGCGGCGAGCAGCGTCGAGGTGCTGGGAGCCGTCACAGCCATTGGGAGGCGGTGCCCCAGTCGGCCTGATGCACGGCGGCATGCAGCGGAGTGTCCCGCTCGGTGAAGGGCCTGCCCTGCGTACTGCGGAGCTCCGTCACCAGATTCGAGAAGCGCGTCAGATCGGCCGTTTCGTACACCACCACGAACTCCTGATCCTGAAGCCCGGTGGAGTAGAGGAGCAACTGGGTGATGTCTTCGTACTGCTTCCCGAGCTTGATGTGCTCCAGCATCATGTCGCGCCGCTCCTCCCGGCTCTTCTGATACCAGTCGGAGGTCTTCGTGAACGGGTACATCACGAGGTAGGGTGACCGCTCTGCGGTGAACGGATCGATCTCCTGGCGGCTCTTGGTCTTGGTGTACTGCGACGGCTGGGTGAAGCCCCAGAGCGCGGTGGTCAGAGTGGCGAACTCACGAATCGGAGCCAACGCCCGCCCCAGATGCGGGAAGTAACGAGCGGGGACCGCCGGATCTCCGTCATCCACGGCGGTCCAGACGAGCAGATCGGTGCCCGCCTCGACGCCGAACGTCTGATATAGATGAAGGGCGTCCACGCCTCCCCGGAGGGCTTCCAGGGCGGCACAGACCGCCTGACGGCGGGCCTTCGGCTCCTGCCTCCAGTACTGCGCGTCGAACCGCAGCAGGGAGAAATGGTTGAAGGTGCGGTGCGTGTCTTCGGCCATGGGCTACTCCGTCAGCCATCGCGCGGCGTCGCGCGCATGATAGGTGATGATCAGATCAGCACCGGCGCGGCGCATCGCCGTCAAGTGCTCCAGCACCGCCCGGCGCTCGTCGAGCCACCCGCGCTCCGCCGCGGCTTTCACCATCGCGTACTCACCGCTGACGTTGTAAGCGACGAGCGGGTGATCGGGAAACCGCATCCGCGTCTCGCGGACCACATCCAGGTACGCAAGGGCCGGCTTCACCATCAGGAGGTCGGCCCCTTCGTCCACGTCGACCGCGGACTCCCGGAGCGCTTCGCGGCCATTGGCGATGTCGAGCTGGTGTGACTGCCGGTCCCCCTGTTTCGGCGCTCCTCCGCCCGCTTCGCGAAAGGGGCCGTAGAAAGCGGACGCGAACTTCGCGGAATACGAGAGCACCGGAATGTGGCTGAACGAGTTCTGATCGAGTGCCGCGCGAATGCCGGAGACCATCCCGTCGAGCATGGCGGAGGGTGCCACGACGTCCGCGCCCGCCCGCGCGTGAGAGACCGCGACGCGCTTGAGGATCTCCACGCTCTCGTCGTTCAAGACATAGCCCTCGGGAAGCTCGGGATGCACCCGCCCCTTCCCGGCGCCATTGAGTACTCCGCAGTGGCCGTGCTCCGTGTATTCGCAGAGGCACACGTCGGTGATCACCGGCAGGTCGGGGACCGCCGCCTTGATCGCACGCACCGCGTCCTGGATCACGCCGTGGTCGTCGAAGCTCCCGGTGCCGGTCGCATCCTTGGTGCGCGGGATGCCGAACAGCAGAATCGCGCCGAGCCCCGCGCGGTGCACGGCCTCGGCTTGAGCGGCTATCTGGGCGACCGGCCATTGCGACACACCGGGCATCGACGCGATGGCGCGCGGCTCGCCCGACGCCGCGGTGACGAACAGCGGATAGATGAGCTGCGCGGGATCGAGTCGCGTCTCCCGCACCAGGTTCCGGAGCCCCGGTGACGCACGGAGCCGACGCAACCGGATCATGCGGCGAGACGCACGCGCAGGGCTTCCGCGACGGCGGGGACCGTGTGCTCGGCGGGTTCGACGTGCACCTCGAGCCCCAGCGCGCGCGCCACCCCCGCGGTGACCGGGCCGATACAGGCGATCACCGCTCCCCTCAGGGCCAGGTGCGCGCCGTCATCCCCCAGGAGCGCGAACAGGTGCCGCACGGCGGATCCACTGGTGAAAATCGCGGCATCGACACCCACGGCGAGTTCGGCCAGAGTCCCGGGATCCGGATGCTCGGGTGGTGCGGTCCGGTAGGCTTCGACCACATCGACACGCGCGCCGCGCCGGATCAGTGCTTCGAGGAGAGCCGTCCCCGCCTGATCGCCCTGTGGAATGAGCACCTTCCGTCCGTCGACGTCCGGCAGCTCCAGGCCCAGCCGCGCGCTCAGATATTCCGAAGGCACGAAGTCCACCCGCGCGCCGCGACGTCCGATCTCGGCCGCCGTGGCCGGACCGACCGCCGCAATCCTGGGACCTTCCAGGGGCGTACCGCCGACCCGGTCGAACGTGGCCTCGACGGCGTTGGCACTGGTAAAGACCACCCAGTCGTAGTCCGGCAAGTGGATCAGGGCCCGGTCGATGGGTGCGGAGTCCCGCGGTGCCAGAATCTCCACCGTCGGGAAGACCACGGCTTGTGCTCCCCACGATTCGAGCGCGGTGACGAGGTCCCGCGACTGGGCGCGCGGCCGGGTGACGAGCACTCTGGGACCGGTCATGAGAGCAGCGCCCTGGCGCCGCCGGCGGTCACTCGTTCGGCGAGCGCCTGCGCCAGGGCCTCACCGCCGTTCCATTCGCCCTCGAGTGTCGCTCGCACCACCCGGCGCCCGTCCAGGGAGGCCACCAGGCCCGTGAGGCGGAGCTGTCGACGGCCTTCGCCCTCGAACGACTCTCCCAGCGCGGCGATGGGTGCCGCACATCCGCCACCCAGGTCGGACAGAAACGCGCGTTCGGCGGTGGTCGGAACTCTGACCGCGGGGTCGTCGAGTACCATCAACAGGGTCCGCACCGCGTCGTCGTCGGCCCGGCACTGCACCGCCAGCGCTCCCTGTCCCGGTGCGGGCAGCATCTGATGGAAGGGGAGGTATTCGGTGATGTGGGCAGTGAGTCCGAGGCGCTGGACCCCCGCCGCGGCGATGACGATCGCGTCATACTCTCCCTGGAGTGCTTTCCCGACCCTGGTATCGACATTCCCGCGCAGGGGCCGGATCGTCACGTCGGGCCGGAGAGCGGCGATCTGCGCCATGCGCCGGTTGCTGGACGTGCCGACCACCGCGCCGGAGGGAAGGTCCGCGAGGGATCCAGCCTCCCGCGCGATCACGACGTCGCGTGGATCGTCACGGGAGAGGATGGCGGCCACCGTGATCCCCGCCGGGTCGACTACCGGGAGATCCTTGAGGGAGTGCACGGCGAAATCGATCCGCCCGTCGCGCAAGGCTTGCTCCAGCTCCTCCGTGAACGCTCCCTTCCCGCCGAGCGCGGGGAGCGGGGTGTCGAGCGCGCGATCGCCGGTCGTGGAAATCACGATCGGGTGCGACGGAACGCCCGTGAGCCGCTCGAGGGCCTCGCTCACGCGGGTCGTCTGCCACCGTGCCAGTGCCGACGCCCGCGTCCCCACCCGAAGCGTGACCAGGCCCGCGGTCATGCGACCTCCGCATTCGCGTCACCCGGTCCGCGGTCATCCGGGGCGTCCCGGCCGTCGAGGCCGAACAGCTCGCGGGTGACGGCACCGAAGGTTTCGGCGCGGGAGGGATCGTCCGCCTCCCGGAGACGCCGGCTGGGCGCATCGAGGAGCTGATTGACGAGCGTCCGCGAGAACGACTCGATCTGCTCGCGAATTGCGGGGGGCACCGGACCCAGCCGGCGGAGCATGCGTGCCACTTCCCGCTGCCGGATGGCCTCGCCCCGGGCGTGCATGCCCGCGAGCACGGGCCGCAGACTCCAGGCCCGAAGCCACGCGTCGAAGCGCTGCACCTCCTCTTCGACGATCCGTTGCACGGCGGGCACCTCACGGCCGCGGTGCTCCAGGTTCTGTCCGACCCGGAGCTGAAGGTCGTCGATGTCGAAGAGGACGATCCCCGGTAACGATCCCACCGCGGGTTCCACGTCACGGGGGACCGCGATATCCACGATCACCCGTCGCCGGCCGTCGCCCCGGGGTCCGATGGCCTGGTCGACGAGCTCCCGGGTCAGCACGGCATGTGGCGCGCCGGTCGAGGAGAGAATCACATCCGCGCCGCGTACGGCGGCAGGCAGTTCGTGCCACGGCAACGCGATGCCCTTCCATTCCTTGGCCAGCTCGTCGGCGTGCTCACGCGTGCGGCTGATGACCGAGATCCGTTCCCCGCCCCGGCTCCGGAACGCCTCGCCCACCACCCGCCCCATCTTCCCGGTGCCGACGATCAACAGGGACACGTGCTCGAGTGGGCCGGCGACGGACGCCAGGAGCCGGACAGCCTCGGTCGCCACACTTCCGGGGAGCCGGCAGATCCCGGTTTCGGTTCGCGCGCGCCGCCCGGCCTGCGCCGCGGCGCGGAAGGCTGCGTCGAGAACGGGGCCGGCAGCGCCCTCACCGCAAGCGACTTCGCGGGCGGTCCGCACCTGTCCCAGGATCTCAGCTTCGCCGAGTACCATGGAATCGAGTCCCGAGGCAACGCCGAACAGATGCCGCAGCGCGTCAGGACCGGTGAATTCGTAGAGATGCGGCGCAACGTCGCTCACCGGCAGGTCGGCGAGTGAGAAGAAGAGATCGCGGAGGAGATCGGGAGATGGAGGCGCGTTGTGCGCCGCGTAGAGCTCGGTGCGATTGCAGGTAGACAGTACGGTGACTTCGGCGATGCCTGCCCGCGCCCGATGAGCGACCGTCTCGGGAGCATTCAACCAGCGCCGCTGGGCCTCGACGCCCAGAGCGACTCGCTCACGCTGGGACACCGATGCCGTGCGGTGATTGATCCCGATGCAGGACAACGACATGGCGCGATTCTATGCCAAGCGCGCCTCACAGACCATTCGAAATCCTACCACCGTACTGCTACTGAGAAGCGGGCAAGAGGCCCTGCGAGATGGCGAAGCGCGTCAATCCCGCGACCGTGTGAATCCGCAGCTTGCGCATGAGGGAGTCGCGGTGTGCTTCCACGGTCCGGACGCTGATGCCGAGCTCCGCCGCCGTTTCACGATTGGTCAGCCCCCGCGCGACCCGGATCAGGACCTCACGCTCCCGGGATGTGAGCTCGCCGAGATCGGCCTCGGGTTGCGCGGGCGGCGTCCCGTCCCGCAGGGCCGTAGTGAGATGACGAGCGACCGGTGGAGAGAAGTAGGCGTCGCCCGCATGTACGGCCCGGATCGCCTGACGGATCTCCGCCGGGCTGGAGTCCTTCCGCAAGTACCCGTGTGCCCCTGCTCGAACGCTCTCGAGCACGTACTCGGGGTCGTCGTGCACGGACAGGATCAGCACCCGGATGTCGGGCAAGGTGGTTCGCAGATGCCGGAGGACCTCGAGCCCGCCGGCTCCCGGCATGGTCAAGTCGAGCAGGACGACGTCGGGCCGCGCGGTCGCCGCGAGGGCCATCGCGTCAGGCCCTGTCCCGGCTTCCCCCACCACCGTCAGCTCGGACACTCCGGCGAGGACGTGGCGCAGACCCTCCCGCACCACCGAGTGGTCGTCGGCGACCAGCACGCGAATGGGATTCACGCCGGCTCCTCCGCGCAGGGAACCGCCACCCGTACCAGGGTCCCTCCCGACGCGGCGGCCCGTATGAAGAACTCCCCTTCGAGCGCCGCCATGCGCTCGCGCATCCCCGCGAGCCCCAGATGCCCCTCGCGCTCACCCCGCTCAAGGTCGAAGCCGGGGGGGAGGCCACGTCCGTCGTCCTCCACCTCCAAGGCGAGGCGCGGGCCGTCCGGAATGACTCCGACCCGGACATGGGTGGCCCCGGCGTGACGGACCACATTCGCGAGCGCCTCTTGCATGGCACGGAACAGCGCGAGCTCCGCGCGTGTCGAAACCTCCGGGACCGTCGGTGGCGCCTCAATGGTCAGTCGGACACCCGAGCGTTTGACGAAATCGTCCCCCAGGGAACGCAACGCGGGCAAGAGACCCAGGTCGTCCAGGAGCGAAGGCCGCAGCTGGTTGGTGACGCGCCGGATGCTCTGGATTCCCGTGTCGACCAGGCCGTCGATCTCCGTGAGCGCCGGTGTCAGTGCCCGGTCGGACTGCTCGCGCAGAACACCGAGCTGGAGCTTCACGGCCGTGAACACCTGCGCGGTCTCGTCGTGCAGCTCGAGAGACAACCGGCGCCGCTCGGCTTCATACTGTTCGAGCAGACCGGCGGACAGGCGGGCGAGACGTCCGGTCAGGTCCGCGTGCTCCGAGCGCAATTCATCTTCGACCAGAACCAGAATTCCCGCCCCCGTGGCGAGCAAGAACAGAATGTCGAGGTAGTATCCCCACGGACTCCAGGCTCCGCGCGCGCGAAGGATCGGGTAGTCGAGGTGGTGCAGGCTCCAGAGGCAGAAGGTCGCGGCCAGCATGCCGGCACCGGGCGCGCGGACGTTGCGCCAGTGACGCGCAAAGATCCAGCCCGTCCAGAGTGTGACGCCGCTCAGGAGCAAGACCGTGGGGCCCGCGGCCAGGAGGAAATTGTTCAATACGTAAATCGTCACGTATGCCCAGACCACCGGAAGCAGGATCGCCGCCGCATAACCGAGGCGCCATTGGCGCGGACGCGTGAATACGAGGGCCGCCGCGAGCAGTGCCAGGGCCGTCCAGCCCGTCACCACTTGGTGGAGATAGAGCAGCGGGCGTTCACCGGTGACGAGAAACGCCCCGATGACGACGCCGCGAATCAGATACAGGCCCCACGCCGCCACCCACCAGATGAGGAAGGGCTTCCGGTACCGGCGGTAGAGGAAGACGCACAGCACCGCGAGCCCCAGGGTGATCGCCGCGAGGAGCGCCGCCGCCTGCAGTTCTCCAGCCGTTCCGCCCGCTGGGGTCTGATCCATAGGGGTGCATACTAGCCGGAGTCCACCGTAAAGAAAGGCTTCTTACGCTGCCTTTCACAGCCGATTCATGGTCGGCCAATTACTTAGAGGAGCCCACGTGCGTCTCGGGATCCCTTGACCGGCGGTACTCATGAACTGGCCCCACATTCACCTGCTGCTCAATCACGCCCCATTGTTCGGCGCCGTCTTCGGCACCCTCTTGCTCGCCTTGGCCCTCTGGCGCCGGCAGGAGCTGACGCACACGGCCCTCTACGTTCTCGTCTTCTCAGGATTCGCGGCGATCGTCGTGTTCCTGACGGGCGAACCCGCCGCCGACGCCCTCGCGAATGCACCCGAAGCGCTGGTCGACCGCCACGAAGACCTGGCGGGTGTCGCCACCATTCTCACCGGCCTCGCCGCGGCCGCTGCCCTGTTGGCGCTGCTGATCCCGCCCCGTTTCGGAGCGCTGGCCCGCTGGATGAAGGGGACGGTCCTGGCCTTGGCCCTCGGCGCCTCGGCGTTGCTCGCGTGGACGGCCAACCTGGGCGGGCAAATCAATCACCCCGAGGTTCGGCGCGGTGCCGTCACGGCATCTCCCGCCCATCCGGGGGAAGAAGCAGGACAGCGTTAGGGCGTCGCGGAGAACGCCGGCGTCAACCCGAGCCAGTGGAACCAGGTAGCGCCGGCGATGAGGAGGAGGACGTACCCTGCGGTGCAGACCGCGAGCCCGTACTTGAGGTTGTCCCGCGCGGAATACTGGTTCGTCGCAAAGAGGATCACGTTGGGCTTGCCGCTGATGGGCAGGCCGATCACCCAGTCGATCGTGAAGGCCGCCGGGAGCGCCAGACTCGCCGGCTCCCATCCCAGACCCCGTGCCAGCAGGATGATGGTGGGGATCATGATGACGGTCCGAACCGTCTTCGACGTCGACAACAGATGGCTGTACAGCATCACCGCCAGCACCGCCGCGTAGGTCCAGCCAAAAGCCACCCGGTCGAGGGGCAGCCCGCCAAAGATGCCCTTCACGCCCCACGCGGCCGCGCCACTCTCCTCCAGCGCGAGTCCCCCTGCGTATGCCCCGGCGCTGAAGATCATGAGGTGCCACGGGATCTCGGTCTCGTCCCACTCGAGCACTCCGATCTTCGGCCACAATGCCACTACCGCCCCGATCATGGCGGCCAGTGACGGCCCCAGCTCGATCCCGAACCAGGCCTTGTGAAAGCGGTCCGTGGCCCAGAGCCCAATGACCAGCAGGAAGATGGCGATGGCCTTCTTCTCCGACCCACTCAGCGGCCCCATCCGGTCCCGTTCGGCCCGTACCAGACTCAGGCCGCCCGCCACCTGCGGAGCCATGTCCTTGGGACCCAGAGGGAACACCACCCGAGGCCCCAGCGCCCACGCCGCCACTACCACCAACACCGCGACCGGCCCGCTGGCCAGCAGCCAGTCCGTGTAGTAGACCCGGTGACCGGCCATTGTCTGCAGGAACCCGACCGCCATCACATTCGCGGCGCTGCCGGTCATGACCGTCGAGGAGAGAATGCTGATGGCGGTGAGATTCAGCAGATACAGGTTCCGCCCGAAGTTGGTGGGATGGGCGGCCGTGGAGCCATAGATGGCAGCGGTCGCCGTCATCAACGGCAGGGTCAGAGCGGCCCGCGCGGCCGTCGCCGGAATCAGCGGGGCCAGGGCCAGCTGCAGCAGCACGAACGCCCCCAGGGCCCAGCTCGCACGCTTGCCGAATCGCAGGATCAGCGCCAGCGCCAGCCGCTTCGCGAGCCGGGTCTTGACCAGCATCGCACTCAGGATGAAGGCCAGGATGTTGAGCCAGATCACGTCCAGCCCAAGCACCCCCATGACGTGGGTCGCGTCCCATGCCCGTGTGACGACCAGCAGCACCATCAGCGTCAGGGACGTGACGTGGGTGGGAACGGGCTCCGTCACCCACCAGACGAGGGCCAAGGCGAAGGCGGCAAACGCCGCCTGACCCGCGGCCGGCAGGCCCTCCGGGCGCGGCAAGGACAACACCAAGGCGAAGACGGCGACCCCCACCGGCAGGCCGGCGCGGCGCATGAGCACTTCGCCGGGAGTGCCCGCTCGATGCATCGTGGCCGGCAGACGGAAATGATCCAGACCCAGCAGCTCGCCGACGCTTCCTCGCGTGCCCGCCGGCGCGGTCTCAGGCGTCATGGGACCATCGGATGAACGGCCGCTGGATGAGACTGGCGTTCAGATATCGAGGATCATCCGTAACCTCGAGGCCCACCCAGGGCGGGAGGATCACCGGGGCGCCGACAGATTCGAGCTCGATTTCGGCCACGGCCAGCCCGGCGTTCTCACCGTCGAAGACGTCCACGTCCCACATGGCCCCGCGCCAGGGAACGTGGTAGCGGGTCTTCTCGATCAGTGGGCGCCGGCAGAG